>CP069300.1:6541971-6873943 GCA_016839165.1 Bradyrhizobium sp. PSBB068
GCACTTTTCCGGATCATGCTCTAAACCCCCGCCACCGACGCCCAGATGTCGGCGAGCTTACGCCGCACGGTCTGCATCCGCGTCTGCGGCACGACCACCTCATCCTCCTCCGGCAGGCGCAGGCCGACGACGTTGACGCGGCCGCCGCTGATGCTGCGCGCCACCAGCACGATCTCATCGAGCGCAAGCTCGGCCCCTTCCTTCGGCGCGCGGTCGAGATTGATGTCGAAATAATCCGCGAGCGTCAGCTTGGCGGCGTTCTCGTCGACCTTGACACCGTAGATCTCGGCGAGCTCGCCGAGCGTATGCTCACCCGACACCATGAAGTCGCCGAGCAGATGCGGATCGGGCGCACTCGACGGCGCCATGTCGACGAAGAAGCGGTCGAGCGCCTCGGCGCGCTCCGGCGGCGCCAGCAGATAGATGTAGTCGCCGGGCGCGACCGGATCGGCCTCGACGGGCGTCAGGATGCGTTCCTCGCGGATCACCAGCGTCGGCTTCGACCAGGATGGGATCAGCCCGCGACGGAAATACAGGCTCTTCGGCCGCACCGGATAGCCGACCAATTGCTGCTCGAGCTGGCCGGGCAGATCCAGTTCGACGCGGCGCGGGCCGCGTTCGGCGCGCGGCAGCGCGACATGCAGACGGCGCGCCGCCGGCGCCAGGGTCCAGCCCTGCAACAATAGCGAGATGATGACGACGACGAAGGCGACGTCGAAATACAGATAGGCCTTCGACAGGCCGACCAGCATCGGGATCGAGGCGAGGAAGATCGCGACCGCGCCGCGCAGGCCGGTCCAGGCGATGAAGACCTTCTCGCGCCAATTGAACTTGAACGGCGCGAGGCAGATCAGAACCGCCAGCGGGCGCGCCACCAGCATCAGCGCGAATGCCACCAGCACCGCGCCGCCGGCGCTGGAGAGCAGGCGATGCGGCGACACCAAGAGGCCCAGCAGCACGAACATCACGATCTGGGCCAGCCAGGTCGCGGCGTCGAGGAAGGTCACCACCGAATTATGCGCGCGCGTCGGCCGATTGCCGATGATGATACCGGCGAGGTAGACCGCGAGGAATCCGGAGGCATGCACGATCTGCGAGCCGCCAAAGATCACCAGCGCCGCCGTGGTGACGAACGGCGCATGCAGGCCCTGCGGCAGCGCCACATAGTTTAGTGCGATCACCACCAGCCGGCCGCCGATCACCCCGATGATGGCGCCGAACACGGCCTCCTGGATGAACTCCATCGCGATGTGCGACGCCGAGCTCTGGCCGACCGAAATGAACTCGACCAGCATCAAGGTGAGGAAGATCGCAAACGGATCGTTGGTGCCGGATTCCGCTTCCAGGGTGGCGCCGACGCGGGGGCGCAGCCGCAGGCCCTGGGTATGCACCAGGAGGAACACCGCCGCGGCGTCGGTCGAAGCCACGACGGCGCCGACCAAGAGCGACTCGGTCCAGTTGAGGTCGAGCACATAGCGGGCGACCGGCGCCGTGATCAGCGCGGTCAGCAGCACGCCGGCGGTCGCCAGCATCATCGAGGGCGCCAGCACGGTGCGAATGCTGGCAAACCGCGTCTTCAACCCGCCGTCGAACAGGATCAGCGCCAGCGCCACCGAGCCGACCAGATAGGTGGTTCGGACGTCGTCGAACTGGAGATGGCCCGGCCCGGCATCGCCCGCCAGCATGCCGACCAGCAAGAACACCAGCAGCAGGGGGGCGCCGAACCGCAACGCCAGCAGGCTGGACAGGATGCCGGCCATCACCAGCACCGCGCCGAGCAGGATCGCTATACTGACGGAGTCGAGGGATGCCATGCGCCTTCGGAAGTCTCAAATACTTGCAATTGCATCCTTATCGTCGCCACACTGGGACGCCAACCGATTTCTGCCGTCAGCGGCAATCCGCCCGCCTTGCCCTAGGTCACCCCGACACTGTGGTGTATCGATGGTCGGGTGAGCGCCGTTGCGGGATTCTCCCCTCGCATTCGAATCACATTTGCCTGACCCGCGCTTCAAGTTGAGACTTTGCCGATGGACATGAGCTGGAAGGACATCCTGGAATCGATCCAATTGGCGGCGCGCTCGGTCGGCGCCGAGGTCGCCTCGCCGTGGTTCTATCTGCAGTTCGGCATCATCCTCGCCGCCGCTGGCCTCGCCTATGCCGCCGATACCGCCATTCATGCGCGGGTCAACATGGCGACACTGGCGAGCCGCTGGCCGCTGCCGCTCCGGCACTTCGCCCGCGTGATGGTATCGAGCGCCTCGACGGCGGTGTTCGCGGTGTTGATGGTGATCTCGCGCATCGTGATGTGGCACGCGACCTGGCCGAGCCGCAGCTATCTGATCGCGGTTTCCGCCAAGCTGGCGCTGGCCTGGCTCGTGATCCGCCTCGTGACCTCGGTGATCGACAATGCCTTCATCGTCAAACTGGTCTCGATCGCGGCCTGGGTGGTCGCCGCGCTCAGCATCGTCGGCCAGCTCGACTGGGCGGCCGATACGCTGGATTCGTTCGCCGTCGTGGTCGGCGGCCTGCGCCTGACGCCACTGCTGCTGATCAAGGCCGGCGCGCTGCTGATCGTGGCACTGTGGCTGAGCAATATCGCCAGCAATTTCATCGACGGCCAGATCACGCGCTCGACCGACCTGACCCCGTCGATCCAGGTGTTGCTGGTCAAGATCATTCGCATCGGCCTGATGGTGATCGCGGTCGCCATTGCGTTGAGCGCGGTCGGCATCAACCTGTCGGCGCTTGCGGTGCTGTCCGGCGCGGTCGGCGTCGGCATCGGTTTCGGCCTGCAGAAGATCGTCGCCAACTTCATCTCGGGCATCATTCTGCTGGTCGACAAATCGGTGAAGCCGGGCGACCTCGTCACCATCGGCGACAGCCAGGGCCGTATCAGTGCGATGAAGACCCGCTACATCTCGGTCGCCGCCGGCGACGGCCGCGAGTTCCTGATCCCGAACGAGGACCTGGTGACACAGAAGGTCACCAACTGGACCTACACCGACAAGAATACGCTGGTGAAGATCGCCTTCGCCGCCAACTACGACGCCGATCCGAGGCTGGTCTGCAAGCTCGCGATCGATACCGCGACGGCCCACGCCCGAGCGCTCAAGGGCAAGCCGCCGAACTGCATCCTGACCGAATTCGCCGAACTCGGCATGAAGTTCTCGCTGACCTTCTGGATCGCCGATCCCGATGGCATGGACGGTGTGAAGAGCGACGTCATGCTGTCGCTGTGGGACGCCTTCAAGCAACAAGGCATCAAGGTGCCCTACCCGGTGCGGGAACTCCGCATCCGCGGCGGCGCGCTGCCGGTCGAGAGCGTGGTCGAGGTCTCCAGTTAAAGCTCGGCAAGAGCCGAGCTGGAACGGCGTCGGAAGTTCACCTCTCCCTTTGGGAGAGGTCGATTTGCGAAGCAAATCGGGTGAGGGGTTGCGGCCTAACGAGAGAGCAGGTGCCCTCACCCGGATTGCTTCGCAATCCGACCTCTCCCTGACGGGGAGAGGTGAACCGAGGCCACGCCAAGCCGATTCAGCTAGACTCATCGCGCTTTGGCGGTTCAAGTGTGGCTTGTTTTGGGATGGCGGCCGCCGCCGTTCCGGTTCAAGCTGGGAAATCAAGCCGTTTCGACATTGTCCCCATGCCCAAGCTTGGCTTGCGCCGGGCGCGCCGATCATTAAATTAGAGCCTGAAATCAGCCTCTTGCCCGCAGAAACATCCCGCCCATGAGCTATATCGACGCCACCGACACCTCGCTTCGCAAGACCGGACAGATCAAGCTGCACGGACCGAGCGGCTTTGCCGGCATGCGCAAGGCGGGTGCGCTGGTGTCGAAATGCCTCGATGCGCTGACCGACATCGTCAAGCCGGGCGTTCCGACCTCCGAGATCGACGAGTTCGTCCGCAAGTTCGCCTTCGACCACGGCGCCTATCCGGCGACGCTGATGTATCGCGGCTATCGCTACTCGACCTGCACCTCGATCAATCATGTGGTCTGCCACGGCATGCCGGGCGACCGCCCGCTGAAGGAAGGCGACATCGTCAATGTCGACGTCACCTTCATCGTCGACGGCTGGTACGGCGACTCGAGCCGCATGTATGCGATCGGCGCGATCGCGCGGAAGGCGGAGCGGCTGATCGAGGTGACCTATGAAGCGATGATGCGCGGCATCGCCGCGGTGAAGCCCGGCGCCACGACAGGCGATATCGGCCACGCCATCCAGAGCTTCGTCGAACCGCAGGGCATGAGCGTGGTGCGCGACTTCTGCGGCCATGGCCTCGGCCGCCTGTTCCACGACGAGCCGAACATCATCCATATCGGCCGCCCCGGCGAAGGCGCGCCGCTGAAGCCCGGCATGTTCTTCACCATCGAGCCGATGATCAATCTCGGCAAGCCGCATGTGAAGATCCTGTCCGACGGCTGGACCGCGGTGACCCGCGACCGCTCGCTGTCAGCCCAGTTCGAGCACTCGGTCGGCGTCACCGCCGACGGCGTCGAGATCTTCACGCTGTCCGAACGCCATGGCGAGAAGCCGTGGGTTCAGGTGTAACGGCCACGCTTCGCATCTCAGTCACGCTCCGTCGCAAGATAGATCAGCGCGCATAACGGCAGAGTAGCGCCGATCGCGGTCGCGAGCATCCAGCCGCCCACGGCATAGGCCCAGGCGCCGACCGCCGAGCCCGCCGCACCGGCGAGGAAGAACGTCGCCATATAGAGTCCGTTGAGCCGGCTGCGCGCTTCGGCGCCCAGCACGAACAGCGACCGGAAGCCGAGCACGACGTTGGCCTGCACGCCGAAATCGATCGCGATCGCGCCGGCAACGAACAAGGCCAGCGAGAGCGTCGAACCCGGCCGACCGAGCGAAGTGAGCAGGAAGCCGCCGCTGGTCAGCAACATCGCCCCTGCCGTCGCCGGACGGGTCCAGCCGCGATCCGCGACGCGTCCCGCGATCGGCGCGGCCACGGCGCCGGCGACACCCAGAAGCGCGAAGATCGCGATGCCGGATTGCGACAGGCGATAGGCGGGGCCGGCAAGGACCAGCGGCACCGTGGTCCAGAACAAGCTGAAGACGCCGAACAGGCTGGCCTGATAGAGCGCGCGCCGCCGCAGCGCCGGGGTATTGCGGACGAGGTGCACCATCGAGCTCAGCAACGTGCGATAGCCGAGCCTGGTGCGCGGAACGCGCGGCGGCAAAGTCCTGCGCAGCAGCAACGCGAGCAGCACCATCAGCGCCGACGACATCCAGTAGACCACGTGCCAGGACGACGCCGAGGCGATGAAGCTCGACGCCGGTCGGGACAGCATGACGCCGATCATCAACCCGCTCGTGACGTTGCCGACCACTTGCCCCCTGATGCGCTCGGGCGCGAGATGGCCCGCATAGGGAATCAGGATCTGCACGGCGACCGAAGAGAAACCGACCGACAGCGCCGCGGCGAAGAACTGCAACGGATGCCGCGAAAGCGCCGCCGCGGCCAACGCGACCGCTGCGACCGCGATCGTGGTCGTGACCAGCCGGCGGTTTTCGATCAGATCGCCGAGCGGCACGATCAGCAGCAATCCCGCGCCGTAGCCTAGCTGCGTCATGGTCACGAGCAGGCCGGCATGCTCCGGCTGCAGACCAAGCTCGGTCGCGATCGGTCCGGCCAGCGGCTGGGCGTAGTAGATGTTGGCAACCACCAGCCCGCAGGACAGCGCCAGCAGGAAGGTGAGCCAGGTCGAGACCGAATCCGGCTCGGGCCGGGTATCGGATGTGATCGTCGTCATGGGGTCTCCAATTTGGGAATATTCATTTCCTAAATAGCCAAACCAAAAATCACCCGACCAGTCGCATCGCGACCTCGACCGCAGCCGGCGTATCCGCCGGCGCACGACCGGAGCGTCCGACGACGCGCAGGCCCTGGGTGAGACACACCATCATGCGCGCCGTGTCCTCCGCATCGATGCCGTCCACGATCGATCCGTCCGCCTGCCCTTGCCGGATCAGGTCAGCCAGGAACGCCTCGTTGCGCGCCAATGTCGCGCCGACCCGCACGGCGACTTCGCGGTCCGCGATGGCCAGTTCGACGGCGCTGCCGACAATCATGCAGCCGCGCCGTCCCTCGATCCCTTTCGCCGACTCGACATAAAAGCCGAGCACGGCGCGCAGCCGCTCGCGTGCCGATCCCTGCGTTCGGGCAACCGACGCAATCTGCTCGTTGCGCAGGCGCATGTAGCGATCGAGTGCGGCCAGGAATACCGCCCGCTTGTCCTTGAACGCCTTGTAGATGCTGCCGGAGGCCAGCCCCATCCCCGCCGCCAGATCCTCGATCGAGGTGGCGTTGTAGCCGTGTTCGCGAAACACCCGGATCGCCTTGTCGAGCGCGACGTCGACGTCGAATTCCCGCGGCCGCCCGCGTGGGCGCCGCGCCTGCTCCGACAATCTGGCCATCGTCCTCATGCTCCCATTTAGGAAAAGATCATTCCCTAAATCAATTCACATCTTTGTGCGCTGCAAGATCAATAATCGCCGCGTGCGCCGCTCGATCTCCTCGGGCGTGTGGTTGTCGCCGATCGACATCGCGCAGATCCGCGACAGGTGCAGATAGGGCAACCCGGTCTCTTCCGCCCAGGCGTTGAACTGCGCCTGCACCTTGGCAAGATCGCGCTTCGACTTGACCTCCTCGGCAATATCCACGCCTGCATCGCGCAGGCAGGCCGCGACGTCGCGCGAGGTGACAAAACCGTCCCAGCCGAGGAAACGCAGCAGCATCTGCCCGGTGTTGCCGCCGAGCCGGCTGCCGCGCTTGGCGAGCAGCTCCAGCAGCCCGATCTCGTTCGATGACGGCCATGCGCTAAGGAACCTGCCGAAGCTGCCGTGCTCGCGCGCGATCTCCTGCACGAAGCGGCCATTGTCGCGCACCGACATGATCTTGGCGCCGTTGCGCACGATCCTGGCGTCGCTCGTGAGCTTCTCCCAGAATTCATCGGGCCTGAAGGCGAGCTTGGTCGGCTGGAAGCCGAAGAAGGCTTCCTCGAAGCCCGGCCATTTGGCGTCGATCACGCTCCAGGCAAAACCCGCGCAGAACACGCGTCTGGTCATTTCAGCCAGCACGCGGTCGTCGCCGAGCTTGGCCAGTGCCTTGGCGCCCGCCGGCGGGTGCAGCAGCTTCTCCAGCGCCTTCGGTCCGCCCTTGCGCTTTTCGGCACGCGCGCGGATCACCTTGAATGACGTCACGCCGCCCTCCTCCTTTCGATCTCGCTGCAGGCAACGGTAATTCGCTCGCCGCGCGGTGGCAAATCTCGACAGCATCAGCCCTTGCAAAACGCGGCAGGCACGGCAAGGTTGTGGCCGATGCCCGCCAAGCCCGATGCCAGCACCGGAGAGCCCGACGAGACGCCGCACTATCACGGCCACCGCGAACGGCTGCGCGAGCGCTTCTACGCGGCGGGGCCCGACGCGCTGACCGACTATGAGCTCTTGGAGATGGCGCTGTTCGCCGCCATCCCACGCCGCGACACCAAGCCCTTGGCCAAGGCGCTGCTGAAGAAATTCGGCTCGTTCGCCGAGGTGGTGCACGCGCCGGTGGCGCGGCTGCGCGAGGTCGAGGGCGTCAAGGATGCCTCGATCAACCAGCTCAAGCTGCTCGCCGCCGCCGCCGGGCGGATCGCCAAGGGCGAGATCAAGCGCAGCATCGCGCTGTCGTCGTGGAACGACGTGATCGCCTATTGCCGCACCAGCATGGCGTTCGCCGACAAGGAGCAGTTCCGCCTGCTGTTCCTCGACAAGCGCAACCAGCTGATCGCCGACGAGGTGCAGCAGACCGGCACCGTCGATCACACCCCGGTCTATCCGCGCGAGGTGATCAAGCGCGCGCTGGAATTGTCCGCGACCGCGCTGATCCTGGTGCACAACCATCCCTCCGGCGATCCGACGCCGTCGCAGGCCGACATCCAGATGACGAAAGCGATCGTCGACATCGCCAAGCCGCTCGGGATCGCCGTGCATGACCACATCATCGTCGGCAAGAACGGGCATACCAGCTTCAAGGGCATGAAATTGATGTAGTCTTGCGGCGTTGAGATACGTCACACACCGGGGCGCCTCCACGGAGACAGATGATGTCGAAAGGTCCCAGCGCGGCTCTCACTTCCGACGAGATTGGTGCGATGGCACGCGACGCCATCGCAGAGGGACAGGCGGACCGCAAGCAGGCGGCATCGCAGAAAATTCAACCGCTGCGAGAGGCCCAGCGTCACCAGCCGGAGGCGGCGATGGCGCTGGTATGGATTGTCGACCAGCACAGCCTCGCAAGGGACGAGGCGGCAGGTCTGCTGCTGGAGATCGCGGATGCCCATGATGACGATATCGGTGTCCTCTCGGCGCTTGGACAATGCCTCGAAGCGGTGCGCGACATCGACGATCTGAACGCGCCGCCGCCGGACCACCCGATCTTCCGGACCATGGTCGAGAAGCTGGGCCGCCTGGCGAAGCTCCATGAGGGGCCGCGTGAACAGGAATGGATCCTGCGCGGGCTCGCCACGGCCGCGCGAATGATGGCGCGCCAGAACGATGCAATCGCCGAGCATTGTCTTCGCAAGCTGGTCGAAATCGATCCGCGCAAGAGCCCGCCGCACTACAATCTGGGCCTCTTCTACAAGACACGCGGCAGGTTCGCGGAAGGCGTGGCGGCCAACCAGGCCGCCGCAAGCCTGTCGCAAGAGGTGATCGACAGCCACCAGTGGAATCTCGGGATCTGCGCTACGGGCGCCGGGAACGCGGAGATCGCTATGGATGTGTGGAAGCGGATGGGCCAGAAAATCGAGCCTGGACGATTCGGGTTGCCAGAAGGCGGATATCCGGCCTGCAAGGTGAAGCTCGCCGAGCGGCCGCTTGCCGAGCGGGCCGCGGACTCAGACGATCCGGGCCAGGAGGAAACGGTGTGGATCGAACGGCTGAGTCCGTGCCACGGCATCATCCGCAGCGTGCTGTACGGCAAGCTCGGCGTCGACTATGGCGATGTCATCCTGACGGATGGCGCCCCGATTACGCATCACACCTATGGCGAGCAGCAGATCCCGGTCTTCCCGCATCTCGCGACGCTGCTGCGTCGAAACTACCGGTTCTTCGATTTCGCCGGCACGCAGGAGACCGCACGGCAATTGGCCGACATCACCGACGAGCTGGACGGGGACGCCGTGATCTATTCGCACTCGGAGGGCTTCAAGATCATGTGCGCGAATTGCTGGCGCAACCCGGATATCGATCACGCCGATCACGAGCAAATGGAGACGCACGTCGTCGTCGGCCGCATTGCCGCGCCTCCCGACATCGCGCCTGCGCGACTTTTGCACCTGATCGACACCGCCATCGAGAAGCGGGCAACCTGCCAGCTCTACGCGCCCGATCTTTGCGCGGCGGCCGGACAAGCGGCGCGCGAGCGGATCGACCGACGCCGGTTTGCGCTGTTGGCGAACAATTAGGCACGCCGCGGTCCTGGTGAATGCCGGACGACGGTGAAACAGCTTGTTCGGCGTCACCACCTGCGCATGCGGGCGATCCGGTATTCCAGAGGCGCCAGTGCTTGAGGGGAGAGGACGTGGCTGCTCCCGTCATTCCGGGGCATCGCAAAGCGATGAGCCCGGAATCCATTGGGCCGCAAACCAAACGGTGGAATGGATTCCGGGCTCGACGCTGCGCGTCGCCCCGGAATGACGATGGAGAGAACGATCGCGCCGACACGCCGAGCATCCCCCCACGTCATACAGCCATCGGCTCTTCCCGCTAACATCGCCCATGCAACGTTTTCCGCGCGGCGGCGTTTGTTGCAGGTTGATTTGTCAGCTCCAGACTTTGGGGGACCGATGTCCGACTATGTCATTGAGGAAGGACTACCCTACCCGTTGGGCGCCCATTGGAGTGGCCACGGCACCAACTTTGCGGTGTTCTCCGCCAACGCCACCAAGGTCGAGGTCTGCCTGTTCGACGGTGAGCGTGAGACGCACCGCTTCGAGCTGCCCGAATATACCGACCAGGTGTTTCACGGCTTCATCAACGGCGTGCAACCGGGCACGTACTACGGCTATCGCGTCTACGGCCCGTACCAGCCCGACGGTGGCCACCGCTTCAATCCGAACAAGCTGCTGCTCGATCCCTACGCCTGCGCCCATGCCGGCGGGCTCACCTGGAATCCGGCCGTGTTCGGCTACAAGATGGAGACCGGCGACGACTTGACCTTCGACGAGCGCGACAGCGCCCCGTTCATGCCGAAATGCGTGGTGGTCGACCCCAATTTCGACTGGGTGCAGGAGGCCCAGCGCCAGGACGTGCATTGGGACGAAACCGTGGTCTACGAGACCCACGTCAAGGGTTTTACCAGGCAGCATCCGGGCGTCCCCGAAAACCTGCGCGGCACCTATGCCGGCTTCGGCTCGGACGCCGCGATCGATCACCTGAAGGCGCTCGGCATCACCTCGGTCGAGCTGCTGCCGGTGCATTCCTTCATCAACGACAGCAACCTGCTGGACAAGCACCTCACCAACTACTGGGGCTACAACACGATCGGCTTCTTCGCGCCGGACCCGCGCTACGCCGCCGACGTCGCCAACAGCCTGCGCGAATTCAAGGAGATGGTGTCGCGGCTGCATGGCGCCGGGCTCGAGGTGATTCTCGATGTGGTCTACAACCACACCGCCGAAGGCAATGAACGCGGCCCGACGCTGTCGTTCAAGGGCATCGACAATGCGAGCTATTATCGCCTGCTGCCCGACAAGCGGCGCTACTACATCAACGACACCGGCACCGGCAACACGGTAAACCTGTCGCATCCGCGGGTGATCCAGCTGGTGATGGACAGCCTGCGCTACTGGGCCGGCCACATGCATGTCGACGGCTTCCGCTTCGACCTCGGCACCATCCTTGCGCGCGAGGTCTACGGCTTCGACGAGCAGTCCGGCTTCCTGAAGGCTGTCAACCAGGACCCGCTGCTCGCCACCGTCAAGCTGATCGCCGAGCCCTGGGACTGCGGCCCCGGCGGCTACCAGGTCGGCGGCTTCCCGCCGGGCTGGGCAGAGTGGAACGACAAATACCGCAACACCGTGCGCGACTTCTGGCGCGCGGAGGCAACACCGGCCGCGCTGGCGCCGCGGCTGCTCGGCTCGCATGACGTGTTCAACCGCGAAGGCCGCCGCACCTGGGCCAGCGTCAACTTCGTCACCGCCCATGACGGCTTCACGCTGAACGACTGGGCGAGCTACGACGCCAAGCACAATGAGGCCAACGGCGAGCACAACAACGACGGCTCGTCGGACAACCACTCCTGGAATTGCGGCGCCGAGGGCCCGACTGATAACCCCGAGATCCGGACTTTACGCGAACGCCAGAAGCGCAACATGCTGGCGACGCTGCTCGCCTCGCAGGGCACGCCGATGCTGCTCGGCGGCGACGAGTTCGGCCGCACCCAGCGCGGCAACAACAACGCTTATTGCCAGGACAACGACATCTCCTGGCTCGACTGGAATTTCTCCGACGACGCCGAAAAGCTGCTCGCCTTCACCAAACGAATGATCAAACTGCGGCGCGACTATCCGATCCTGCGCCGGAGCCGCTTCCTCTCCGGCGATCGCGATCCGCAGCTCGAGATCCGCGATGTGGTCTGGATCAACGCCTCGGGCGCCGAGATGTCGCAAGGCGACTGGACCACCGGCTGGATCAAGTGCTTCGGCGTCGTGCTCGACGGCCGCGCCCGCAAGACCGCGATCGCCCGCCAGGGCGAGGACGACACCGTGCTCGTCATCCTCAACAGCTATGAAGGCGAGGTCGACTTCAAGCTGCCGCCGACCACGGCAGGCCCGCATTGGTCGCTGCTGCTCGACACCAATGCGCCGGAGCAAGCCGCGGGTGCGCAGTTCGCGTTCGAGAGCACCTACAAGGCGGCCGGGCGTTCGTTCGTCCTGCTGACGGCCGGCGAGGTGAAGTAGGGACGGGCGCAACTGCCCACCCTCGTCATTCCGGGGCTCGCGAAGCGAGAGCCCGGAATCCATTCATCGGCAGAATCGGCGGCCCGATGGATTCCGGGCTCGTGCTGAGCCTGTCATCGGGCGCGCGTTCGCGCGACCCGTTGGCACGCCCCGGAATGACGGAAGGAGCACGTCTCCCCAAAGGGCCCCCTCCCCGCGACCCCGGCGGCCAATTGACATTCGCTCGCCGAGTGCCAGACTTCGCGGAAAATTAGGGGTGGAGACCGCTGGATGGCCAATCTTTCGGCCTCAAATCATGTCGCCCGTGTCTTGTCAGCGGCCAACCAGGTGGCCGGCGTCGATACCGAGGCGCGGATTGCGGCGTCCTGGCGGCGCTGCGTGGTCAATCACAACCTCGATCCGGCGCGGCGCGGGCCGCCGCAGACCCTGACCGAAGCCGAGGTCCGGCACATTGCCGAGCCGATGGAGGATTTGATCCAGGTCGCGATCCCGGAACTCGAGGATCTTGCCCGCGTGCTCCATGACGCCGGCTACTGCGTCAACCTCGCCGACCCCAACGCCACCATGCTGGTGAGCCGCCTGCCCGGAGGCGACTACGACCGGATGTTCCTGGAATGGAAGATCTACACCGGCTCGAACTTCGCCGAGACCTTCGAGGGCACCAACGGGCTCGGCACCGCGCTCGCCGAGCAGCGGCCGATCATCGTGCATGGCGACGAGCATTTTCGCGAGCAGTGGCACATGTTCACCTGCGCGGTGTCGCCGCTGTTCGATCATGCGGGCCGGCTCGCCGGCGCCGTCAACATCTCCTCATGCCGCAGCGATCTCGGCCGCAGCGCGCATGAACTGGCGCTCGCCGTCACCACGGAAGCGACGCGGCGGATCGAGCAGTCGTTCTTCCGCCGGCGCTACCGCGCCTCCTGGATCGCAACCCTGCCCGACGACGGGCATGGCATGCTGGCCTATGACGACGACCGCCGCGTGGTCGGCGCCTGCCGCACCGCGCGCGGCATGTTCGGCCTGACCGACGCGATGATCGACGACGGCATCGACCTGTCGCATCTGATTCAACTGGACGACCGCGCGACACGCGCCGCGGATGATCCGGTCACGCTGCGCCGGGCCGACGGCACGCCCTGGGGCCGCGGCCGCCTCGCACCGCCGGTACGCGTACGCTCGCCGCGTCCGATGCCTGCACCGCCGCGCCAACAACCGGCCGGACAGTTCAGCGGCCTGCACCGGCTGGCCGGCCGCGATCCCGTGCTGATGAAGGGTGTGAAGCGGCTGATGACGGTCGGCAATCTCGATCTGCCGATCCTGCTGCATGGCGAGACCGGCGCCGGCAAGGACGTGTTCGCGCGCGCCATCCACGCGGCCAGCAATCGCGCGGCCCGCAACTATGTCGCGCTGAACTGCGCGGCGATGCCGGAGAGCCTGATCGACGCCGAGCTGTTCGGCTACGAGGCCGGCGCGTTCACCGGCGCGCGGCGCGAGGGATCGAGGGGGCTGATCGTGCAGGCCAGCGGCGGCACGCTGTTCCTCGACGAGATCGGCGACATGCCGCTGACGCTGCAGACGCGGCTGCTGCGCGTGCTGGAGAACCGCGAGGTCTGGCCGCTCGGCGCGCTGAAGCCTGTCCCGGTCGACATCCGCCTGATCAGCGCCACGCACCGTGACCTGGCGCGGATGGCCGAGGACGGCAGCTTCCGCTCCGACCTGTATTACCGGCTGCGCGGCATGGAGATCCGCCTGCCCGCCTTGCGTGAGCGCGCGGATCGGCGCGAGGTGATCGCACAGATCGCCGACGAGGAAGCCCCACACTGCCGCATCGCGCCAGATGCATGGGCGCAACTGATGGCCTATCCCTTCCCCGGCAACATGCGCCAGCTTCGCCACGTGCTGCGGCTCGCCGGCGCGACCTCCGAGGACGGCGTCATCACCGAGGCCGATCTCGATCTGCCGTCTTTCGCCGCGCGCGACGTGACCGCCGATCATACCGCGGCCGAGCGCGCCGCGATTGTCGAGGCGTTACGCACCAATGGCGGCCGCGTGACGGAAACGGCGAAAGCGCTCAAGCTCAGCCGCGCGACACTGTACCGGAAGATCAAGGCGCTGAAGATCGCGCTGGACGGTTAAAGCGGGATGAGATTTGGTTGAATCGTCATCGCGCTTTAGCCCTTTGTCTGAGCATGATCTTTTCGGAAAACCGCTTCGCACTTTTCCGGATCATGCTTTAGATGACGGCTCGTTGCCGCGGCATGTTTCGACATGGCATGCCGGTCGCGAATGGAAGGATGGTCTGACGTGAAGGAAACTCACCACGAAGGGCTGGGCGCGGAAGGATATGGCGTGGCCACCGTCGCGGACAATGGCACTGTCCTTGACACCTGGTTCCCGGCGCCCAGGCGCGGCAATCCGGCCGGCCCATCAGGGTCAACGGTTCTCACAGCCGAGCAGGCCCGCGCTGCCCTGGATCCGAGAGCAGCGGCGTGTCTGCACGCTGACGCCCGCCGTGCCGTTTCCGTGATCCCGGTCAAGACCGTCATCGATGATCTGGCGCAACCCCCACATGATGCCCATGACGTCTATCTGCGGCTTCATCTGCTGAGTCACCGCCTGATCCGGCCGCACGGCGCCAATCTGGATGGACTGTTCGGTATCCTCGCAAATGTTGCCTGGACGTCGATGGGGCCATGCTTGCCCGAGCAGATTGAAGCGCTTCGCTGGGCCGCTCGCGCATCATCCTCCACCCTGGACGTCCGCAGCATCGACAAGCTGCCACGGATGACCGACTACGTGGCGCCGGACGGCATCCGTATCGCCGATGCCAATCGCGTGCGACTGGGTGCCTATCTCGGCCGCGGAACGACCGTGCTCCATGAGGGGTTCTGCAACTTCAACGCCGGGACTTTGGGGACCTCGATGGTGGAGGGACGCATCAGTGCGGGCGTCGTGGTTGGCGACGGCACGGATGTGGGTGGCGGCGCATCGATCATGGGCACCCTTTCAGGTGGCGGCAAGCAGGTCGTGTCGATCGGCGAGCGCTGTCTGCTCGGCGCCAATTCCGGCACCGGCATCGCGCTTGGCGACGATTGTATTGTCGAGGCCGGTTGCTACGTCACCGCCGGCACGCTCGTCCGCCAGCGATCGGGAGAGGTCGTCAAGGCGCTCGAGCTATCCGGCAAGCCTAATATCCTGTTTCGACGCCACTCGCAGACAGGGGCGATCGAAGCGATCCCTCGCAACACATCCTGGGGCAGCCTGAACCCAGCCCTTCATGCCGTCACTTGAGAGCAGTGAAAACGAAGCTGGCCCGACATAGGCGGACGCAGCCGTAGCGCCAACGGCGAACGACGACGGAGGTGACAGGCCGCGGCACGCCGTTTCAGGAAAACTCGTTCCAGCTCACGCGCCGCGCGTCGACGTCGCCGAGCGTGATCGGATCGTGGATGTTGCGGACGCTCTGGAAGCCCGAGCGCAGGTAGATCAACGGATCGACCGCGGTCGCGGCGCGGACATGCTGGACCTCGCCGATGAAGATCGAGTGGGTCTTGGTTTCCAGCTCCTGGCTCAGGACGCAGTCGAACGCCGCGACGGCATCCTCCAGCACCGGGGCGCCGGTCGCGCCGGTGGTCCAGCGCCCGAACGCAAAGCGATCGTCGCCGTTGACGCCCTTCTGGCCGGAGAAGGTCAGCGCCAGCAGCGCGTGCTCCTCGTTCAGGAAGTTGATGACGAAATGGCGCTCCTCGCGGATGCGCGCGTGCGCGCTGGCATTGCGGTTGACGCAGACCAGAACCGAGGGCGGATTGTCCGACAGCGAGCAGGCCGAGGTCACCGTCAGGCCGGTGCGCTGCCCGGTCTCCGAGCCGACCGTCACCAGCGCGACCGCGCCGGCGCAATGGCGCATCGCCTGCTTGAAACTCTGTGCGTCGACCGTCATGTCGCAACCTCAGTACTGAAATATATTTCCTCCAACATATGCCAGGCGGGGTGCGAGGCAAGCCCCGCACCCCGCCTAGCTGTCATGCGGCCTTCTCGAACTCGGCGCCGAGATGCTTCAGCCGCGGCATTACCTCGTTCTTGAGCAGGTCCAGCGAGTGCCGCCAGGCCTCCGGCTTGTGCTTGTAGTCGAAGCCGAACACACAGAGCACGCCGAAGCCGCCGACCTCCCGGTAGATCTGCTCGATCTTCTCGGTGACCGTCTTGGGCGAGCCGACGATCCAATTCCGGCGCGCGCAATATTCGACGGTGACGTCGCTGTCGGGAACGTCAGGCGCGTGCTTCAGATAGTCCTTGAAGCCGAAATGGCCGAGCAGAGGCAGGAAGTACTCGCCCATCATCCGGCCCATCATGTCGCCGGTCGAGAGCTTCCATGCCTCCTCGTCGGTATCAGCCACGAACACCTCGCGCACCAGCCGCCAATCCCTGCGGCTCGGCTTGCGGCCGGTCTTGGCAGCACCGGCTTCCACCGAATCCCAGTGGCTGCCGACATAGGCCGGGTTGAGGTTGAGGCTCATCGGGATGAAGCCGCGCTCGCCGGCGAGCTTCAGCGTGTCCGAGTTCTTCGACAGGCCGGCGACGCCGATCGGCGGATGCGGGCCCTGCAACGGCTTGATGTGGGGTTTGAGGAAGTCGAACATCGTGTCCGGCTTGTTCACTGTCCAGTACTTGCCCTTGTGCGTCCACGGTCCGGGCTCGGACCACATCTTCAGGATGATCTCGAGCGCTTCCCGGGTCATGTCGCGGTTCTGCCCGGACATGCCGTCGACATTGAACATCGCCCAGTCGCTCGGCAGGCCGGAGGCAGCGACGCCGAAATTGAGCCGTCCATTCGAGAGGTGGTCGAGCATCGCGACGCGGTTGGCGAGCTCGGCAGGATGATGATACGGCAAGAGGAAGCCGCCGGGCCCGATGCGGATGTTCTTGGTCTGCAACAGCGCCTGCGCCACCAGCAGATCGGGCGACGGGTGCGGCTCCCAGGGCGCGGTGTGATGCTCGCCGATCCAGGCCTCCTGATAGCCGAGCTCGTCGAGCCAGCGCAGGGTCTGCAGGTCCCAGTCGTGGCCCTCCTTCAATCCGCACTCCGGCGGGTGCGAGGGCATGGTGAAGTAGCCAAGCTCCATGTGCGTTTCCTTCCTTCGTTGGGTTCAGTCATGCAATGCGTCTTGCCGCGCATTGGCACGACAATCAGCAAGCGCTGTGCCAGCAAGGAAATCGCGGGGAATGGATCAGATCGGCCGGATTTCGGCCGGCTCTGGCCGAACGCCTGGCTGATGAGCGCTGCAAACGTCTCACCGTCGCGAGACGTGTCGCAGCCGTGAGACGCTGCGATAGCGATGACCTAGTTTACTCCCTCTCCCCGTTCTTACGGGGAGAGGGTCGGGGTGAGGGGCTGCGTCCTCATATGCGATGACAGATGAAATCGCGGAGGCTCCCCCTCACCCGAATTCGAGCTTTGCTCGAATTCGACCTCTCCCCGCAAGCGGGCGAGGTGAAGCGAAGCGCCCGATCAGCCAGCCGCGCGGCGCGGCATCGTGTTGGTATCGGGCTCGGAGGGCGCCGGGATCTGCATCAGGATGGTCTGGCCCATCGAGGCGATCTCGATGCCCTCCTCCTGGAAGCGGCGCTTCATGCGGCGGTTGAACTCGCGCTGCACCGACCAGCGGCCGCCATCGGTGCAACGGATCTGGCCAACGATGGTGACGACCGAGCCGTCGACCTTGTCGACGCCCCACAATTCGAGGTCGCCGCGGATCAGCGCGCGATACGTGGTCTCCTGGCGCATCCCCGCCACGATGTCCTTCAGCACCTCGCCGGCGCGGTCGGTGTCCTCCTTGTAGGACACGTTGACGCTGACCGCGGCATTGCCGGCGCCGCGGCTGGCATTGGTGATCGTGGTCACCGCGCTGAACGGCACGACATGCACGGAGCCGTCGCCGGCACGCAGCCGCATGGTGCGGATCGAGACGTTCTCAACCACGCCCGAGAGGCCCGACACCGTGACGGTGTCGCCGACCTGCACGGTGTTCTCGATCAGGAGGAACAGCCCGGTGATCAGGTCCTGCACCAGCTTCTGCGAGCCGAAGCCGATCGCGATGCCGACGATGCCGGCGCCGGCGAGCAGCGGCGCGACATTGACGCCGATCTCGCTGAGCGCGGTGAGCCCGACCACCGCAACGATCATGCAGAACAGCGCGGTGCGCAGCATCGGCTGGAAGGTGCGCAGGCGCGCCGCGCGGGCGTAATGCCCCTCGCGCGACAGCGTGTCGACCTGGCGATCCATCAGCGCATTGGCGCCTTCCCAGATCACGGCCGCGGCAAGCGCGGCGATGCCGATCGTCATCACCGCCGAGATCAGCCGGGAGCCGATCTGGCCGCCATAGAACCAGACGATGGCATCGACGCCCCAGACCTCGAGCAGCGCGACGAAACCGATCACGGCAATCACCGCCGTGACCACCTTGCGCAGCAGCGGCAGATAGCGGTTGGCGCGGGTCTCCAGCCCCGGGAAGCGCTGCATCAGGTCCGGGCTGATGCGGAAGCCGCGATCGATCAGGCTCAGCACCACCATGGTGACGAGGCGGGTGACCAGCAGCACCGCGACGGTGCCGACGAAATATTGCAGCAGCAGCGAATAGCCGTTGCGGATGTTGAGCGCCCACACCGCCCATAGCGCGAGGTCGAGCGCGATCGCCAGCACATGCCAGAGCGAGGCGAGACGGTTGCGCGTCCGCGCCGCAAGCCCGGTGCGATCGGCCGGGGCGCGGATGACATCGGCGACCTGCCGGCGACACTGCAGAATGATGACGACAACGAACAGATGCACGATCAGCATCACGAGCCGCAGCAGCGCGGCATAGCCGGCGCGATGCAGCCCGAGCAGCAACGCGACATTGGCAAAGCAGATGCCCGATACGCCGACCGCTACAATGCGTCGCGCCCAGATCTCGATATAGGCCGCGGTTTCGGCCCGGACGCGGAACAGGCCGAACGGACCGGCCAGCGCCCGCACCGCACAGATCAGCGCCCGCGAGAGCGCATAGGCATTGACGACCGCAAGGATCACGAGCCGGGTGGTCGACTGGTCGCCGATCTCGGTGCCGAGCAGCGCGGTGGCGACGCTGACAAAGACCACGACCGGCAACAGCTCGAGCACGAGGCGCCCGAGCACGAAGGGCAGCCGGATCACCGACTGCCAGGCCCGCGCCAGGCTGAGCCGGCGGCGATGCAGCTCGGGCTCCGGCGTGACGTCGGCGACCGACGACGGCGGATCGGCGCTGGCGAGCGCCTGCGCCGGCACCCGCGCCGTCTGCGGCAATCGCTGCTCCAGGAACGCCACCGGCCGCTTGATGAGGCGGAACACCACCCACTCGACAAGCAGCGCGCAGCCGAACACCAGCGCCAGCTTCCAGGCGATATCGATCAGCAGGCCATAGGCAGCCGGATCATTCGCGGTGCGCAGGAACCAGTAGTAGAACGACGGAAAGTTGGTCAGCGTGCGCGCGACATCGGCAACCTCGCGCGACATCTCGCCGACCTGTTCGGACACCATCAGCAGGAGCTGCGCGCCGAGACTGTCCGCGGTGAGCGGGATCGGCGAATGCTGCTCGGGCACAGGCTCCGCAGCCACCGGCTGGGCAGCAGCCTGCGGCGAGGCCTTGGCGATGGCGCGCAGCGTGTTGATGATCTCGCCGCGCTTCTTGTCGTCCTGCAACGTCTCGAGCGCGCGCTTGGCTTGCTCAGGCGTCAGCGTGTCGCTGGTAACGGGCTGCGGCGAAGCCGGCTTGGCGCCCGGCTGCGCCAGTGCGGGAGAGATGAGCAGAGTGAAGACGAGAAGAATCGCAAAACGGAGTCTGTGCGACACGAAGGCCTCATAAAAACAATCGCGCGACGGAAGATTCCTGCAAGAGAATCTGCCCCGCGCTCGCGTCATGTCGGATTATTCCTTTTCGCCCCGATGATGTGTCGGAAGTTTGCCGCTGTGGCGGCCATGTCTTGGCATTTGCCGCAACACAATCGTCACAAGTGTTGAGCGGCGTTTACGCATGCAACGCGCATCCCGCTGGGCCGGCCGAGCCGGGTCACCACACGTCAGGGATGAGACGCCGGAATCTTTCGCTTGACGCAGGCCGGCGGCCATGATGTTCTTATTTTGTTCTTTTGGTTCCGATTGCGTTTCGAGGTGATCATGCACGACGTGTTCAGCGACGACGGTCCGGTCCGGCTCTTCATTCATGATGACGACGAAACGCCGCTGGAGTTCGTGCAGGACCTGTTGCGTACGGTGTTCGGGAAATCCGAGCAGGAAGCCATTGCCTGCGCCGCCTTGATCGAGGCCAACGGCGCTATTCCCTGCGGCCCCTATCCGGGACCGGTCGCACGGGCCATCTTCAACTCGGCGAAATGGCTGATCCGCTCCAACGGCCAGCCGTTGATGATTAGCACCGAATCCGCCGACGCCAGCCGCCCCTGCGATCTCTGCGAAGCCCCGCGGGCCGTGACGGAGATTCTGATCCCCGGTACGACGACTGCATCGCTGTGCAGCGACTGCCTGCTCGCGGCACGCCGCAGTTCGGAAGACTTGCCGGGCGAGACGTTTCGATCCGCTTACGTTGCGCTCGACTGGCATTTCGCCGGCGTGCCGCGCAACCTGATCGTGACACGGGCGCGACAGTTTCCGGGCCACATGCGCGCCGATGTTCAGGTCGCGATCGACAAGCTGTTCACCGATCCGATCCATTTCTTCGGCATCCATGAGGAATATCGCTACGAGACGCTCGACTTCGCGGCGCTGATGAAGGCTGGCCGCAATGCACCGGCGATCGCGCCGCCGCAATATCGCGATGTCGATATCGGCGAGGCCGAGCCGGTGAAGTGCCTCGTCAATGGACTATGGCTGTGCCGAACCGGCGAGCTGCGCTACGCCGTGCTGCTGACATTCTATCGCGAATACAATCACGAGCCGTCGCTGCGCATTGAGATTGCGTTACCTGCCGGCGCGGCCGGCAATGCTTTCGTGCAACGCACTTTCGCCGAGCTGGAAACGGCCGTGCATGCGGCGCGCTCCTATCGCGGCAAGATCCTGTCGCTGGAGGATGGCGCCAATTATCGCGGACGTTCGCGTGGTCTGACCGTGCATCGCCTGCCGACGGTCGCCCGCGACGACGTGATCCTCCCGGACCGGACGCTGCGGCTGCTCGACCGCAACGTGCTCGGGTTCGTCGACAGCCGCGATCTGCTGCGCAAGCTCGGCCAGTCGACCCGCAAGGGCATCCTGCTCTACGGCCCGCCCGGCACCGGCAAGACCCACACCATTCGCTATCTCGCCACCAGCCTGCCCGGCCACACCACGCTGATCATCACCGCCGAGCAGGTTGGCCTGCTCGGCGCCTATATGAGCCTCGCGCGACTGCTGCAGCCGACCATGGTGGTGATCGAGGATGTCGACCTGATCGCGCGCGACCGCGAGGACATGGGCGGACCGTGCGAGGAATCCCTGCTGAACAAGCTGCTCAACGAAATGGACGGCCTGAAGGAGGATTGCGACATCCTGTTCGTGCTGACCACCAACCGGCCGGAAGAGCTGGAAGGCGCGCTGGCCGGTCGGCCCGGCCGCATCGACCAGGCGATCGAAGTGCCGCTGCCCGACGAGGCAGGCCGCGGCAAGCTGATCCGGCTCTACGGCCGCGGCCTGCCGCTCGTACCGTCCGTCATCGATGCAGCGGTGCAGCGCACCGAAGGCGTCAGCGCCGCCTTCATCAAGGAATTGATGCGCCGTATCGCCCAGGCCAGCATCGCCCGCGACGGTGGCCAGGATGTCACCGCTGACGACATCGACGGCGCACTGAACGAGATGTTGTTCGACGGCGGCCGGCTCAATCTGAAGCTGCTCGGCGGCGCGCAGGGAATGAGCGCGGGGTGATCGCCGGTCAACGCGCCAAACGAGGCGGCAGCAGCAACTCGCGCTCGCCGGCGGCAACGCGCGCGAGTTCATCCGACATCCGCGCCAGCACGCGGTCCCAGGCCTGCGGTCTGTCCTGGCGGAACAGCCGCATGGTCGGATACCAGGGCGTGTCGGCGCGATCGCGCAGCCAGCGCCAGTCGAGCGCATAGGGACACAGCATCCAGACCGGGCGCCCGAGCGCGCCGGCGAGATGCGCCACCGAGGTGTCGACGGCGATGACGAGATCGAGCGCGCAGACCGCCGCCGCGGTGTCGGCGAAATCGCCGAGCGTCGGCGCGAGGTCGACGATATCGGCGCCGAGTCGCCGCAGCACCGGCGCATCGTCCGGTCGCGGCTCTTTCTGCAGGCTGTAGAGCTGGACACCAGGCGTGACCAGCCGCGGCAGCACGGCGTCCGCCGGCAGCGAGCGCTGGCGGTCGCCCTTGTGCCTGGGATTGCCGGCCCAGACCACGCCGACCTTCAGCGCGGACACGCCGCTGAGCGCGTCGCGCCAGCGGGCAAGCTTGCCGGCATCCGCCTGCAGATAGGATGTCGCCGCCGGAATGGTCTCGACGGTGGTGCGGAAGATCCGCGGCAGGCTGAGCAGCGGCAATTGCAGATCGAACGGCGGCAATGGCTCGCCGCGGGCAAACACCACGACACCGGGCAGCATCGGCCGCAGCAGCGCGACCAGCGCCGGCTGCACCTGGAGCATGATCCGGCCGCCTTTGCCCATCAGCATCGGAACGTAGCGGACGAAATTGATGACGTCGCCGAGCCCGTATTCGGCGAACAGCAGCAGCGTTCGTCCCGCCAGCGGCTCGCCCTGCCATTCCGGCTCGTCGAACACGGGATCGCCATCGCTCAGCATCCTGGTCTTGCGGCGCCACTGATACTCTTCAAAGCCCTCCTCGAACTCGCCGTTCATCAGCAGGAAATGCGCGTGGTTGTAGTGCGCCAACGGCTGTTCGGGATCGAGCGTGATGGCCCGGCGCGAAGACACGATCGCCGCATCGATGTCGCCGGCATTGCGCAGCGCGACCGCCAGATTGGCGTGCCCCTTGGCATAGAGCGGTTCGATCTCGATGGCGCGCCGATGCGCCGCGACCGCAGCCTCGACCAGATTCTGCGCCTCGAAGATGATTCCGAGATTGGTGTGCGCGGCAGCGTAATCCGGCTTGAGCGCCAGCGCGAGCTCGGCGCAGGCGATCGCCTCGTCGACTTGCCCAAGCTCGAACAGGCAGGCCCCGAGATTGTTGAGGATGACGTGATCGGAGGGATCGCGGGCCGAGAGCTGCCGGTAGAGACGGACCGCCTCCTCGCGCTCGCCGCGTTCGTGCAGCACCATGGCAAGCAGGCGCTGCGGCGCGAGGTTGCCCGGATCGAGCGCCGTTGCGCGCCGGTAGTGCAGGATCGCGTCCTCGAGCCGGCCCAGGCGGTAGAGCGCCGCGCCAAGGCCGCCATGCAGCCCGGGATTGTCGGGATCCAAGCCAAGCCCGCGGCGATAGGCGGTGACGGCAGCGTCGTGCTTTTTCTGATCGGTGAGCGCATTGCCGAGATTGAGCCAGACGCCGCGATAGGCCGGATCGCGCGCGATCACCTCACGATAGGCTTGCTCCGCCTCGACCGGCCGCTGCTGCCCGGCCAGGGCAACGGCAAGGTTGAACCGCGCCCGCGTCAGGCCGCCGTCGAGCGCGATGGCGCGGCGGAACGCCGCCTCGGCCTCGTCGAAGCGCGACAGGTCGCACAACGCCACGCCGAGCTTGATGTGCAGGCCGGCATCCTTCGGCCGCAGCATCACGCCGCGCTGAAACGCCGCCACTGCGCCTTCGTGCTCGCCCTTCACGGCGAGCGCATCGCCGAGCGTGCCGAACGCCGGTCCATGCTGCGGATCGAGGCTGAACACCCGGTTCAGCAGCACTGCGCCTTCCGCGGCGCGATCGGTCACGAAGGCGATGACGGCGGACAGATGCAGCGCCGGAATATGGTCGGGATCGGCGGAGAGGATGTCGCCGCACAGCGTGCCGGCCTCCATCGCGCGCCCCGCGCCGTAATGCGCCACCGCATCCAGCAACATCCGATCAATCGCCACCTTGCCCATACCGCCCCCGCCTTCAAGACCCCGATGCGGATTAAACGCGCGACGTTGCCAAATCCGGCACGCGAATATCGGATCGCGGCCCGCCAACGCCCTCTTGACGCTCGCCCCATCATGTAACATATGAAGTTACATGATCCGCGATAGCCGCCTGTCCAGCGTCCTGCACGGCGTGCTCCACATGATCGGGGCGGGCGAGCCGGTCACGTCGGAGCAACTTGCACAGGCGATGGCCACCAACCCGGTGGTGGTGCGCCGCGTGATGGCGGGCCTGCGCGAGCAGGGCCTGGTCCATTCGGAGAAAGGCCATGGCGGCGGCTGGACACTGGCGCGCGCGCCCGCCGACATCACGCTGGCGGACATCTATCGCGCGGTCGGCGCGCCGACGATCGTTGCGATGGGCCACCGGTCGGAAAATCCCGGCTGCCTGGTCGAACAGGCGGTCAACGACGCGCTCTCCGGCACGTTTCGCGAGGTCGAGGCGCTGTTCCTGAAACGGCTCAATGCGGTGACGCTCGAAGCGCTCGCGAAGGATTTCAAGCGCCGGCTCGCCAAACACAAACAAGGCCTCGAGGACCAGATCCATGCAACAAAATGAGTCGGCGAAACCTCTTCCGTTCAACGATCCCGCGCACTGGGACAAGATGGTCGCCACCTATGAGGCGCAGTCGCAGCCGTTCACGACGTTGTTCGCCGATGCTGCGATCGCAACACTTCCGATCGGTCCGTCATCCAGGGTACTCGATGTCGCCACTGGCACCGGTGCCGCGGCGCTCGCCGCCGCACGGACCGGCGCCGACGTCACCGCGATCGACTTCTCCGCCGGCATGGTGGCGCGGGTCGGCGCGCACGGCCTTCCCAATATCGAGGCACGGCAGATGGACGGCCAGGCGCTCGATCTGCCCGATGCCGCCTTCGACGCCACAGTCTCGGTGTTCGGCGTGATGCTGTTTCCGGACTGGCGCGCCGGACTGCGCGAGCTGGCGCGGGTGACGCGCCCCGGCGGGTCGGCAGCGATTGCGGTCTGGAAGAGCGCAGACGGCGCCGCCCTGCATCTCTTGCTCGCGCAGGTCATCCGGCGGCTCTATCCGGACAACGTCACGCCGATGCCCTGCACCGGCCTCGCGGAACTCGCCGATCCCGGCCGCCTCTCGGCTGCGGTCGTCGCCGCCGGCTTCTCCGATCCTGTCGTCATTGAAGTCACCCATGACTTCAAGCTCAATGTCGCCAACCCTGCCGACATCGACAAACTGTTCGCGTTCATGCCGCATTGGAGCGGGCTCGATGCGGACCAGAGCACGGCAGTTGCGCGCGCCTTCCGGAGCGAGATCGAGCAACGGCGGGTCGGCGACGTCTTCTCGATTCCTTCCACTGCGCTGATCGCGACAGCCCTGCGCCGATAGCTCGCGCTGCCCGGTCCAACATGCGAGCCGGTACGTTATCGATGACCAGCTTGCGTGTGTTGAATGATAGCGATTCATCGCGCAACCGCGCGACCGTCTTCTCAAATCGTGCAATGACCGCGCGTCTGCCGGCGCCAGGCTGAGCTATCCGCTGACATTGACCGACAGTGTGGTGCTCGCGCCGTATCCGGCGGGCTGAATCCCAAACTCGCGGGCGGCACCGTGCTGGGCCTTGGGGCGGAGTATGGCGGGCTCGGCGGCACCACACGGATCTGGACGTTCTCGGCCAGGGCGCGCGTGCCGTTCAACTGATCGGAAACGAGGCCGCCGGCCCCGCAGCCTCGGCGCTGCGGGTCCACGGCAGCGCCGTTCTCGCTTCACCTGCGCCGGCGCTTGTCGTCGTCACGCTTGTCCTCGTCACCCGGCGGCTGCAGGCCGGGGCTGTTGGCCCAGCGGTCGAGTTCCTCGATCACCCGCCGGTAACTCGGCCGAAGCACGGGCGGACCGCCGGGCTCCTGCGAGAGTTTTCGGGGCAGCTTGACCTGTTCTGGCATGACGAGGCTCCAGAGCTGGGGGCTGTGCGCGGCCCGACGATTGGATCGCCGGCCACGACGGAGGGCTGAAGATTACTTGCGGCCTTGCGACTGCGCAGGCGCCACGACCGGCTGCGGGGAAGCGGCTTGCTCCCACGGCGCAGGCAGGATCACCCGCGCCGGCGGCAGGGTCTGCGACGTGCGCTGCATATTCGCAGTTGCCGGCTGCGGTGCGTCGCCGGGATTATCCGCGCGGGCGATCGCAATCGTGATGCCCAGCGCCAATGCTGCGAGCCCAAGTCCCGCGCCGATCGAAGCGGCGGTGATGCCGGGCCGCGGCCGGTTCAAGATGGCAAGATGAGATGAGGTCATCGCAACTGCTCCTCACGCAATACGCATCGCTCGGCGCCGTACAGGACGCGAAGGCCCTGCACGGCTCAAGGCAGGCCGGTCGTCAGGTCTTGATGTCGGCCGGCAGCTTGCCGCCATTGGCGGCGAGCTTGGCCATCACCTGCTGATGCAGCCAGACATTCATGGTGGCGGTGTTGTTGGTATCGCCGGTGTAGTGCAGCTCCTTCGCGAGCTCCTTGCGCGCCGCAAGGCTCGAGTCGAGGCCGAGCGCCTTCATCAGGTCGACGATCGAGGTGCGCCAGTCGAGCTTCTCGCCGGTGGCCGCCGCCGCCTTGTCGACGATCGCAGCGACATCGACCGTTTGCGCCGCCGGCGTCCCTGGCGCCGCCGAGGTGGAAGCTGGCGATGTTGATGCCGATGCCGTGCCGGGCGCGGCCGTCGTTGTGATCTCAGCCGTCTTGGCTTGTGCGCCATGGCCGAAGATTGCACCCATGATGCTTCCGAAAATGCTCATGTTCTCTCACTCCATGCGCCCGGGACGGCGTGGTCCCGTGGCTGGTTCCAGTGACGAGCAAACGATAAGCAGGCCATTGGCCGAGCGGAAGATGACCATCGTCACTATCGGAGTGTGGGACGGCGTGGTGCAATTTGGGGCGAGAATCGTGCGGTCGTGCACCGCACGTCGCGAGCGTTTCATCGTACGCCCCACGTGCGATGAAGTCAGCCGTCCCGGCCCGATTCGCCAGCCCCGAGAAGTCGGGACGGCTGACACCAACGCGCGTTGAGCTAGAGCTGGCGGCGGCGGATGGTCTGGGCGAGCTCGACAAAGCTTTCCGCGATGCCGACGCCTGTCTTGGCGCTGACCGACTTGACGCTCGACTTGGCGAGTGACTTGGCGAGCCCGGCAATCGCGCCGGCGCTGCCCGCGGCTTCCGGCAGGTCGATCTTGTTCAGCAACGCGCGGTAGGGCCGGCCCGGAAAGCGCTCCTCGAAACCGCGGACCAACTCGACCATCCGGGTCACGGTCTGCGGCCGCGTGACGTCGGAGACGATGATGGCGGCAGACGCGCCGGTGACGTAGACGGTGTCGAATATCTGCGTGCCGAAATCGCCGTCGGTATCCCACAGCACGAGGCGCATCGGATCGCCGCCGTCGGCCGGCGCCACGTCGTGGCTCAGGATCTCGACGCCCAGCGTCGATTTGTACTGGCCCTCGAACCGGTTGTAGATCAGCCGGTAGAGGATCGACGTCTTGCCGACCCCCATATCGCCGAGCAGCATGACTTTCGCGGTGAGCATCAGCGGGCCACTTCGCCTCGATAGACCGTCTCGAACGCGACGCGGCGGTTGCCGCCGACGGTGGCGTCGAGCCGGTCGGTGATCGGCATCGCCGCAGCGCGCGACACCAGGATCAGTCGCGACGGATCGACACCGAGCGCGGTCAACCTGCGCTGGACCTGCTCCGCCCGCTTGCGCCCCAGCGTCTTGTTGGTGCCTTCGGTGCCGCTCTGATCGGCGTAGCCGACGACCCGTATCTTGAGATCGCTGTTCGCCAGCAGTCCGGCGAGCTCGCGCAGCTGCTGCTCGGCCTGGTCGTTGTAGAGGACTTCATCCGAATTGTTGGCGAAGAAGATCGCGGTCGAAGAGATGAAGCGGTCGAGCCGCGCCGTCGGGCCGTCGGCGACGGATTGCAGCTTCGTAAATTGCTCACCCAGTTTCGCGTACTGCTCGCCGAGCTTGTCATACTGCGCGGTCAGCCCGGCGATCTTCTGGTCGCCCGACTTCGCCTGCGCGCTCATCGCCTCGCGCATCTGGTCGAGGCTCGCCTGCAGGCGCTTCAGGCTTTCTGCGATGCTGGCCTGCGATGCGGCAAGCTGATCCGGCGCGGACACGAGCCCGATCCGGTTGACGATCCTGTACGGCGCCGCGGCCGCAGCGAGCGCGTCGATCAATGGCGCGGTCTCGAGCTGGCTCGGCTCGATTCCCGTAACGGCCACGCTTGCCTTGCCGTGATCGAAGTCGAGCCGTAGCGGGAACGTGGCCAGCAACGGCTGCTTCGCTGCGAGCTGGTCGAGCGCCGCATGGGTCCGCCGCTCGAAAAGACTGCGCGACACCGAGGTCGCGGCAAGCCAGAGCAGCAGCGCCAGCACAGCGGCGAGCACGCCAAACAGGATCACTTTGCCGCGCCGGCCTGCGATCCGCGGCGGCGTATCATCGGTCTCGATCGCGGCTGCGAGCGAGGCAAGCATCGGGCCATCGCAATCCGCGCCCCGGTCGATGCGCTCGATCGCGTCGAAGAATAGCGAATTGATCCGGGCATTGTCCGCCGGGCGCAGCGGGCCCAGGCACTCCGCGGCCAGGATGAAGCGGGGTGAGGCGCGCAGCGCGATCTGCCGGCCGCCGAAATCGAGCGTTTGCAGATTGCCCTCGCCGGCGAGCGCCTGCACCGAGAACTCCAGGATCGCGGCCACCATCGCGCTGAGCAGATCGGCGCGCTCGTCGGGGGTCGCGTCGCGCTTCCAGTCGGCGATCAGGCGGCCGTTGCCGCGCTCGATGATCAGCAGCCGGTTGACCCGCGGCGGGCTGTCGGCCAGCACGAACTCGCTGATCGGGCGCCCCGTTGCCAGCGACTTGATCCGCCCCACCCACAGTTGCGCCGAGGTCAGCGCGTTGATGCGCTGCTCGAGCGAGGCAACCACCTCCCTGAACGCATTCGCAACCGCGGCGCTGACCAGCCGGCCGACGATCGGATAGAGCGCTTCGATCATCTGCTCGCGCGAATTCTTGATCTCACTGCGGATCGCGGAGACCACCACCGGCGCGATCGCGCTGGCGAGCTCGCGCGGCCGGTTGACCTCGGCGCGCTCCAGCGCCTCGACCAGAATGCCGGCGGTGGCCGTCTCCAGGCGATCGGAATTGCCGACATAGCGCTGCAGCGAGTCGAGGTCGGCCTCCAGCGACGACAGGCGCGTCGCCTCGGGCTGAAACAGCAATGTCTTGAGCTGCTCGATCTCGCGATTCTGGCCGGCAGCAGCTGCCATGCTTATTTGCCCGTGCGGCCGGATCCCAATCCGCTGATGACGGTGCCGAGCTGGGTGATGGCCGCGCCGACATCCTTCAGCGAGTCGAGCCGCTTCTGCTCGGTATCCCGCTCGAGGTCGGAGAGCCGCGCAGAAAGCGCGGTGAGCTCGTTGGTGAAATCCGCCTGCATCTGCTTCAGCGATGCCCGCATCTCCTCGCGCAGACCCGAAAGGTTGGTCTCGAGCGAACGTTGCGCGCCGCCAAACAGCAGGTCGCGGACCTGATCGATCGCCGCCATGCCATGCGCTGCGGCATCCGCGCCGTTGCCGGCCGCCGCGTTTGCCAGTCCATCCGAATCCTTGGTCTGGCGCTCGATACCCTTCATGGTCGTTCCCTGCTCACTCAAAGCTGCGCAATCCGGACCTGCCGTGTCGAAAAGCAAATCCGGAACAATCCTATAGCCAATTTTGTGGGCGCGGCCCAGAGAAAGGCGAGCAATTTCAGCCAGATCAGCGGCCTGGTTGTACGGACAAGGCCAATTATTTCTAGTAAGTTATTGCCTTTATTGCGAGTTCCGTGCGGTTCTTGACCTGGCATTTCTCCAGGATGGTGCTGACATAGTTCTTCACCGTACCCTCGGCCAAATGCAGCCGCTCGCCGATCTCGGTATTGCTCTTGCCCTCGACGATCAGCGTGAGAATTTCATTCTCCCGCGCGGTCAGCCCGTCGCGAACCGGCAGCTTCGCCGAGACGCGCGGGCCGCGGAGCCGCTTGAACTCGTCGAGAATGCGCGCTGCGACACCGGGCGAAAGCCCGGACTGGCCGTTGATGACCGCGCGGATCGTCGATGCGATCTCCTCCATCCTGGCATCCTTGAGCAGATAGGCCTTGGCGCCCGCGCTGACCGCTTCGAAGATCAGGTCGTTGGTCTCGAACGTCGTCAGCACGACGATGTGGGTCTGCGGCAGCTCGCGGAGAATCCGCTGGGTCGCTGCGATGCCATCGACGCGCGGCATCTGCAGGTCCATCAGGATGACGTCCGGCCGGTAGCGCCGCGCGAATTCGATGGCCTGCTCGCCGTCGGCAGCACCGGGAAGGATCTCGAAATCATCGTTCTGCTGGGCAAGCAGTGTTGCGATACCTTCCCTGATCAGGGTCTGATCCTCGGCGATCAGCACCCGTACCTTCTCAATCCTGCTCACGGGCTTGCGTCATCCTCTCGAAGGTCCTGAATGCAACGGCATCAATCGGCCAGCACACCGACCGATCCGGCCGGCGGCACCGCCACGGGGAGCGATATCCGGACCAGCGTTCCCTGTCCGGGTGCGCTCTCGACCGCGCAGCTTCCGCCGACAAGTTCAGCAAATTCGGCCATTCCGATCAATCCGAAATGTCCGGGATGAGGGACCGCGGGATCGAAGCCGTGGCCGTCGTCGCGGATCTCGACCACGAGCTTGCGGCCGACCGCCGCCGGTGCATCGAAGGCGTGAAAGGAGACCCGGCGTGCCTGCGCATGGGCCTGGACGTTGCGCAGCGCCTCGCTGAGGATGCGTTGAACCGTCAATCCGCAATCGCGCAACCCGGCACGCGCCTCTTCGTCGATCTGGATCGACACCCGGACGCCGCTGCGTGCGGCAAAGTCGCTGAGCAGTCCCTCGACATCGGGATCGAGCTTCAGGTCGTCGGGGGTGCGCAGGCGATCGATGGCCTCACGGGCGCGCGAAAGGCCGCTCGCTGCGGCATCTTCGGCGGTTGCCAGGCTGTCCGCCACGCGCGCCGGATCGGCCGAGAGATAATGCCTGATCAGCCGGATCTGGGTCAGAAGCGCCACGATCGAATGCACCAGCGTGTCGTGCAGATCACGCGCCAGCCGCAGCCGCGTTCGCGCCAGCGAGGCAAAGCGCACCTCCGCGCTCGCCGCCTCGAGCTGCTGCTCCATCAGGCGCCGCGCCCGGCGCTCGCTGCCGAGCAGCGTTTCGACCTGACGCCCGGCAAAGTCGGGCATGGCGATGACGAAGTAGTGCGACCGCGCGCCATTCCACCGCACCACCGCCGTCATCGGCTGCGCGATGCCCGGCGATGCGCCGCGCACGCCGGCCAGCGCAATGATGTCCCGCCGGCCGCCGGCAAGCGCCGCCAACTCGGCTTCCATGCCGACCAGCAGCATGCACTCGCAGCAATCGACGCCGATCGCGGGAAGCCATTCGACCAGCCGCCCGATTTTCCGCTGCATGCTCCGGTCGGCCCCGATGACGGCGAGACCGATGACATCGGCTTCTGCGGCCGCAAGCAAATCCGCGCTCAAATCGATCATGCGTTGCCCATCAACTCAGCGAGCAGCCCACTCTGGCGTAAGCCGGCTGCGGTCGTAAACGAATATGACTTTCGTCACAACCGATCTTGACTTTCGTCAGATGCCGCCGCCGCACGAAATGCGGTTCTCTCTCGGACATGAGCAAAGGCGCAATCCACGATGTGCCACATGCCGTCGCCGATGGCGACGCCAGCCGGGCCGCGCCCTGGGAGGGTCGCGCCAGTCGACCGGAGCTTGGACTGACAATGAGGGCCGCGCCACGGAAATCGTCGCGCATCGAACTGCACATGTTGGCGGAAGCAGAGAAGCCAGCGCGGCGCCGGCGCCTGAGCGCGACCCAGAAGGTCGCGTTGCGGGAAGCCCTCGCAGGCCGCTTGCAGCTCTATCCGCGCGGATATGCTGCGAGCAAGACCGGACCGTTCCACTCACGGCGCGCCATTCTCGGCCTGGTGCGCGCCGGCCTGATGAGCCTCAGCGCCACGGCGCGCTATGCGGCCGTGACCAAACGCGCCCGGGAAATCTACGCGGCTGCGGCCGACAACGCAGCGAGCGAATAGGCCGGCGCAGGTCGCGGCTGACCTCCGGCGCGCCGTTCGCGATCCCGCTACAGCGCGATGAGATTGGGTTGAATCGTCATCGCGCTTTAGCTCCTTGTTTGAGCATGATCTTGTCGGAAAGCCGCTTCGCACTTTTCCGGATCACGCTTTAGAACGGGAACGAGAACTCCCGGACCGGGGACTTGCTGTCAAAGCCCACCCCCTTCGCCGGCCCCTTGCGATAGTGGCCGTTGTAATCACCGACGCGACGCCCGTCGGTCGAGAGACAGGCGAGGTCGTCGCGGCCGGCAGCCATTGGCCGGCGCCCCTGATAGCGCGTTCGCCAACAGTTGCAGTCCTGATCGCAGACCACCCTGATCCGCTCAACCGCCGGCTGCCAGGTGCGATCCGCAGCCGGACCGGCGGGACTGATCAGGACAAGCGCGACCTGTGCGAAACCGACGATCAGGTTAACCATGACGGTATCCACCCCTTGAGAGCGCCTCGGATCGGCATGCCCACGAAAGTCGTGCCGTCTTTCATAGCAGCTTGCCCTTGAATGAACCGGCCGTCATGAGGCCGTCGCACTGCACAAACTTGTGCAGATGCTTATTTTGTTGCCGGATTCGTGCTATAGTTCGACTCGAACAGAGTGATGGCTGGCACGCCTATGCGGTTTCTCGGTCTCGTTCTAAGGACGCTTTTTCTGCTCGTCGTGGTGGTAACAACGGCCCGGGTGGCCATGCCCCAGAATGAGAGCTTTGCGACTTTGTACGACACCCCTTCTGACCTGTTCCGCATCCTGCTCGGTGCCGCCGTCTGCTTCTTCGTTTGCATCCAGATCTTCCGATATTCGCGGGATCCTGTTGACATGCGCAGATGGGTTCCGATCGGTCTTGCGGTCCTGCCGCTGGCGCTGATTTGCGCACGCGTCATCTGGTAGCGCGCAGCGTCCCGCCTCGGCGCCCATACCGCCCGCCACGCGCTGCCCTTGCGGATCATTCTCCAGATCGGACAGGCTGAGCTGGCGTGCGCGGCCGACCGGCTTGACGAATTCCGGATTGGTGCCGGAAAGATTGATCTCGTTGCCGAGTTCGAAGGCGGCCAGAACGATGCCCTTGGCTTCCAGGCGATCGAGGACCGGCTGCAATGTCGCGTGGAATTGCTCGGGGTCGGCAGCGGACAGCGGCGTGCTTCCGAACGGATCGTAGCCGCCGAAATGGTAGATCAGCCACTCGATCCTGATGCCGCGCTGCCAGGCTCGCTCGGCGTAGTCGATGCCCTTGTCGTCCAGCGTGATGGAGGCGCGGATGACCGACACGCCGGCTGCATGGATCGCATCCAGCATAGCATTCTGATCCGCGACGCTGAGCACATAGGGATTGATGACGTTGACGCCGACGGCGGCCTCGCCGGCCCGCGCCGCGGAGATCGCGCCCAGAAGAGCCGCGAGCGTAAGCAGAACGCGCGTTGAACCAAGCGCGAGAAGCAAGCAGAAAGCCCTCGCCATGACTGCTCCGTCAGCTGTTCGGCAGGGGCGCGCCCCAAACTGCCGTCACGTTGCCACCGAGCCTTGGATTGTTGAATGGCCGTCTCGCGCGGATGATCGCCGGCAAGTCCGGGCTGTGAAACCGGGCGTAGTACGGCTCCATCCAGGCGAGATCGCCCTGGAAGGTCCAGGGGAAGAGTTGCTGCTGAACCTGGGTGCGAGCGCCGAAACTGCGCTCATCCTTGACGGCGCGCACGATCAGGCCAGCGAGCCGATGGATCGCTCCATTGTTCTCGGCATAGAGGTCGATGTTCCGCCGGCTCGCGAGTTCGGCGCAGAACACCAGCGGCGTGAGCGCAAAATTGTGGTAGTGCAGCGCGCGCTCGCCGCGCTTCAACTCGCGTTCCAGTTCGCCATGCGGGCCGATATCCCTGATGCCCTGACGCGCCCGGGAGATGCCGGCATCGACCAGGTCACCGCGATCCGTCAGGGTGCCGATCGACATCAGATCGAGGCCGGCCCAATAGACCAGATTGTTGCCGAGGTGATTGATGCGATCCGCATCGCGGGTTTCCTCGGCAATCCGGATCAGCCACGGCTTGATCTGCTGGAAGCGATGATCGGCCTTGGTGGGTGCCGCCGGGAAGCGCAGCAGCGCGAGCGCGAAATCGGTCCCGGCCCAGGAGCGCTCGAAATCGCTCTGATAATTGGCGCCTGATGTCAGCAGGGCGCTTCCCCTCGCCCAGCCTGCAAGCAAGTCCATGACGCAATCCAGATCGTGTTCATCGGCGGCCTTGTTGACCTCTGCAATGAACGCGTGCAGCGGCTTGATCGCTTCCGCGTATCCGCCTGCATTCTGGTAGAAGCCCGGTGGATCGACCGACGTCAGTGCCGGTGGCGCCTCGCACGTCCTGGCCGCGGCCGGTTGCGCAAGGCAGACAAGAGCGATCGACACGCCGATCGCCGCGAAACGGACGTCATGCTTCATTGAAAGAACTCCGCGAGCCACCGCGGGAAGACACCCCACGTCGTGAGCGCGGATACAGTCATCGAGAACCGCACGCAACAAGACAACAAAATCTAAAGTGATGCGCCGCAGAACCGGGTTCAGGCACCGTTCAGATTTGAACCCCCGTTCAGCGCGAGCGCCGACGATCACGGCAATATGAAGATTAGCTGCGAAGGCAAGCTTTACAGTTTACCTGTATATGTGTCATCACACCGGCATGAACAGTTCACCGGCCCGTGCCGGCTCAGCGCGGACATCCGCGCTCGCCGAAGATCTTCGCCTGTTGATCGGAACGCTGAAGCGCCGGCTGCGCGAGCAGGGGCAACGTGACGACCTGCCGCCGTCGCAGGTCGCGGTGCTGCTGCGCCTCGAGAAGGACGGCCCCGCGACCGTGTCCAGCCTGGCGCGGTCGGAGAGAATGCGTCCGCAGTCAATGAGTTCGGCGATCTCGGCGCTCGAGGCCGCAGGCCTGGTCCGCGGTGCGCCGGATCCGGACGATGGCCGCCAGACAATCATGTCGCTCACCGACATTTGCCGCGAGCGACTGCGCACCGGCCGCGCCGCGCGACAGGACTGGCTGGCGCGCACCATCGCGGCGCGGCTGTCGGCGCGGGAGCAGGATGAACTCGCCGCCGCGGTCGGCTTGCTGAAGCGGCTGGTCGCGGACTGACGCCGGTCGCCGCCGCCAATCGCGAAGAACATCCGGTTGAAAAGGTAACAATCATGGCCCTCACGACGCTCGATCCGATCACCGCGCTCATCGTCGTCGATCTGCAGGCCGGGCTCGCCGGCGCGCCCTTCGTTCATCCGTTCGCCGACGTCGTGGCGCGCGCCCGCGCCCTGCTCAATGCGTTTCGGCGGCGTGGACTGCCGGTCGTGCTGGTCAATGTCGACGGCGTTGCCCCCGGTCGAACCGAGCGTCCGCGCCACAACAGTGCATTTCCCGACGGCTGGACCGACCTGCTCCCGGAACTTGACCGGCAGCCGGGCGACATCGTCGTCACCAAGCGGACCTGGGGCGCCTTTGCCAGCACCGATCTGGAGATGCAGCTAAAGGCCCGCGGCGTCACGCATGTCGTGGTCGCAGGCGTTGCGACCGGCACCGGCGTCGAATCCACGGCACGGCAGGCCTTTGAGGCCGGCCTCAACGTCACGCTCGCGATCGACGCCATGACCGATGCGCGGCCGAACGCCCATGACTACAGCATCGAACAGGTATTCCCCCGGCTCGGTGAAACCGGCTCGACCCAGGCGATCATCGATCTGCTCGAAAGGATCCACGCGCATGAACTGGCTTGACCTCGTCGCCTACTTCTTCGGCGGCGCCTTCCTCACCAACGCGATCCCGCATGTCGTCGCCGGCATCATGGGCGAACCGTTCCAGACCCCGTTCGCCAAACCGCCGGGAGAAGGATTGTCGACGTCGACCGTCAATATCATCTGGGGCTTCTTCAATCTTTTCGTCGGCTATCTGCTGATCTGCCGCGTCGGCGAATTCGCCCTCCGCAACACAAGCGATGTCGCGGCCGTCGGTCTCGGCGGACTTCTATTCGGTATCGTCATGGCGCGGCGGTTCGGACGGTTCCACGGCGGGAATGATCCACAGCGAACATGAGACGCGTCTTTCGATCACTCGCAAGCTTCAACTACCGGGTCTGGGCGGCCGGCGCGCTGGTGTCGAACATCGGCACCTGGATGCAGCGCGCCGCGCAGGACTGGCTCGTCCTGACCCAGCTGACACATCACAGCGCATCCGCCGTCGGCATCGTGATGGCGCTGCAATTCGGCCCGCAGCTCCTGCTGATGCCGTGGTCCGGACTCGCCGCCGATCGCTTCAACCAGCGGCGGCTGCTGATGGCGACGCAGGCGACGATGGGCACATTGTCGCTCATCCTCGGCGTTCTCACCGTCACCGGGCTGGTGCAGCTCTGGCACGTCTATGTGTTCGCGTTTCTGTTCGGCTGCAGCGCCGCGCTCGACGCCCCGGTCCGCCAGACTTTCGTGGCCGAGCTGGTCGGTGATCGGGACTTGTCGAACGCCATCGCGCTGAACTCGACCTCGTTCAACGCCGCGCGCATGGTCGGCCCCGCGATGGCCGGCCTTGTCATCGCCTCGGTCGGCACCGGCTGGGCGTTCCTGTTCAACGGGGCGTCCTTCATGGCGGTGCTGACCTCGCTGTGCCTGCTGCGCAAATCCGAGCTGCGACCGAATGCGCGCGCAGCCCGTGCCAGCGGCGGCATCATGGAGGGATTTCACTATGTCTGGTCCCGCCCCGATCTCAGGGCGACCCTGGTCATGCTGTTTCTGATCGGCACTTTCGGGCTGAACTTTCCGATCTTCATCTCGACCATGGCGGTCGGCGTCTTCCATACCGACGCGCGCGGCTTTGGCCTGCTGTCATCGATGATGGCGATCGGGACGATGTCGGGAGCGCTGCTGGCGGCGACACGCGACCAGCCGCGCTTTGTCGCGTTGATGCTGGGCTCGGCGATCTTCGGCGTCGGCTGTACACTGGCCGCGCTGGCGCCGAACTACTGGCTGTTCGCCGCCGCCCTGGTCGTGATCGGCATCGCCTCATTGACGATCCTGAATACCTCGAACGCACTGATGCAACTCTCGACCGAGCCCGCGATGCGCGGGCGCGTGATGGCGCTGCGGCTCGGCGTCGCGCTAGGCGGCACGCCGATCGGCGCACCGATCGTAGGCTGGGTCGCCGACCATCTCGGCCCGCGCTGGGCGCTCGGCGTCGGTGCGGCAGCAGGGTTTGCCGCCGCGCTCGTCGCGCTCGGCATGCTCTCGCGGGCGAACGCCGCGGCCGGACAGCGCAGCGGACATGGCAGCATGCCGCCGGCCGAATGAGCCAGGGTCGCATTCAGACGTACCCGTAGCGTGACGTCATTCACGTCATTGCGAGCCGCCGATCGGCGCGAAGCGCCGCCGGACGACAGGCTCGGCGAAGCAATCCATCATTTCCGCCCGGCCGCGCCGGCGTGCGGGCCGACGATCTCAGGCCGATTTGTTCGGACGGACGCTGGCGCGGAACTCCTCAAAACTCTCCTTCATGCGATCCTGGATGATCTTGACCGCATCTGATGTCGATTGCCGCGCGGTCGACGCGCTGTCCTGGGCACCCTTCACCGCAATGTCGAACATCTTCCGCGCGAATTCGGTCTGCAAGGCGAGGTTCTCCTGAACCTTGCCGAGCGGCTTGTACTCGCGCGCCAGCGTCGAGGCCTCGCGCAGGCCGGCCTCCAGCACCTCGCGCTGCTTCTGCGCCACCGATTGCGCGCCCTGTGCGGCGACCTTCGCGCTCTGGCCGAGCGCCTCGAGGTTCTTCTTCTGGGTCTGCAGCAATTCGTCCACGTTCAGCTTCGGCAAGCCGAGATCAGTACCGAATTTCCGCAGCATATCGATGTATGAGCTGTTATCCGTCACGATATCCTCCTGTGGTTACGAGTTCTGGCGCCGGTCTCCGGACGTTGGAATGAGATCCCTGAGGTAACTGGTGGTCCGCGAGAGCAGGGTTGGCGACGCGGCCTGTCGGCTCTCGTCGGCGAGAAACGCCTCGATCAGGCCCGCGGTCTCCGCCGGCCGCGTCACGATGAACAGGTGCCCGTCGTCGATCAAATGCAGCTCTGCGTTCGGGATCAGGCTCGCCATGATGTGCCCGTTGATCGGAGGCACCAGCGGATCGTCACGGCCCATCAGGATCAGCGTCGGCTGCGGCAGCGACCACAGCCAGGGCAGGCTGGTCCAGCCGGTCATCGCCAGCAGCTGGTAGAAATAGCCCATGCTGCGCGCGCCATGCATCGCAGCGGCGTGCCGGCCGATCAGTGAGGGATCATCGCGAAACGCCCCGCCATAGATATCGGCGGCGATCCGGTTCATGTAATCCTTGTCGGTATAGCGGCGCGGCGTCGCCATCTTCCACAACACCGACGGACTTGCCGGCACCATGGTGAAACCCGGCGCGGTCGCCGCAAGCACCAGCCGGCGGCAGCGTTTCGGAAATTGGTGTGCGAATTGCTGCGCAATCCCGCCGCCCCAGGACACGCCGGCGACGTCGACCTCGGCGTAGCCCAGCTCGGCGACGAGATCGGCGGCAAGCCGCGCCAGCGTCGACGGGCGATACGGCCACGCCGGTCTCGGCGAGCCGCCGACGCCGGGGACGTCGAAGATGATGGCTGACGTGCCGGTGAGCGCGTCGAGGAACGGCTTTGCCAGCTCCCAATTGGCGCCGATCCCGTTGAACAGCAGGAGTGGCGGCCGGCTGCCGCTGCCGCGCCTGATCGCGACCTGAAGCAGCTGGCCGTCGATCGTGACCTGCCGCGTCTCGATCGCGCCTCGCTGCCTGTCGGGCGATGGGCTTGCGGTGTCGGCGCTGGTGAGATCCTCAGTCAAAGACGTAGGTTCCCGGCGCTTTGGCGAGGATCGGATGGCGCGCGCTGCCGAGCGCGGCCGGCGCACTGACCTCCTCGCCCGAGCGCGGCTGCAGCCAGTCGCGCCAGTCGAGCCACCAGCTTCCCTTGCGCTTCTCGGCCGAGGCCATGAACGCATCGGGCTTGTTCGCGGACGCCGGCCCGATCATGAAGGAGGCCTTCGGATTGCTCGGCGGATTGAGCAGACTCTGCAGGTGCCCGCTGTTCGACAGCAGAAGGTGGTGCCCTCGCCCATGATCTGGGCGGTCTTGTAGACGCCCTTCCACGGCGTGATGTGGTCGGTCATGCCCGCGACGACGTAGCTGTCGGCCTTGACCTTGCTCATGTCGATGGTCTTGTCGTTGAGCGTCAGCTTGCCGGCGTTGACGAACGGGTTGGAGAAATAGAGATCGAGATAGTCGCCGTGCAGCGCCGCCGGCAGGCGGGTGGTATCGGCGTTCCAGTACAGAATGTCGAACGCCGGCGGCTGGTTGCCGAGCAGATAGTTGTTGACCCAGTAGTTCCAGATCAGGTCGTTGGGCCGCATCCAGGCGAACATCCGCGCCAGGTCGTGGCCGTCGACGATGCCGCGCAATTGTGACGACGCCTTCGCCGCCCGCATGGTCTCGGGCGTCATCAGGCAGCCGAACGCGCTCTCGGATCGAGCAGGCAGACCGCCAGCACGAGATTCTTGATCTTCTTATCGGCCGCGGAGCCGAGCGTCGAGAAATAGGCCGTCGCCGTGATGCCGCCGGAGCAGGATCCCATCATCGAGACGTCTTCACTGCCGGAGATCTCGCGCGCCGCGTCGACCGCCTCGTCCAGCGCGGCGACGTAGGTGTCGAGCCCCCAGTCACGATGCGCCGCGGTCGGATTGCGCCAGCTCACCGCAAAGACCTGGATGCCGCTCTCCAGCAGGAAGCGGACCATGCTCTTGTCCGGCGAGAGATCGAGCGCGTAGTACTTGTTGATCTGCGGCGGCGTGATCACCAGCGGCCGCTTCCCGACCATCGGCGTGGTCGGCGTGTACTGGATCAGCTCGAGCAGCTCGTTGCGGAAGATCACGGCGCCCGGCGTGGTCGCGAGGTTCTCGCCGACCTTGAAGGCCTTCATGTCCACCATCGACGGCATGCCGCGATTCTGCGTGAGATCGCCGATGTAGTTCTTCAGGCCGCTCCACAGGCTCTGTCCACCGGTGTCGATGAACTTGCGTACTGCCGCCGGGTTGGTGACCATGGTGTTGGTCGGCGCAACCGCGTCGATCAGGATATCCGTGATCAGATGCGCGCGCTGCTTGTCGATGTCGCTGAGGCTGGTCTTGTCGACCAGGCCGCTGACCGCCTCGCCCCAGGCCAGATAGGCCTTGAGCAGGCCCGAATGCAGCGAGCTCTCCTTCCAGGTTGGATCGTTAAATCGCTTGTCGCCCGCCTTCGGCGCTCGCTCCGACTTGCCGGCGGCGATCGAGCCGAGCTCGCTGACGAATGACAGCCACTGCTCGGTCGCGACCTTCGGTTCGTTGATGACGGCCTTGAACAGGATGCCGGCGCCCTCGACCAGATCCTGGCCCTGGATGCCGACCAGTGGATTGAGCGCCAGCGTGTTGCGCGACGCGGCCTCGGACATGTCGGAGGCCGGCTGATCCGGGGCGCTTTTTTCCGTACTCATTGCTTTGCTCCCGCTGCGGGAATCAGGAGCGCCAGCGTCTCGGCGATCAGAGCAGGCTTCTCCGATCCCTCGACCTCCAGCGTGTTCAGGGTTTTCATGATCACCTGGCCGCCGTCCCTCGGCTCGATGCCGGACAAGACAACCCGCAGCCGCACCCTTGCGCCCGCGGGCACCGGCGTCAGGAAGCGGACCTTGTCGACCCCGTAGTTCAGCCCGGCGGCGGCGTCGCGCGGAATGATGCCGACCTGCATCGCCAGCGGCGCCACCATCGCGAGCGTCAGATAGCCATGCGCAATCGGACCGCGGAATGGGCTCTCGCGCCTGGCCCGTTCGACGTCGACATGAATCCATTGGTGATCGCCGGTGCAGGACGCGAACGTGTCGATGCGTTGCTGATCGATCGCGACCCAGTCGGAGAGCCCGAGCTCCTTTCCGACATGTTCGCCCAGGCCGGCCAGTGTGAGGTTGCTCATTTTGTTGTCCTCCTCGATCGTTTCTTTGGCGTGCTTGTCCCGTCACATGTCGCCGTATTGCTCGCGCAGCTCCTTCTTGTTGATCTTGCCGACGCTGGTCTTGGGAATGCTGTCGATGAACATGATCGTGCCGGGGATGCCATATTTCGAGATCACGCCCTGGTCGGCGAATTGCTTGAGATGCTCCTTAATCGATGCATCGGTGAGGCTGTCGGCGCCGGATGGCTTCTTGACCACGAGCGCAAGCGGCCGCTCGCCCCATTTCTCGTCTTTGACGCCGATCACCGCGGCCTCGGCCACTCCGGCGCATTGCGAGATCAGGTCCTCGATCTGCAGCGAGGAGACCCATTCGCCACCGGTCTTGATCACGTCCTTGATCCGGTCGGTGATGTGAACATGGCCGCCCGGACTGATCACCGCGATATCGCTGGTGTGCAGATAGCCGCCGGCCCAGAGCTGCTCCGAGCCCTCCGGATTGTTGTAGTAGCCCTGGGTCAGCCAGGGCGCACGCAGCACGATCTCGCCGGCTGACTTGCCGTCATGCGGGATGTCCTTCATGTCGGGATCGACGATGCGCAGTTCGACCAGCGGACCGGCGATGCCGGCCCTGGTGCGGAATTCGACCTCGCCGGCGGGGTCGCCGCTGAGATCCCTGGAGCTGACATGGGACACCGCGGCGAGCGGCCCGGTCTCCGACATGCCGTAACCGGCAAAGATGTCGATGCCGGCCTCGAGCGCCTGCTTGGCCAGCGCCTTCGGCAGGGCCGACCCGCCGATCACCATCTTCAGCCCATGAAGATCGACCTTGGCCGCAGCGGCGGCGTTGAGCAGCATCTGCAGGATGGTCGGCACGCCATGGGTGAAGGTGACGCCCTCGCTCTTGATCAGCTTGACCAGCATCGCCGGCTCGTAGCGGCCGGGATAGACCTGCTTGGTGCCGGCAAGCGTTGCCGACCAAGGAAAGCCCCAGGCGTGGACGTGGAACATCGGCGTGATCGGCATATAGACGTCGTCGCGCGAGAAGCGGCCTTGCGAGCCGGCCATGCCGAACAGCGCCAGTCCCGCGATCGAATGCAGCACGAGCTGGCGGTGGCTGTAGTAGACGCCCTTCGGCAATCCGGTCGTGCCGGTGGTGTAGAAGGTGGTGGCCTGGGTGTTCTCGTCAAAGTCCGGGAAGTCGTAATCGGGCGAGGCGGCCGCCAGCAGGTTCTCATATTCACCGATGAAGGACAGGCTGCCGGTCTGCGGCATCGGCCGGTCCGACATCACGATCATCCGTTTCACATTCGGCAGCTGTCCCTTCATGCCTTCCAGCAATCCCACGAACTCATCGTTGACGAGCAGCGTCGAGGCGCTGGCATGGTTGATCGTGTAGGCGATCTGCTCCGGCGACAGGCGGACATTCACCGTCTGCAACACCGCCGCCATCATCGGGATCGCGAAGAACGCTTCGAGGAAGCGGTTGCTGTCCCATTCGAGCACGCCGACGGTGTCGCCGGGCTCGACGCCGGCCTTGCTCAACGCCGAGGCGAGACGGCCGATCCGCTCCCTGATCTGTCGGTAGGTGAAGCGCTTGAGATCGCGATAGACGATCTCCTGATCCGGCGCCTGCACGCGCGGCGTGTGCCAGAGCTGCTTGAAGATGAGCGGATATTGATATGCGGATTGGGCAGTCTGAATCAGCCTTCCGACCATGGAAGCCTCCCTCGACCTGGTATTTCCTCCGACCGTTGCGTCCGCCGTTCTAAGCGAGCGGATCGTGTGGTCTGCCGTCCTGCGCCACAACGGTTTGACGACGTGACATTAGGACGAAGCCTCGCGTGACGCCCGAGATTTGTGAAGGTCCGAATCGGACATCTGCCGGGTCTCAAGCGGACAAGCTGCCCTCATCGACAGCAACGGTCTTGACCGAAACGATCCGCTTCGCCGTCTCCAGCAGCTTCTCCCCCGCTCCGCTTTTTGCTGCTCTGCAACAACAATGCCCCATTGATAAGCCTCGGATAAGGCTTGGGTTGTGCCGTGAACCGGCTATGTTTCCGCGGTGTTGGTGGGCGGGAATCGGCTTTGCCCTGCTCTCGCGATGTCCTGCTTCCGGACCGAAGGAAAGGCTGGTTCCCTTTGCAACCAACCATGCGACTGAAGAAGCCTGGGGGCTCTCGCTCCGACATCCTGACCGTCGGCACCCGCGACAAGGTCTATGAAGCGACCAAGTTCGGCGCTGTCTTCGACATGCTGGCCGGCGCCGGCGTCCCGGCCGAGGCCATCCTGCGCGACACCAACATTCCGCTGGCCGACGTCCATTCGCCGCAGGCGCGGATTTCGTTGACGCAGTTGATGACCGTCTGTCAGAACGCGCTGCGACTGTCGCGCGACCGTCACCTGCCCTATCGCATCGGCGCGTCGATCCACATCTCGACATACGGAATGTACGGCTATGCGCTGCTGTGCTGCCCGGACTTTCGCAAAGCCATGGAGTTCGCGATGCGCTACCACGCGCTCGCGGCGCCGCTGGCGGCAATCGACTTCGTCGAGGACAAGGCCGCGGCACGATGGACCATCGAACCCAATCTGCACGCGCTTGCCGATTCGACGCTCTACCGGTTCGTCGCCGAGATGCAGATCGGCATCCACATCTCGCTGATGCGCGACATCATGGGGCCGGGCTTTTCCCCCACCGAAATCACGCTCGCCTATCCGCAGGCGACGGACTTCGATCTTCCGCTCGATCATGTCGGATGCCCGGTGCGGTTCGATCAGCCGGCCAACCAGATCGTGTTCAAGGCGCAATGGCTGGATCGCAGCGCCGATCTCGGCAACAAGACGACGTATCCGACCATCGTGGCGTTATGCGACGACTTGCTGGGAGATCTGAGATTGCGCACCGGGGTAGCCGGAAAGATCCGCGCCATCCTGCTTCGCGATATCGCAAATCCGCCGACGTTCGAGGCGATCGCAAGGCAGCTCGGCATGAACGACCGGTCACTGCGGCGCCAGCTCCGCCAGCAAGGCTTTTCATTCCGCGTACTGCACGACGAGTTGCGGACCCAGATTGCCCTGAGATATCTCCGCAACACGACGCTGGCCAATGAAGACATCGCATTGGCGCTCGGGTTCAGCGACGCGGCGAATTTCAGGCGCGCGTTCCACCGCTGGACCAACAAGGCGCCGAGCGATATCCGCGGCGAATGATTCGGACTGCGGTTTCTTGCCGGCGAGGACGCCGAAAACGGTTCTCGCGCGCATGAACGTCAGTAGGCGTAGGACGTCTTGCCCGGCTGCACAGTCAGCCGAAAGGCGACATCGGTCGAGCCGTCCATCAGCTCGATCATGTGGTCACACACCAGGCAACGAAACTCACCGGCGACGCCGCCCTTCGACGTCAATTCGATCCGGCGATAGCCGGCCTGGCAATGGGGGCACGTCACGTCAGATTTTCGCATGGAATCAGCAAACCGTTGCTCTCTCTATTTTCCATATGCCCATCGTCAGAAATGTGACGGCGTCACGATCTGTTCGAGACGGACGAGAATTCCGCGTTATCTATCGATGGCTGAAAACCGGCGCCGCCGGGCGATAGGGAATCGCCGAGATCCCGAAGTTGCGGCCATATTGCTGCTGCACTGCCGGGACGTTGACCACGCCCACCTTGAGATCCGACGATTTCGCGTCGATCGGCGGCGTATTCGTTACCGGCGGATTGACCTGATCGACCTGCTTCTTCAACCGCTCGTTGATGCAGCCAAGCGAGGCCGCATCGCCGCAGCGCTCGGTACCGCTGCCACCACTGTTGCCACCGCTGCTGCTACCTCTCGCCGCAGCCCGGCCGGGACTGCCGCTGCTGTCGCGGTTGAGATTGACTGTCGGCGGCGGCGGCGTGCCGACGACGATTTCCGGCAACGGCGTGTGCTGCGGCTGCGGTGTCTGCGCTTGCGCTTGCATCGCCGCCAATCCGGCCATGGCAATCGCCAAGGTGAATGCTTTCATCGGTGCTGCTCCTTGCAGAACCAGAACTGTTTCAAACGATAGGAAGCCGAGGGAGGATATCAAGGCAACGGAATCAGCTTCGGCGACGAGCCCGCTTGCTATTTCCCTCCCCGGGCCTGGATCACAAGCGCGTTCAGCCTGGTGTTGAGCGCGACCAGATCGACGCGCCCGATGAGGCCGCCCGCGCCGAGACATTTGCGGCCGCATCCACCGCCGCCACCAGCGCGCCCGGGCTCGCCGAAGGTCGCGACCGGTACGGTTCCCGTCACGCGAAAGCCGCGGGCAAACAGCCGCGCGCGCACTGCGACGCAATAATTCACCGACAGATACGAGAAGCGGGTCTCGCCATGGCCTGCACGGTACTTCATGACTGCGGTGCACAGGTCACCACCGGCAAGGCGCCACGCCTGCGCAAGATACATGACACCGAAGTGAATGTTGTTTTCGGGAATCGCGAGCTCGGCGAGCGAGCCGGAAAAACCGAGCATGCGCGCGGTCGAGGGCAGCAGCTGCATCAGTCCGATTTCGCCGACGCCGCCGATCACATCGGGATTATAGCCGCTCTCCACGCCCATCACCGCCTCGGCGATCTCCGGCGCAAGCCCGCTTCCCGCGGCCTCCTTCTCGATCAGTGCGCGATAGCGCATCCGCGCGTCCGAAACCGCAGGCTGGCTCACGGGTGGAGCCGGCAGGTTTTTCCCGCCGGCATCCTTCGCTGTATCCTTCGCTGAATCCCTGGCCGGCGCGGCCGGCTTCGTCGTCGCCTCAGCCGGCGGCTTTGCCGTGGTGTCGACGGAAGGTTCGGCCTGCTCGACGGCGGCGAAGCGCGTACTGAATGACGGCGCCGCGCTCTCACCCCCGGCATGAACGGGCTGCGCAAGACAGAGCGCGAGTGCAAGGCCGCCAGCCGCGATGCAGGTGCCCCGACGACGCGCAGGATCGATCAGCTTCGGCCATCGGCCAAAGCTGCTCGCCTGCATCGTGGGGGCAACATCATTCATCGATCGCTTGCGGTCCTGCTGGTCGCGCGTCAGCGCGACTACTGGATGGTGGGGACCGCCTCCGCTTCCGCGGCGCGCTCGTGCGACGGCTGCTGGACCGGCGCACCGGGCTGCGGGGCAGCAGCCGCCGCGCCGTTCCGCGCGGCGAGCTTCGGCAGCTCCTCGCGCAGATAGGCGATCAGCTCCTGAACCAGCCGGTCCCAGATCTCGATCTGCGCGCGGACGAAGTTCGGCGCCACGCCGCCGGCGACGGAGATATCCATGCAGAACATCAGGAACGGATGGCTGAACTGCAGCCGTCCGAACCGCCGCGTCGTGTTCCAGCGATTGACGAGGTCGAGCGGCAGCTCACCCTGCACCTGGAGCGTGGTGACCAGCGTGGTGTCGACAAAGCTCTGTTCCTCGCCGACCAGCTGGTTTCCCGGCCGGATCTCGAAACCAAGCCCCGCGGTCGCCGAGCGCAGATAGGTCGTGTTGGCGACCGGATCGGTCAGCGTTTCGACGCGATAGCCGACGCTCTGGAAATTGTCGCGCAATCCCTCGATGGTGAGCTTGGTGATGGTCTCGGACATTCTGATCTCCGTACTACTTCTTCGATCCGTCGAGCAGGCTCGACAACGCAAGTTCATTGAGGACGGGCGGATGCTGCTTCAGCAGCTCGGCGAGATAGGCCCGGCGCATCATGGTCGACCGCTCGGAGCGGATCTGCTGCACCAGCTGGTCGCGCACCTCCGGCAAGGTGCGGGTGTAGGACGCCTTGGTGTCGATCAGCTTGATGATGTGCCAGCCGTCGTCGAGCTTGATCGGCTCGGACACGCTGTTCTTGGCGAGCCCCATCACCTGGCTGCGGATCTCCGGACGAATCTGGTTCTCGGCAACCCATCCGAGATCTGCGGCATCCTTGGCAGCGTTGTTGTCGCCGCGCGCGATCGCCGCAAAGTCCGCTCCCGGCGCCCTCAGCTTGCGCTGCACGTCGTCGAGCTCCTGCTTCGCCTTGTCTTCGGCGGCCTTGTCGCCCTCCTTCGGAGCGGCGATGTAGATCTGCGTGAGCTGGAACTGCCGCGGCATCAGGAATGCGGCGCGGTTGGCTTCATAGACCTTCTGCAGGTCGTCTTCGCTCGGGAAGCTCGCCGGCGGCGTCGACACCGATTGCAGGTAAAGCTCGACCACCGCGCCCTCGCGGGCCCGCTCGAGCTGCGCCGCGACGCTGGGTTGCTGATCCCACTTCTTCGCAACCGCCTCCTGCAGCACGAGGCGGTTGGCAAGCAGAAGCCGCACGGTCTGGCTGAGCATGGCCGGATCCTTCGCCAGCGCAGCCTGCTCGCGCGGCGCAAGTGCCGCGACATAGCTGCGCAGGTCATCGGCCGAGATGTTGGTGTCGCCGACCCGCGCGACGACATTCTCCGGAACGGTCGCGGCCTTCGGCGCGGCCGCGACCGGAGCAGCCGGCGCAGGGGTGGCGGCGGCTTGCGCCTGCGTCGCGGGCTGGGGCTGCGGCTTCCTGACCGGAGCCTGCACCGTCCGCGGCGCGGGAGCCTGCGCTTGCGCCGACGCATCGATCGGCACAACGAAAGCCGCAACGACGACGGCGAGGCCGATCGAGCAAAGCGGCTTCACGATAGGGGCGGTCGTCATGGATTCACCTTCTGATCGAGGAACTTGTCCTGGCTTTCCTGCAGCTGGTTCTGGATTTCGACCCGGCGCTGCTGGATCATCGGCTCACGCGAAACCACGATCTCGCCGATGGTCAGGTCCTTGTAGCGCTGCACCATCTCCTTGCCGGCCTTGACCAGCAGGGTGTTCTTGGCGATGCAGCTCTTGGTGCTGGCCTTGTAGGCAGTGGCCTCACCCTCGAACTTGGCGCGCTCGGCGTCCTTGGTGCGGGCGACTGTGGCCGCCTCCTCATAGGCCGACTTCCACTTCTCCAAGGTCTCGTCGCGTTCGGCGAGCCGTTGATTGAACTCGTCGACCGCGTCGCGATGTTCCTTGTCGGCCTTCTTCAGCTGCGCCTTGAGGTCATCGACCTCCTTCTTGGCCGCCGCCTTTTCGCGATCGGCGTCGGCGACTTTCGCTTGCAGCGCCGTGCGCTGGTCTTCCAGCGCACGGGTCTGCGCCGTCGCGCTGCGCAGGGCCTCGCGCAGGCGGTCGGTCTCGGACTGGGCGGATGCGGTGCCGGAGCTCAATGCTCCGACCACCATCATCAGGACAAAGAGTGCGATGCGCATGGTCAGAACTTCGCGTTGAGGTCGACTTGCAGGACGTCGACGGCATAGGGACTGCCGGCGATGCTGTTGGCGCTCATCCAGCGCAAGCTCGCCCAGACGTTCTCGCCAAGACCGATATTGCCGCCGACGAAATAGCCCTTCAGGTTGGTGCCGCCGAGACCGAAATCGGAGTCTGCGAAGGCATCGATGGTGGCATCCGACTCCAGGTATTTGTAGCCGGCGTGGACGTTCCAATCCCAGAGATGCTTGATCTCCCGGTCGCCGACCGTGACGCGGCCGAGCCAACCCTGATTGCCGCCGTTGAAGGGACCGGGCGTGTTGCCGCCATCCGGACTCGGCCCGCGATTGTTCATCAGCACGCCGTAAGTTGCGGCCGCAGCGTTCATAGTGGAGCGGCTGAACGCGGTGTTGTTGACGTACTCGCCGTCGAGCACGATGTGGGTCGGATGGAAATGTCCGAGATCGAGCTGTCCACTGACGACCACCGGGCGATATTCGCTGACCAGTCCGAAATACTGGTACAGGAAGGAGGTACCGCCATTGTTGCCGATTCCGGGGGCGTCGGCGATGATCCTACGCAGCGGGAAATAGGTATTTCCCTTCTGCGCAAAGGACGGCCGGGTGATGTCGGTGTTGCAAACGTCGGCAGCCACCTCGACGATGCAGGGGCTGGAAAGCTGGCCCTGCACATTGTCGAAGTCGTAGTAGGCGACGCCGAACCGGAACGCGTATTCCGGACTGAAGCGCGCATTGAAGCCGACCTGGCCTCCGAACAGCCACTTGTCGTGGCTCGCGTATTTGACTGGCGCCCCGGTGGCCGTATCCCCCAGGTTCTTTCCGAAGTTGAAATCGGTGTTGTAGATCGGGAATGCGCCGCCGACCGCGAACGGCGTGAAGCCTTCCCACACCTCGTGCTTGGCCTGAACGGCGAAGCCGTCGAAGCCGAGCTCCTTGTACCAGACCAGATCGGTCGGGGACCAGAACGGGTTGTCGAAACGGCCTGCCGACAGGCTCAGATCGCCATTCCAACCCTTCCAGTTGACGTAACCGCGATCGAGCCAGAGCGAATATTTCGAGAAGTTGCCCCCGCTGCCACCAAGCGTCTGGTTGGTCGACACTGGTGAATTGTTTTCGCCGGTCGCGATGCGCAAGCCAGCCGTGAACCCGTACAGCAGGTCGGCTTCCATGCCGAGCCGGCCGCGGAAGCGGAACTGGTTGCGGTCCTGCGTGGTGTCGTAGGTCGGCCCGAAATACGGATTCGAGACGAGCGAAACGTCATACGGCGAACCGGTATTGATCGCGTTGAAGTTCGCGGCGCCGGCCTGGTCGTTGCCGGTCGGGAAGTAATTGCCCTGATAGCGCACGCGCGCGTCGCCGTAGAAGCGGATGCGCTGCGCCCACTCCGGATAGGTTCCGGGCGACGCCCAGTTTTCCTTCTGTGCCTTGGCCATCACCTCCTGCTTAATCTCTTCCCGTAACTGTCTTTTGACGACTTCGGGAACGTAGGTGACGTGCCTTGTGCCGGGCGGCTGCGCCGCCGCAGCGGCTGCGGTTGCGGCCTTGGTGGCGTCGTCGGCCTTGGTTGTGGCATCCTTGGCAGCCTGGCGGGAGACATAGGCCTCGTCCTCGGCCTGCTTGATCAGCGCCTGGGCCTGGTCCTCCTTGAGGACGCCCTGCTGCACCAGCAGATTGACGAGGTTGACGGTGGCGTTCGACGATGTCGGCTTGGTGCTCGACACCTTCGGCTTCTTGGCATCGGTACGCTTCGCCGCGGCGGCGGGAGCCTGGTCGGCAGCCTGGTCCGCGGTCTGGCCCACGGCCGGCGTTGCGCAGGCGAGCGCGCCCAGCGACACCGCAAGCGGTAACGCGCGCCATTCTGCGTGAGCTCGTTTCTTAAACATCAGTCCCCCAGTTCTCACTCGCACATTTAAGTTCGTAGGTTGGTCGTTGGTCGTCTTGTCGGTTGGTCTCGTCAGCTCGGCCGGCGCGCCGTGACGCGTGTGACCACCGGCATCGGCATGTCCTTGGGTGGCGGCTCGCGCAGCGTCAGGCTGCCGATCACCTCGTTGCGAAGCGCCGCATCGACCTCCGGATTGCCGGACGACGGCGTCAGGACGACGCGGGTGACGTGGCCGGAGCCGTCCACCCAGAGCCGCACCTGGATCTGCGTCGCCATGTTGCGCGTCTTCGGGTTGGCGCGGATCGCCGCTTCGACCTGCGAGGTGATGATCGTGGTGTACCAACCCCAGCGGCTGCCACCGCCGCCGCCGCCGCCATACGGGCTGCCGCCGGGCTTGCCGCCGAGATTGAACAGATCGCCGGGTCCGGTCGGCTTGGCATCAAGCGACAGCGGACCGGGCGGCTCGTCGTTCTTGGCGTCCTTGGCCGGCTCGTCCTTCGGCTTGTCGACCGGCTTCTCTTCCTTGAATTCGGGCTCCGCCATCTTGGGCTGCTCGATCATCTTCTGCTCGGGCTGCGGCTGTGGCGGCGGAGGCGGAGGTGGCGGCGGCAGCGTCACATTGACGATGGTGAGATCGCGCACCTGGCGCGGCGGCGGCATGTCGTCGTGGCCGAGGAAGAAATAGACGATGCCGCAGAGGAACAACGCGACCACCGCCACGACCGCGCCGTAACGCAGCAGCACACTGCGCTCGCCCTTCCGGGCGGCAGCCTTGCGGGCCGGCGCTGTGGCGGAGGCGACGGCAACCTTCTGATCGTCAGCTGCCGGCGTTGTACGCGCGGCCTGCGCGTTCTGGTCCCGCATCGGCGCGTTCATGGCGCGGCCTCCACCGAGGTGCGATCGCGCAGCCTTTCATCGACATACTGCGTGACGAAGCTGGCGAGCGCGTCGAAATCCGTGGTCTTCAGGATGACCTTGGTGTCGGGACCCGCTTCGATCGCCGCATGAAAGGTCTCGACCTCGCTCAGATAATCCACATGGGCCATCTCGTCGATCGAGAGGCGGACCCACGGGCATCGCGAGATCGTCAGCCACAACGGATCGCCAGCGGGCTCGCGGCCGGCGACGTACCTGCGCAGCACGTCCGCGAGCTTCACCAGCAGGGCCTCGCCATGAAGGGGGAATGCCACCACCTCGCCGCGCGGCTCCTCGCGCAGGTCCGCTGCAACCGGCGCCAGCGGAAGCTCGGCACTGCCGCGGATCGACACCTGCGCCACGGGATCGGTGCGCGTGACGTCTGCGGCACCGCAGCCATCATCGAATGCCCGCATCATGCTGCTCAGCCAAGACCGTAGCGTCCGGCGCTCGGTCAATGAGAAAGGTGATGGCTGCGTCGTGATCATGGCGTCGCTTCTCGGCTGCCTCACTTCACGAGCGGCTTGGTGGCGAGCCCGACCTGGCTCAGGCCGATGCGGCTGAGCAGGTCGAACACGTCCATCACGCTCTGGTACTGCGCCTGCGCATCGCCGCGCAGCACCACGGGAAATTCCGGCGTCAGCGCCTTCTGCTGGATCAGCCGCTGCTCGAGCTCGGGCAGCGTCACCGGTATCGTGTCGAGGAAGATCTTGCCGTCATTGGCGACCGTGATCGCCTTAGTGGTCTGGGTCGCAAGGCTCGGCGCCGCCGAGGCCTTCGGCAGATTGACCTTCTGGCCCTGCACGGTCGCGGTCGTCATGATGATGAAGATCACCAGCAGCACGTAGGCGAGGTCCAACATCGGCGTGATGTTGATGTCGTCATAGGGTTTGGAATCGGCCTGGATCTGCATCGCCGTTACTCCGCGGCGATGCGGCGTTCGATCGGGTCCGGCCGGTCGGCGGAATAGAATTCCGCCATCTTGGTCACGAACTCGTCGACGAAGACCTGGATGTCGCTGGTCAGGTCCTTGATCCGGGAGATCAGGTAGTTGTAGCCGAACAGCGCCGGGATCGCGACGCCGAGACCGGCGACGGTCGCCACCAGCGCTGCAGCGATGCCGGGCGCGATCGCGTTGACGTTGACGTCGCCGCTGGCCGCGATCGCCGCGAAGGTGATCATGACGCCGACCACGGTGCCGAGCAGGCCGAGAAACGGACCGCCGGAGATCGCGATCGTCAACACCACCATCAGGCGGTTGAGCCGCTGCATCTCCTTGACGACGCCGCTATCGAGCGCCGCGCGGATCGCCGCGATCGAAGCCGCCGAGAGCACCGGCACGCGCTGCGGATTGTTGCCGAAGCGGTGGCGGATTTCCGCCGCGCCGATGTGATAGATGCGGTAGAGCGAGGACGAGCGCATCATCTTGGCGTCGGCCTCGGTGAGGCGTCCGCCCAGCGTCGAGATGTCGTCGGCATCGCCGCGATCCAGCATGGTGAGATCGGCGGCGATCTCACGGAAGCCCTTCATGAACTGGGCATTCGCCTTGGCCTGCCTGCTGAGATACGAGGCCCGGTCGAACATCACCACCCAGCTGATCGCGGCCATGATCAGGAGAATGCCGATCACAACCCAGCCGTCGAGCGTCACCGACTTCAGGATCACCGCGAAGTAGCCGGACAGCCAGCTGGCGGTCTCCTCGTCGACGCTGAAGGACATCAGCTTGCCCTGGTCGGGGCCCTGCCCGATCGCCATCACCTTGATCAGTCCGGCGGGCCGCGCGACCTTGCTGATCTGCAGCTCGTCGACATCGCCGACGAAGCCGGCCATGGCGGCAGCGGGCGCTGGAGCCGGAGTTGCCGCCGCGTCGGGCGTTGCCGCAGGCGTGGCGCCACCGTCCGCAGCCGACGCATCAGGGGGCACTGACGGTGTTGCTGCGGACGGGGCCGTCGCAGGCGCGATCGGAGAAGCGCTGGAGGTCGACGTGTCTCCTCCGATCAGGCCAACAGTATTGAGAGCCGGCAGGCTCGCGCTGAGCGCGGCATAGGACACGCCGTCGAGGTAGAGCGTGACCTGGCCGTTTCCGGCAACGACGGCGACATGATGCCAGCTGCCGGCCGCCACCGGTGCCCCGGCGCTCGAGCGCTGCACCGTGCCCGCCTTGGTGACTTCGATGAACGGGCTCCCATTGTCGACGCCGATGACCAGCGCGTTGGCGCCGTCACGCCGGCTGAACAGCGCGGCGTTCGGCTGTAGCGCGGCCGGCTTGATCCAGGCCGACCAGGTCAGCGCGGCGCCATCGGGCGATGCGAGCGACGGCGAGGCGGGCACGGTCACCGGAGCGCGGCCGTCGAGCCGCAAGCCGGTCCCGATCAGCGAACCGTCCGCCGGCTGGCCGACGCTTTGGGCGTTGTTGGCCCACACCGAGGAATCGATCGCCGGCGTGCCGCGCTCGTTGAAGTGATAGACCGTCAGGGTATCCGGATCGTAGGTTCCCTTGGGGTCGCTGGTCGCGAGCGCTTTCTTGTTGCCGTAATAGAGCCAGATATCGGTCCGTGCGCCCGGCGCGATGTTCGGCACCGCAACCCAGACCAGACCCTCGCCAAGCAGCGAATCGAACTTCTCGATGTGATGCTTCAGCGGCGTCTTGTCGTCACCGGCGACGAACCGCAGGTCGCTGCCGTCATCCTTTGCCGAGCTGAAGCGGAAATTGCCGACATGCAGCCGCACCAGCACCGCCGTCGCCCCGATCGGATCGGTGACGTTGGCGCCCGACGCGCTGACGTCGACCGTGATCTTCTTGCGCAGCGACCATTCGTCGTTCCACCAGGCGTTCGCCGGCGCGAGCGATGTCACCAAGGCGACGAGCCCGAACAACAATGCCGTCGCAGCGTTCGCAATGCCGCGGCGCAGCGCCGCCCGGCGCGTGCGTCGCTCGAGAGTAAGACCCATTCCCATCAGAATTCACCCCAGATTCGAAAGTTCACGCGCGGAACGTTTGCGTGCGTACCGGTTAGCAAGACTCCCGGCAGCGCGACTCCGGGAAGTCCCGGCAGCGATTCCGGTGGAGTAGTCCCCGGTACCGCGAGCACGACCATGCCGTTGAAATATTCGAACGTCTTGAAGCGCGTGCCGACGCCATAGCTCCACGCCGCGAAAGAGGACACCTGCTCAGGCAGCGGCTGCTGGACCGCCGCGTAGCCGACGTCGGCGAAGATGAAGAAGCGCCAGTCGTTGAACGTGACGAAGCGCGGCTTGCCATCACCGGTCTCGCTCTTCAGCTCGCCTTGCAGCATGCTGCCGACGTTGGGCGTGCGCAGCTCGATATTGGCGACGGCGCCGTTGTCGCCGAGCATCTCCGATTCGAGATAACCGCGAACTGTATCGAGACCGCCGAGGCTGAACTGTTCGCTCGAGACCAGCGGACCGTCCGCCATCTGTCCCTGCACCTTGCCGTAGAGCTGGAAGCCTTCCGGCAGCTCCTGGGTATGCGAGACGTCCATATTGAAATGGGTGAAGCTCGGCGAAGCCTTGTAGCGCTTCGCGTCGAACTCGTCCCAAGGGCTGCTCAGCGTCCGGATGTTGTAGGTGATGGCGGCATTGAACTGGGTCGTGAATTTCTCTTCCTGGAACGTCGCACCATAGGTCGCGACGAGAGGATAGTAGGTGACGGGTGACGAGAAACCGCCGGTACCGACCGTCACGTTCTGGTCGAAGTGCTTGTAGTCCATGCCGAGCGACAGCGTGTGGAACAGGCCCTCGCGGGTGGGCAGCGTAATCACGGCCCGTTCGCCGATGATCATACCGGGACCGACCACATTGGTGCCGCCGATCGTCGCGACATTGCTGTTCGACTTCACGCCGTAGAACAGCAGATTGAGCCAATCGGCGTTCGGTATCCGCGCCATGTAGGAGCCGGAGAACACCTCGGCGTCGCTCGGCCGTTCCGGCGCGACCTGATAGGTGAAGCTCAGCGAATGGCCGAGCTGCCACAGATTGTCGTAGTGCACGGTGGCGGAGACGCGGCTCGCCGTAGTGGAGGGCGATTGCCGGTTGTTGACTTCGAGGCTGGCGTGGAACGGCGCCTTGTCCTCGACATTGAGATCGACGTCGACGGTGCCGGGTGTCACGCCGGCACGCAACGCCGGGGTGACACGGCGATCCGGCCACTGGTTGAGCGACACGATGTCCTTGGTGACATCGGTGAAATTGGGAACACTGCCCTCCTTCAGCGAAGGCGCGCTGTCCTTGATCCGGTCGAGATCGAAATAGCGCGAGTTCTTCACCCGCAACCGCCCGACCTTCAGCTCGGACACCTTGAGGGTGACCACGCCGCCGGTCACGTTCTGCTGCGGGACCGCGACGCTGACGGTCTGGAATCCCTTGTCGTGATACGCCTTCTCCAGCGCGGCCCGCGCTTTCTCGACGTCCTCCGAAGTCTTGCCCGGACCAAGGAACGGGTAGATCGCCTCCTCGATCTCGACCTGCGGCAGCTTTTCGGCGCCCTGTACGGCGAAGTCGTCGATGTCGAAGCGCTGCAGCGGCGCGGACGGCTTTTGCGCCGGCGCGTTCGCCTGAGCCGGCTGCTTGCCCGCTGCCGGCGCTGCGGCCGCAGCCGCGGAATCCTTCGCCGCCTCCTTCGCTGCATACACCGGAACGACGGTTGCTACGGATCCAACCACGGTGAGTGCCGCAGCCGACACACGCAACCCGCCTCGGCATCGCGAACGATACCCAAAAACCCTATGATCTCTTCGACTACGCACAGACGTCCCACTCAGTTCGCGCAGATGCGCGCCATCACGACCGGAAGGCCGTGATGACGACGCCTTACTCAGAAGACGTCTGGGCGGGTGCAAACCCGCAAAAGAATCTGCGGCGTCGCGGAATAAATTTTTGGTTTGTTAGGAAATCGAGCGCGCGGCGTCGATTCGTTCGACTTTAGTCAGCTCATCAGCACCACACCGCCTGGCAGCGATGTGATCCGCGCGCCGAACAGCTGTTCGACCTGGGCGACAAAATTGTCGAGCTTGTCGACCTGGAAGGTGCCGTTGACGAGCCGGCGCTTCAGTTCCGCATTGGTGATGATGATCTTTCCGGCGCGATACCGATTCACCTCGTCGACGACGCTCGCCAGCGGCCGGTCGCGGAAGATCAGCAATCCGGTCTGCCAGGCTGCGACCTGCCTGGCATCGACCGGCAGCGACGCCTGCAGACCGGCCCGCGAGTAGGTAACCTGCTCGGCCTTGCGGAGCTGCACGGAGCGGCCGTCCTGCTCGACGGTGACGATGCCTTCGAGACACGTTACCGAAACGACGCCGTCGAGGCAGCGCGCGTTGAAATCAGCCTGCAGCGCACTGATGCGTCCGTCGCGTGCCAGCATCACCAGCGGCGTCGACGACGACCTTCGGGCGACCACCGAGGCCTCGCCCGAGATCAATTCGACCCGCGTTTCGTTCGGCGCAGGCCGCAGCGCCAGGCTGGTCTGGGTGTTCAATTCGACCGAAATGTCGGGCGCCAGCATCACCTTGCGCTGCTCGCCCTTTCCGGTGCGGTAGTCGGCTGAGAGCTCCTCGATCGACGGCCACATGTCGAGCGGCGGGCGGATTACCAGATAGCCGGCCGCAGCCGCAATCGCACCGCCGAGCACGATACGGCGCGTCAATAACCGCGCCGGCCGAGGCGGCAATGCAACGACGGAGGCGGTCGCGGCCTGTTCGCCGGCAAGCTCCCTGGCTGCCGCGCTGGCGGTGCGAAACAGCCGAGCCGCCCTCCTGAAGGCATCCTCGTGATCGGGACTTTGCGCGCGCCAGCGTTGCAGAGCATCGACGTCGGCGCGTGTCGGCGCACCGGCTTTCAGCCGAACAACCCAGTCGAGCGCCTCATCCAGCAACGGATCGGGCCCGGAAGTGCGGGTCGGCTCGGTCACGACGGATTGCTCATCACCCAGTTCGCCAAACCTCAACCTCCCGATCGCGTCGAGCACATAGCGAAGGTCGCTATATAAACGATTCCGACGGCAGCAGGGCACCGCATTCGGCCGTTGCGCACAACACAAGCAGAAACATCCGGCAATCGCAGCTGGCGCCGCATCGCGCATGGCAAGGCAGCGCGGCGATTGCACGCCGGGCCGATCGGGTTTGAACCTGTTTTCAAGCGGCTCAACACTTCCAGCGAACCTTTCCCAGGCACCCAAACGGTCCTTATGAGATCGCTCTCTACTCTATAGACGACGGAAAGCCTGCTATCCCGCAGAACAGAGGTTGAAAATCCTGCCGCGTGTGACCGCAGATTTCAGGTCAAGCACCTGCAACGACTGGAAATAGTTCTCCGCAACAAATTTCGACGAGCCCGCCGCGCAGGACGACGCGCGCGTCAGGCCGCGGCGAATTCGATCACGAACGGGGACGAGGACCGCCGAGACGACGGATCAACGTATAGTCGAGGCAATCGGCACAATGGCTCAGGGCCAGCTTCAAATCGCTTTCCACCGTTCGCACGCTGACGCCGAGGCGAGTTGCCACATCGTGCGGCGTCCGTCCCTCGATCGCTATGCTATGGAGTACGTCGCGCGGCCGCGCCGGCAATTCGGCCAACGCCCGCTTGAAAGCATCGATATCTGATCGCGCCTCGACGATTCTCGCCGGGCTCGGTCCGTCGTCGCTGACGTCGAGCAATGAATCGATCTCGGCGGCGCTGACGCGGAGCTTCTGCGCTTTCTGGCGATCCCTGGCGATGTTGATCGCAATACGGAATATGTAGTCGGCGGGGCTGCGGATCGGAACGGCGTCCGTGACTCGCTCCAGCCGCAGGAACGTCTCGTGCAGGGCTTCGTACGCGAAGTCCGACGATCCCAGACGGCGGGTCAATTTCTTGACCAGACCGTCGTAGTTGTCTGCAAGCTGGCCCCGCAGCCGCACTCGATTGATTTCAGCCACGTTCCGCGGCCCCCCAGACACCAGCCCGATATCCAGATTGCATTGTTCTTAAAACTGCCAATCTCGTAACGGCCGGGCACAACACATTTATGACGGCAACAAGTCGACACCGAACGACACGCAAGGCTGATGCGCCGCGGTCACATCCAAGCGATGAACGGGGAAGCCAGATTGGCCCCGCCCTCGATCAGGACAGGTCGAACTCCAGCCAGATTTCGACCTTGAGGTCGTCGGGCAATCCCCATGGAATCGATGGCAGCGGCTGAGCCCGTCGAATAGCGTCCACCGCGGCCTTGTCGAGCGCGGCCTGCCCTGAACTGGTCTTGACCCAGACTTCCAGCACGGTGCCGTCCCGCTGCATGGAGAATAACGTCTCGACCGCACCGTGCAGTCCTTTCGGCGGCACCGCGTAGCGTGCCACGTGACGAAACAGTTTCTGCTGAAACTTGATGGCGACGCTGTTGGGCGGCGTATCGGCAGGCGACGGCATCGGACGCAGGCTCGGCGCCGTCGGCACTGCCGGCAGCGGCTCCAGCGCCGTTGGCGATGTCGTGTTGTCGAGGGGCGGCTCCGAGATGTCCTGGGACGCCTCGGTCCGGCTGGCGAGGGGCGCGATCTGCGGTTGCGAGACGGGTGCAACCAGGATGGGCGCGGGCGAGGGGCTCGGCAGTAACCGAACCTGTACGATCGAGGTCTCCTGCGGGCTTGCCGATCCGGCCGGCGGCCGCAGTCGGAACCAGTAGATTCCCCCGACGAACAACATGGTCGCGACGGTCGGCACCAGAAGCAAGCGGAGGACCTCGCCCGAGGTCCACGCGCTCGGATCCTCGGGATGGAACAGCAGCGTCATCGGCCTCATGCCGCGCGCGTCGCCGGGTCCGCTGGTGTTGTTGGCGCTCATTGGAACGATTTCACCCGGATCGCGATCCGCACCGGCTGCGACGCAGTCGCGGGCGTCATTCGGCTTACGGTCAGTCCCTGCAGTGCCGCGGTCACGGCTGCATCGCGCTTCTGATCGCCGGTCGAGCGCAACAGCTGGGTTCGCTGGATCGTCCGCGAGGGATCGATCCACAGATCGACCACGAGCTGGTAGCTGCCGCCACGAGGCCCGATATTCTTCTGCAGCGCCTTTTGAATGTCGAACTGCAGGCTTTCGCTGTAGTCACGCAGCGCACCGGTGTCGTTGCCGTCACTGTTCGCCCGCACCCGCAACGTGCCCAGTGACAGATCGGCGGTCGGAAGCGGGCTCGTCGGGGGACGGTCGGGGCGCGCGCTGCGCGAAGCGAGCGTGATGGCATCCGGACGAACGTACTGGACCTTCAGGTCGGACCCCTTCAGAAGCAGATTCAATGCGTCCTCAGGTGTCAGGGTTCCCTCGACCGACGTCGACGTGCGGCCGGTTGCGGAATTGCTTTCATAGAGCACCTGAACGCCGGTTCGCTCGCCATAGGCCTGCAGCGCGCTCGCAAGTTGCTGCGCGGGAATGCTGAACTCGATGGGCACGGCGGCGGTAACGGCCTGATGCTGCTCCGCGGTGACGGCGCAGATGCTGCCGATCAGCAGGACGGCACAAATCCCGAACGGAAGCCGCGACCTTGTCGAGGCCGCCGGAGCGTCGCGGCTGACCGCAGCGCCCGCACGTGCACCATATGATCCAACTGCCGTCATAACCTTGCTTCGGCCCAAAGTGACCGCGGGTGAAATTCGGCCAGCATGTCTGTGCGGGTTAGCCTTTCGGCCAGCGAACCTGCGTTCTTTATATCTGGAATGTGACGGCCGTCTAACCGGCAATTCGATCGGCTGGGTGCCTGGGATTTGTGCTGACCTTTCAGCGCGAAAGGTTCCCGGGCATCGCCAGAGCGGCGCCGAGCGTCGGCAGGCGGCACAGCGCGCCAGAAAACGAGCGAGCGCTCTCTCAGAAAATTTGCTCGGCCCCCTTTTCCGAACGCCGGTTCGTGGGTTAGGAATTAGGCAAGGGCGTAAAGCCCAGCCTGGACCGGCAACAAAATGAAACCGTCCGGGAATAGAGCCAGGGAGGCAATTTGGGTCTCGCGCGCCAGCGGCCGGGGACGAATGCGTTCGCGATGGACGTGCTTTGCGCACGCATCCTCGAACGGCATCGGGATTCCGTGCGAGTCCAGAAACCGCATCTCGCCGTCCCCAACCTCACGCGCATCATCGGCGCCACGCTGACGCTGTCCAACAAGCACGGTTTTCACGCCACCACGCTGCGCCAGCTTGCGGAGGCCTCCGGCCTCAGCATGGGCGGCCTCTATACCTATTTCGACAGCAAGCCGACGCTGCTGTCGATGATCCTCGGCGAGGTCGCCGAGACGGCGGCGGAGGTCCTCAACCAACCGCCCGCCGACGTCAAGCAGGATGCCCGCAAGCACCTGCACTGGATCATCGCCACCCATGTCCGCATGAGCGAGGCGATGCAGCCCTGGTTCGTGTTCTGCTTCATGGAAGCGAAGTCGTTTCCACCTGCGGAACGCCAGCGTGCCATCGAGATGGAGGTGATGACCGAGAAGATCATCGCCGGCGTCCTCAGGCAGGGCGTCGCCAGCGGCGTGTTCGCGATCGATCAGATCACGCTGACGGCCTCGCTGATCAAGCCGCTGCTGCAGGATTGGTACGTCAAACGCGCGAAATACCGCCGGCGCGGCACGTCGATCGAGGCCTACATCAACGCGGTCTGCGCGCTTGTCGACACTGCGGTCGCCGGCAGGACGCGGCCCGGCCGCGTCGCGAGCGGCTCCCGTACCAGAACCAGGCAGACGGCGCACCCATAGACGCAAGAAGGACGAGACCATGAAGCGGCTGCGATTCAATCAACAGGAGATCGTCTTCGCCGTATTCGCCGTGCTGTTCCTGGCGTTCTCGGTTTTCCTGCGCGGCTTCCTCACGCCGGAGAACATGCTGACGCTGCTGCAGAACGTTGCGGTGCTCGGCATCCTTGGCCTTGCCATGGCGATCGTCGTGATCGGACGCGGCATCGACATCTCCCTGATCGCAGCCCTCGCGGTGCCTCCGGGGCTGGTGCTGCAGATGGTGCAGAACGGCCACTCGCTGCCGGCCTCGCTGCTGACGGCCGTGCTGCTCACGATCGCGTTCGGCCTGGTCAATGGCTGGCTGATCGCCTACGCCGAGGTCCCTTCGCTGTTTGCGACCTTGGCGACCGGCCTGCTGCTCGCCGGCCTCGGCCAGGCCGCGCTGTTTCAGCTCGACGTCGTGCAGTGGAGCGACGGCATGAAGGGCTTCGAGCGGCTCGGACAGGGCACCATAGCAGGCATCCCGACCTCGATCGTGATGTTCGCGATCGCCTGCGTGGTGGTCGCCTTCCTGCTGCGCCAGACGCGCTGGGGCGCCTACATCTACGCGATCGGCGACAATCCCTATGCGGCTCGCGTCACCGGCATCCCCTCGCGGCCGATCATCGTGCTGCAATATGTCGTCGCGGCACTGATCGGCTGCTTTGCGGGCCTCGTGATGGCGGCGTCGGTCAACTCGATGCCGACCCGCGTCTTCAATTCGACCCTGATCTACGACGTCATCCTCGTCGTCGTGCTCGGCGGCATCGGCCTGTCGGGCGGCCGCGGCGGCGTGCTCAACGTCGTCATCGGCACGCTGCTGATCGGCACCATGCTGAACGGCATGACCATCATGGACATTTCCTACGCCGGACAAAACCTCGTCAAGGGCGTCGTCCTGCTGCTCGCCGTCATCACGGATTCATTCCTGAACCCGCGCAACGAAGAAACGGCACAGCAGGGCGACATCTGAACCAAGTCGAAGAACGATCAATCACGACCAAGGAGGAAGCAATGAAATACGCTGTCAGGAATGCAAAGGTGATCGCCGCAGCGCTCGGGCTCGCGGCCATCGCCGCCGCCCCGGCTCTGGCCCAGCAGGGCCTGGACGAGCCGTTCCAGAAGCCGTTCAAGGAGTCGCTCGCCGGCAAGACGGTGGCTTATGTTCCGGTCGCCATGAACTTCGACCTCACCGAAGGCTGGTACGCCGGCATGAAGAAGGAGCTCGAGCCTTACGGCGTGAAGTTCGAGATCCGCGACCCCAACTGGAACACCAACGCCGGCGCGCAGGCGGTGACCTCGCTGATCTCCGAGAAGCCGGCCGTGATGGTGATCCACAATCCGGACGTGCAGACCTACGCCAAGCTGCTGCAACGCGCCGAGAACGAAGGCATCTACGTGATCCAGATCAACATGGGATCGGCCTATCGCTCATCGGCCTTCGTCGGCGCCAACTGGATCGAGATCGGCGAGAAGGACACCGAAGCCGTGGTCAAGGCCTGCCAGGGCAAGTCGAACAAAATCGCCGTCGTGCAGGGCGCGCTCTCGGCAGCTGCCAGCGCCTACACGCTCAAGGGCGTCGAGAACGTGCTCGCCAGGCATCCGGAGATCAAGGTGGTCTCGAGCCAGGCGGCCGACTGGGATGCGGCGAAAGCCAAGGCGATCACCCAGACGGTGCTGAAGCAGAATCCCGATCTCTGCGGCATCGTCGGCTTCTGGGACGGCATGGACATCGGCACCGCGGCCGCGGTGAAGGAAGCCGGCCTGACCGGCAAGGTGTTCGTCGCGACCTCCGGCGGCGGCGAGCGCAAGGGTGCCTGCGAGCTCGTCAAGTCGGGCGCCTTCGACCTCAACCTGAGCTACGACGTGCCGACCCAGGCCGCGCAGATGGCAGGCACCATCAAGTGGCTGCTGTCGTCGGGCGCCAAGGCCGGCTCGATCAAGGGCTCGGAATACACCACGCTGATTCCGATCACTAAGGAGAACGCAGACAGCCAGACCGCGTGCTGGAATCTCAGTGACCTGAAGAAATAGCCCGGCCACGTCCGCTTGACGTCCCGGGTGTACCCCGCCCGGGGCGTCGATCTCCCAAAATCGAACGCCTTGCTGGAATGCCGATGCGCGACACCTTGACGAGCCTGCGTTACCGCTACTGGCCGGATCATCTCCTCGGCGAGATCCTGTCCAAGCGTTGGACCGAGACCGCAATTCCGGTGATCCTGCTCTTGATCGTCGGCTTCGCGCTGAGCCGCTCGATCGACCATTTCCTGTCGCCGTCGAGCCTTGCCGACACCGCGCGGCAGGCCGGCGAGATCGGCTTCATCGGGCTCGGCATGGCGCTCGTCGTCATCGTCGGCGGCATCGATCTGTCGGTCGGCTCGATCTTCGCGCTGACGGATTTCTGCGCGCTCTATCTGCTCGACGTGCTGAACTGGCCGGTGCCAGCGGTGGTGGTCGCCACTCTCGCCTGCGGCGCACTGCTCGGCGCCGTCAACGGCGTCCTGATCGGCTACTTGCGGCTCCGCGCCTTCATCACCACGCTGATCACCCTGATCATCTACCGTTCGGCTTTCGATCTCCTGATCCAGCGCTACTCCAATTCGATCGCCGCCGCCTTTCCCGACATCCCGTCCTGGAATTTCATCGGCGGCGGCGACGTGTTCGGCATTCCGAGCGTCGCGCTCGTCTACATCGCGATCGCGATCTTCGGCCACATCTTCATGACCCGGCTGCGCCCGGGCTGGCACATCACCGCGATCGGCGGCTCGCGCCGCTCGGCCTATAATTCCGGCATTCCGGTTCGCCGCACCATCGCGCTGTGCTATGTCGCAAGCGGCGTGCTGACCAGCATCGCCGCGCTGTTCTTCGCCGCACGCCTCGGCACCGTCGGCGGCGACATCGGCGTCGGCCTCGAGGTGATCGTGCTGACCGCGACCGTGCTCGGCGGCATCACGCTCGGCGGCGGCAAGGGCTCGGTCGCCAAGTCGCTGGTCGGCGTGCTGATCGTGCTGCTGATCACCAACGGCCTCACCACGCTCAATGCACGCGGCGGCATCAACCGCATGGCGCTCGCGGGCATCCTGCTGATCGCCGCGATGGTCGATATCCGCTGGCAGAAGAACCGCACCCGCATCATCAGCAAGGTCTATGTCGCGCCGACCTATCACGCGTTGCCGCCACCGCCTCCGACCGAGATCGGCCAGGGCGGTCCGTTCGAACAGAACGACAAGCTGCGCGACGTCGAACTGATCGGGCTCGGACGCATCGAAGCGCCGGAGGACGTGATCCTCGATCGCAACGACAACCTCTACGCCGGCTCGCGCCATGGCGACATCATGCGCTTCCTCGCGCCCGACTATCAGCGGATGGAGGTGTTCGCCCATATCGGCGGGCAGCCGCTCGGCATGGCGTTCGACCGGCAGGACAATCTCTATGTCTGCATCGGCGGCATGGGCCTCTACCTCATCAAACCCGACGGCACCGTCGAGAAGGCGACCGACGAGACCAACCGCAGCATGCATTCGGTCAATGACGACAGCCGCCTGCGACTGGCCGACGATCTCGACATCACCGATGACGGCCTGATCTTCTTCTCGGAAGCCACCGTCCGCTACGAGATGGACGAATGGCCGATCGACGGTCTCGAAGCGCGCGGCAACGGCCGCATCATCTGCTACGACACCAAGACCGGCGCCACGCATACGGCGCTGCGCGGCCTGAAATTTCCCAACGGCATCTGCGTCGCCAGCGACGGCCAGTCGATCCTGTTCGCCGAGACCTTCGGCTGCTCGATCAAGCGGCTGTGGTTCGCGGGGCCGAAGAAGGGCCAGGTCGAGGTGGTGATGGACAACCTGCCGGGCTATCCCGACAACATCAATCTCGCCTCCGACGGCAATTACTGGCTGGCGCTGGTCGGCATGCGCAGCCCCTCGCTCGACCTCGCCTGGAAGATGCCGGGCTTCCGCCGCCGCATGGCCAAGCGCGTGCCGGTCGACGAATGGCTGTTCCCGAACATCAACACCGGCTGCGTCGTCAAGTTCAACGAACAGGGCAAGATCCTCGAATCGTTCTGGGACCTGCGCGGCGAGAACCATCCGATGATCACCTCGATGCGCGAGCATCGCGGCTATCTCTATCTCGGCGGCATCATGAACAACCGGATCGGCCGCTACAAGCTTGATAACGCCGATCCGAACTTCGTGCAGTATGACAAGCGCTGGGGGAAGCTGTCGTGATCGCGGCCGTCAGGGAATTCGCCAACCGCTTTCTCGGCCGTGGCGAGGCCACCATCACCGTGCCGTCGTTCGACGGCGCGCTGAAGCCCAACCAGAAACTAGAGGCGGCAACCACACTGCTGGAATGCGAGGCGCCCGAGGACCTCGCAACCGATGGCCGCAACCTCTACGTCGCCGACGGCCGGCGCCTGCTGCGACTCGACGGCGGCACAGCTGTCGAGCTGCGCAGCTTCGAGCAGCCGATCTCGGCGCTCTGCGCACTCGCCGATGGCGGCCTCGCGGTCGCGCTCGGCGGCCGCGAGGTGCGCCTCTATGCCAATCCCTCGTCTGGCGAGCCGACCGTGACGTTCAGCGACGCCGCCTTCAATGCCGTCAATGCGCTGGCGCCGGCGGACGACGGCACGCTGATCGCGACCGACGGCTCGACAACGTGCGGCGTCGACGATTGGGCACGCGACCTGATGGAGCTCAACCGGAGCGGCCGCGTATTCCGGCTCGATCCCAGGACCAGAACGGTGAAGCCACTGGCTTCAAAGCTCGGCTACGCCTTCGGTGCCTGCGCGCGCGGCGACGGCGTTCTGGTCAGCGAGAGCTGGCGGCATCGTCTGGTCCTCATCGGAGACGGAAAAGCACCGCAGATCGTGCTCGGCCGCCTGCCGGTCTATCCGTCGCGACTATCGAAGGCCGCCGGCGGCGGCTATTGGCTCACCGCGTTCACCGCACGCACCCAGCTGATCGAATTCGTGCTGCGTGAGCCGGCCTATCGGCGCCGCATGATGGCCGAGATCGACCCGGCCTATTGGGTGGCGCCGCGGCTGCGCTCGGGCTTCTCGTTCAAGGAGCCGATGCAGGGTGCGCACATCAAGACGATGGGCGTCATCAAGCCGTGGGCGCCGCCGCGCTCCTACGGCCTCGTGATCCGGCTCGGCGAAGACGGCAAGCCGCTCTACTCGCTGCATAGCCGGGTCGACGGCATCAATCACGGCGTCGTCGCGGCGCTCGAGCTCGGCAGCGACCTGGTGCTGATCGCCAAAGGACCGGGCCGCGTCCTGAAACTGCCCCTCGCCGGGCTCGCCGAGGAGACAGGCTCATGAGCGACACCGTGCTGTCCCTGCGCAAGGCCACCAAGCTCTACGCCGGCGTGCCGGCCATCGAGGGTGTCGACTTCGACCTGCGCCGCGGCGAGATCCACGCGCTGGTCGGCGAGAACGGCGCCGGCAAGTCGACGTTGACCAAGGTGATGGCCGGCGTCGTGACATTGACCTCGGGCAGCATGACGGTCGACGGCTCCGACGTCGCGCCGCGCACGCCGCTCGAGGCACGCAACCTCGGCATCGCCATGGTGTTCCAGGAGAACAGCCTGGTGCCGACCATGACGGTGGCGCAGAATCTGTTTCTCGGACAGGAGAAGTTCTACAACCGGCTGCGCGGCATCTACATCGCCGCCCAGCAGTTCCTGCAATCGCTGAATTTCGACGTGACGCCGACCGCGACCGTCGGCGGGCTCGGCGCCGCCAAGAAGCAGATGGTGGAAATCGCGCGCGCGGTCCTGCACAAGGCCAAGGTCATCATCTTCGACGAGCCGACCGCATCGCTGACGCCGGAGGAGAAGAAGTACTTCTTCGACCTGGTCCGTGATCTGAAGAAGCGCGGCGTCTCGATCGTCTTCATCTCGCACGCGCTGGAAGAGGCGCTGCTGCTCGCGGACCGCATCACGGTGCTGCGCGACGGCAAGCACGTCGTCACCGACGACGCCGCGAAGTTCGACCGCGCCGCGATCGTGCAGGCAATGGTCGGCCGCGATCTCTCCAATACGCTATATGGGGCGCGGAAGGCGAGTGTCCGGCCGGCCGGCGCGCGCGTGCTCACGGTGCAGAATCTCAAGATGGCGCCGATGGTGAAGAACAATTCGCTGTCGGTGTTCGCCGGGCAGATCACCGGCGTATTCGGCCTGGTCGGCGCCGGCCGCACCGAGACCTTCAAGATCGTATCCGGCGTGTTGAAGCGCGACTTCTTCCACGGCGGCGAGATCCTGCTGCATGACAAGCCGGTGCGCTATCGGGTGCCGGCGCCGGCGGTGAAGGCCGGCATCGCCTATGTGACCGAGGACCGCAAGGTCGAGGGCTTCTTCGAGACCGCCTCGATCGCCCGCAACATCTATCTCGGCCTGCTCTCCAAGTTTCCCCGCGGCCGGATGCTGTTGTCGCGGCGCGAGACCAATAGCGTGGGCAAGAGCTGGATCCAGCGGCTCAAGGTGCGCGCGATCGGCGATGAGGCCAAGGTGGTCGAGCTGTCAGGCGGCAACCAGCAGAAGGTGGTGATCGCCAAATCGCTGGTGCAGGATCCGGAGCTGATCATCTTCGACGAGCCGACGCGTGGCGTCGACGTCGGCGCCATCGTCGAGATCCACGAGCTGATCAACCGGCTCGCCGACGAGGGCAAGGCGGTGGTGGTGATCTCGTCCTATCTGCCCGAGATCATGGCGCTGTCCGACCGCATCCTGGTCTCGCGCCAGGGCAAGGTGGTGGAGGAATTCTCCGCGCTCGAAGCCACCGAGGAGAAGATCATGTACGCGGCGATTCATTGATCGCCGCAACGGACATCCGTCATGGCCGACTGGCCACGCCATGGCGGAGCACGATCGCGCGGCCGAACATGATCATCGGGCGCTCCACCAGCCGGTACACCAGCCAGGACACCAGCAGGACGAGGCCGGAGCAGATCAGCATGGTGGCGATATCGCCGATCTGCCCGGTCAACGGCAGGACGCGGTAGACCGTGATGTTCACCGGCCAGTGGAACAGGTACATCGAATAGCTGATCAGCCCGATCCGCGACAGCAGCAGCGAACGCGGCCGGTCGAACCTGACGGCTGCCATGAAGATCACGAAAGCCAGCGCGTAGGCCGTGAGGACGGGTGTCAGTCCCTCCATGATGAAATTGTCGCCGCGCGCCAGCGAAAAGGCTGCAACCGACGGCACCGCGACGACCTGCGCAACAACCAGCGCCAGCGCGGCGATGCGCGCCCCCGGTGCCCGCTCGACCAGCCACAGGCGTAGCAGCAGACCCAGGAACAGGAATGAGAGGTGCATGCCGAGATATTGCACCGGCAGATTGGCGATGCCGTGGATGCGCAACTGAACCGGCAACGCCGTCGCGGCGACCAGCGCCAGGCTCAGCAGCGACAGCACCGCGACACGCCTCAGTGCGCCGGCCGAGAACAGCAGCGCAATGAGGATGTAGAACACCAGTTCGATGAACAGCGTCCAGTAGATCGGCGAGAGCCAGGGCTGGCCGAACAGCGTCGGCGCCATCGTCATGTTGGCGAGCACGGTGATCGCGCGCGGCGGCTCGCCGCCAAGCCACGCCATGGTCGCGAGCACCGCGAGCGCGAGCCACAGCGCGGGATAGAGCCGGAACACCCGCGAGACGGCGAATTGAAACAACGGCCGTTCGCCGCCGATGCTGAACGGCACGACGAAGCCGCTGATCAGGAAGAACAGCGCCACGCCGAACCGGCCGAGGCTGACATTCTGAACCAGCAGATCGCCGGCGACATTGAGCGGCCCGGCGGCAGGCGGGGTCTGCCGGAGCAGGTCGCCGAACATGTGCTCGACCATGACGCCGAGCGCCGCGATCGCTCGCAATCCGTCGATATTGGCATAGCGCTGCGTTGTCATGCCTGGCCTCACTCCGGTGCTTCTGACGGCGCGAGTCCGAGCGCGCCGCGGGTCGCCGCGTCGAAGCCCGGGCCGGCCTCGTTCTCGGCCAGTGCGAAGCCGCCCGTCGCCAGATAAGTCCAGCACGACCAGGTGAAGCCGTAAGTCTCGGCGAGCTCGCGCATGTCCCGCAACCAGCTCGCGCGCGCGGCCGCGCCCTGAGCGGTGTCTTGATAGGGCGTCTTGTGCACGCCGAACTCGCCGAGCAGGATCGCCTGCGCCGGCAGGTGCTGCGCCGTGCGCCAGGCCGCCACCTGCTGAAACGTGCGCTCGAGGTTCGATCGATTGAAGCGGGAGCTGACATAACCCGCGAGCGTCTGCCTGGCCTGCTGCGCCAGATCGAGCTCGGCGCCGGCGAGCCCGAGCGCCGTCACGCGCTGGTCGGTCGCCTGGTTCATCGCGTCGACAGATGCAGGCGCCGGATAGACGATCGCATCCAGCGCATAGGCGGGACTGCCGCGCACGCCCTGATGGGTGAACTGCCACGGCGAATAGTCGTGGTAGGTGTAGATCAGGCGTGGATCGCCGGCGAATGCGCTCATGTTGATCTGCGTGAGCCCTCCCGGAGCGTTCATCGAACCGCCGCCGAGGACGAGCGGTAGCGTCGCTGAGCCGCGGCGTGCGGCGGCGTAAGCGGTCTCCAGCATCGGCTGCCATGCTGCCGCCGATATCTCCGGCTCGTTCATCAGCTCGAGTGCAATCCGTGGCGGAATGGCATCGCCCTGCTCCGCCGCGACCTGGCCCAGACGGCCGGCCAGGCGGGTGAGCAAGGCCAGCACCGCCTGGAATTTCGGCGTGTTCACACCTGCCGTCAGCTCTGCCGGCTGATAGACCGGATTCATCGCGCTCGGATGCATATCCACGATCACGCCGAGATCGGCGGCGAGCAGATTGCGAACCGTCGTGACGACGAGATCGTCGAGTCGGTCCCGGCTCGCGCCATCAAAGGCCAGGAAAGGACCGACATCGACGACCAGACGCACGAAATCGAAACCCGCGGCACGGATCGCCCGGCGCTGGTCCGCACCGAACAGAAAGCGCGGCGCGGAAAACGGCGGATCGACATAGGAGCCGTCGGCTTGGACGTCCGCCCACCCGAACGCATGCGCGACGCCGATGCCGCGACGGAAGCTGGGAATCGGGCTGACGGGATCGGCCACCGCGCGCAACGCTGCGAAAGGGGCAAGCATCGCGACGCCGGCGATGCTGCGGAGAATGGAACGGCGGCTGGCCACGGCGCTTCTCCCGATCGCGTTCAACCGCTGCCCCTGCCCTGACGGCGCGCCGTCAGCGCACCGTCGAGCACGATCATGTCGTCCTGGCCCGCAAAGGGCGCGGCGAGACCTGCGAGCGAGATGTCGCGAAGCGCGGGCTCGATGGTTCGCGACGGTGCGAACCGGACGTCGCTCCACGCCTCGGCCTCGAAGATTGCGATGTAGTCGGCCGGGCGCAGCCGGTTCGGCTGTCCGGGAAAGCGGAATAACCGGTAGATCGCCTCCGGATAGCGATAGATGTTGTTGGGATCGTGCTCGCGAATCCAGCGCGAATGCGTCTGCAGATCGATGATGTGGATGGCCTCGCAGCCGGGTCGCGCCACCTGCGTCAGGCCGGCAACGGCAGCCGGAACGCTGTCATAATGCTCGAACGCCGCGCAGCTCACGATCAGGTCGAAGGTTCGGCCGCCGGCGAGGCGCGGGATGTCGAAGTCCCGGCCGACCGCATAGCCGAATTCGCGGGCACCGGACGCGGACGCGACGGCGCGTGCGCGTTCCCGGTCCGTCGCGGTGCCTTCGGCGAAGCGATCGAGCAGCAGGTCGTAGAAGATGGAATCCTCATCGCCGGCGAGGTTGAACACGTCGATCGCGTGATACGACCGCGCCCCCATCGCGAGAAACAGCACGCCATTGCCGCGCGATGCGCCGGGACTGAGCTCCAGCACGTCGCGCCCGCGCAGGTCGAACCCCGGCGGCATGAAGCGGCGGAGCGAGCCGAAGGTGTCGAGCAGATAGGCGATCTGGCCCTCGATATCGAATTTCGACACGGTGTTCGGCGTGGCATAGCCGCGCAGCTTGTCCTTGCTCCATGCCAGCCCGAGGAAACCGAGGCCGAGCACCGTCATTTCGAGTTGCCGAAGCGCCGGCGTCATTGTCGGCCTCCGAATCCGAGATGGTTCTTGAGCTCGGCAGCGCCGCGGTTCGCATGTCCGGGCTTCCAGGCCGCCAGCGCGCTCTCATAGACCTCGATGGTACGGTCGACGATCGGATCCCAACCGAAGCAATCCAGCGCCCGCGCGGCACGCTCGCCGCGTTCCGGTGCGCTGTCGGGTGCGGCCAGCTTGAGCCGGATCGCCGCCGCAAGCGCATCGAGGTTGCCTAACGGAAAGTAGCTGTCGGGCCCGAGATCGAGCGCGAGATTGGCGTCGATGTCGCTCGCGAGGCAAGGCACGCCGTGGCTCAGCGCCTCGAGCAGCACCATCGGCATGCCTTCATGGCTCGACGGCAGAACGAACAGCGCCGCGTTGCGGTAGAGCTGGGCCAGGCTCTCGCCGGACTGGAAGCCCGTCATCACCACGCCCGGCGTCGCCGCGGCCGCCTTCTCGACTGCGTGCAGATAGCTGCCGTTGTGATCGGCCGTACCGACGATGATCAGCTTCCTGTCGGGATCGCCCAACCGCGCGAACGCGCCGATCAGATCGAGCTGCCGCTTCTCCTCGACGATCCTGCCGACGCACAGGATGTAGCGGTTCGGGATCACCTCGATATGGTCGAGATAGGAGGTGCCGAGCCTCGGAACGCTGCGCTCCACACCGTTCGGAATGAAGGTCGCCGTAACCCCGAGCCGGGCGCGGACCTGGTCGACGATGCCCTTCGCGACGCCGATCCGCGCATGCGCAAACTTCATTCCCATCCACTCACCGGTGCGCAGCACCGACTTCGCCATCCATCCCCATTTCTGGCGCTCGTAATCGAAACCGTGATGCGTCACCACGACGCGAAGGCCGAGCAGGCGGGCGAGCGGCGTCAGAAGCGCCGGCCCGATCGCATGGATATGAACGAGATCCGGATTGCGTCGGGCGGCGGCGAACAGACCCAGGGTGGTGTGCAAAAGCGCTTCGACGTTCTTCGAGCGCGGTGCCCAGACCGGCGTCACCGTGACGTCTTTCCAGACGTAGGGCTCCGGCGACGGAAGGTACGGCTTGCGCCCGAGCACTTCGACCCGCCAGCCGCGCTGCGCGATCCGGACCGCGAGCGCGGCAACATGGGTTTCGACCCCGCCCTGAATCTCGGGGATGCCGCGCAGCCCGAGGAAGATCACCTTTCTCGGAGGACGGTCCGCTCCACCGGCTGGTATCAACGTGTACATCAGTGCACCACCGTCTCGTAGAGCGCCATCGTGCGGTCGCGATATTTCTCGGGAGAGAATTCCCGCAGCACCCAGTCGCGGCCCGCGGCACCAAGCCGGTTTCGCGCCGTCCGCGGCAGCTTCGCCATGCTCGCCAGGGCTTCGGCCAGCATGCCGACATTGCCCGGCGCCACCAGTACACCGGTCTTGTTGTGAACGATGAGCTCCGGAATGCCGCCGATCCGCGTCCCGATCACCGGGCGACCGAGCGCGTAAGCCTCAAGCACGCTGATCGGCGCGTTCTCGTACCATTCAGAGGCGAGCACCAGGGCGCGCGATTCTCCGATCAGCTGCTTCAGCTCCGGCTTGGCCATGTGGCCCGCGAAGACAATGTCGGCGTCGAGCTCGAATGCGAGCTGACGCAAGGCCGCCTCTTCGGGACCGGCGCCGACCAGGACCAGCCGCTGATGCGCGAGCGCCGCGGCGCGTATCAACGTGCCGAGCCCCTTCTCCGGCGCGAGCCGGCCCGCATAGACGAAGTAGTTGCCCTCGTTACACCAGGGCGTGAACTGCTCCGCGTCGACGAAATTCGGGATGTAGGCGATGCGGCTCGCGTCCCAACCCCATTCCACCAGCTTGTCGCGATAGAAGCGGCTCGGCGCGATCAGGCAGTCCAGCGTGTCGCGGTAGAGACCGAAGCTGCGGTGGACCAGGGTCTCGAGGAAGACGAGCCCGCTCACCACGGCGGAATCCTTGACGCAGCGCCGCAGCAGCAGGTTGTGGATCCGTCCGCCGCGGCAACGCTCGCAGACCTCGCCGTGGCTCAGCATCTTGTAGGCTGGACAGGCAAGCTTGAGATCGTGCGCCGTCATCACCACAGGCACGCCTTCGGCCTTGAGGACGTCGAAGATCGAGGGCGAGATGTGATGGTAGACGTTGTGGGCGTGCGCGACCGACGGCTGGACGCGGGCGATCAGGGCGCGGATCTTCCGGCGTGCCTCCAGCGAGAAGATGATCTTGGCCGCCTGCCTGGCCTTGGTGATCGGCCCGTTGATCCGGCCATACTCGATCTCGGAGACGAAGTAGTCGGACCACGGGCTCGGCAGATTGTCGGGATGCTCCATCGCGAAGGGCACGACATCCCAGCCGGCGGCCGCGAACAGATCGATCTGGTCGAGGAAGACGCTCTCGGCGCCGCCGCGCCGGTAGAAGTAGTTGTTGATGGCCAGCAACCGGCGCTCGCTCGTCATCGCTCGTCCTCCCGGAATCCCATGCGGTTGAGCGCGGCATCGACGGTCAACACGCAGCAGCCGCTCGCGACCGCATGCGCGACCAGCCGCTCGAAGGCAGCGGGCGTGCAGCCAAAGGGGGTCGGCGCCGGCGCGACGTCGTGCGTGAAGAAGATCAACCACCCCGGCTTTTCGACCACCGCGTCGATCCAGCGCGTCAATCCGGCGACATGCGTCTCGGGCTGGCGAATCTCGACGGCCCTGAGAAAGGTCGGGTCGGTCGGCCCGCGGTTGATCGCTTCGCCGCCTGCGCGGCAGGTCCGGTACGCATGAGCCAGCATCGGCCGCTTGCCGAAGCTGCCGGAGTTGTAGGGATAGGCGAAGTTGCGACGGCCAGGGCGCGGATCGACCGAATCGAGATAACGTGCATTGTCCGCGAGGTCCGCGGCGAGCGACGCGCGATCGACATGCCTGATATCCCGATGGCCAAAGGTGTGGCAGCCGATCTCGTGACCGCGCGCGGCAAGCTCCCTGCAGCCCGCGGCATCGATCAGGGTACGGCCCGGCTCGACGCGCCCCTCGAGACCGCCGGCGATGTAGAAGGTGCCGCGCACATCGCGCGCTTCCAGGATCGTGGCACCGGCGCGGAGTGCTGAATCCGGCACGTCGTCGAACGTGAAGGAGACGATCGGTTGCCGGGTCGGAATCGGAATCAACCGCCAGGGCGTCGCCCGGATCAGCCGGTTGGTCAGGCGGCCGGCGAGCCGATCGATCGTCCCCGGCAGACGGGACGCGGTTGCCGGTGAGCGCAACGCGACAGCGGGACTATGCATGCGCCGTCTCCCCGACATGCATCACGGTGTCCGCCTCGCGAATCTCGTGCGCGCTCGCCTGCAGGCGAAGGCCGAAGATCGAGACGATCAGCATGAACCAGACGAGACTGCCGGACTGGAAGTACAGGCTCTCGACGCAGGCAGAGAACACGCCGTAGAGCCAGATCCGGGTGAACAGACGCGTCAGCGCCGGATCATTGCCGCGCGCCTCCGCGCGCGACACGTCGCGCAGCGGCAGCCAGACGAGCAGGGCCAGCGTGAGAATCAGGCCGGGGATGCCGGTCGTGATCGCGGCATCGAGATAGGCGTTGTGGGCGTTGAAGGCGCCGACCGCCCAGCTCGCGCCGCCTCCCGCCTTGTAGACCATCTCGTCGGTCTGCCAGAACAATTGGAAGCCGTAGCCGGTCAGCGGCCTGTCCGCGACCGCGGACGCACCAACCCGCCAGATGTCGATGCGATTGGTGAAGGTCGGGTCGATCCCGAGGCCTGCGACCAGTTCCCGCATCGCCGGCGAGATCGAACAGCCGATCGTGATGACGTTGAAGGCCGCGATTCCCAGCACCACCATCGGCATCCGGATCGCCCGCCAGCGCTCGAACATCCAGGCGATCACCAGAATGCCGGGCAGCGCCGCGGTGGACGACTTGCCGCCGGTCTGGGTGAGGAACACGACCGCCAGCAGCGTGATCGCGCCGCCCATGACACGGCGCCCGGTGCCGTACAAATAGAGGCCGGCGAAGCTGATCAGCACCATCGCCGCCGCCGCGACGTTCTTGTGCGCGAAATGGCCGCGCCACAGCCCGGCGTTCATCGGCTCGCGGACCTCGCTCGCCTGATGGATCGCATGCACCGGCCACAACGCGACGCCGAGATAGGCGAACGCCAGCGTCCCGACGCAGCACATCGACAGCATGCCGGCGAACTGACGCTCCGAGCGCGGCAGCAGCAGGAAGATGCCGGCATTGACGATCGTCAGCGTCGCCAGCACGACCCGCTTCAACGCAAGGTCCGGATGTGCCGAAATGGCGGAGACGAAGGCGAACCACAGCAGCGTCGCGATCAGGACGCCGCGCGGGCGCACCGCAAGATGACGCACCGGTGAGCTGATGGCGGTCAGCCACAGACTGGCGGTCAGGCCGAGGAAAACGATCTGGTTGATGGTGTTCGACTTGTCAGCGGCGGGGTCGCCCGCATTGGCCGCCGAGAGGTCGATGAACGGCGTCAGCGTGATCAGGTAGAACAACAGCGTCGCCACGAACAGCGGCGGTCCCAGGACGCCGATCGCTCCACTCTCGCGCATCTCGCCTGACGGCATCATGTCGCCCTGCTCCTGGCGACGCGCAGCGCGTCGAGATAACCGAAGCCGGCGAGCGCGGCCGCGCAAAGCAGCAGGCCGAGCGCCGCGCCGGCGGCGGCGGCGATGATCGGACGAGGTGGCCAGGTCGGGCGAATCGGCTCGACGGCGGGCGAGATAACGCGCACGTCGGTGGCATCGATCTGTTGCCGCTCGGCGGCCTCGCCGGAGCGCGTCAGGAAGGTCTGGTAGAGTGCGGTCTTGGCGCTCGCCTCGCGTTCGAGTTCGCGCAGCTTGACCTGGGCCTGGTCATCGACCGACACATTGCCGCGCAGGGTACGGGTCTCCTCGGTCAGCGTATCGAGCGCCACCTTGGCTTGACCGACCTCAAAGCGGGCGGCGCTGCGCAGCCGCTCGGTCTCGGACTTGATCGCCTTGGTGAGGGCGTCGGATTCGGCCAACGCATTCAGCATGGCAGGATGACGCGGACCGAGGGTCTGGGTCAGGGTCGCGATTTGCCGGCGCAGGGCTGCTTCGTCGGCGAGCAAGCCGGACAAGGTCTGCGACTGCACGGCGCCTGCCTGCACGCCATAGAGCGACACGGCGCGCGAGACCTCGTTGTAGCGGGCCTCCGCCTCGGCGAGACGCGCCTTTGCATCGGTCAGCTTCCCGTTCATCCGCTCCATGGCATCGGTGCTCAGCGGCTGCTTGGACTGCCCCTGCTGAAGGCCATGGGCGCGACGGAAGGCTTCGGTGCGGTCTTCCGCCTCGGTCGCCGCGGCCTTGAGCTCGCCGAGCCGCGCCGTCAGCCCCTGGGCCACGCGTCCGGCCCGCTCGGCGTCGGCCCGAACGACCTCTTCGCGGAAGGTCGTGGCAATTGAATTCGCAAGCCGAGCCGACATCGCCGGCTCGCTCGCCCAGACCGACAGCGTCACGACGTAGGACCGCTCCTGTCGCACGACGTTGATGCGCTTGGCGAGCAGGCCCATCAGATCGTTGCGTTCGGCCGCGTCGGATGCGCGGCGATCGAACAGCCAGCCGAGATCGAACAGGCGCATCTTGTCGGCGAATTCCGGATCGTTCCTGAGGCCGAGCTTGTCGATCACGCGGCGCAGAACATTCCCGGAGGTGATCGTCCGCATCTTGCTCTCGACATCCAGGATCTGGCTGTCGCTCTGGATGTTCGTCGCGTAAAGATCGTTCGGGGTGACCATCAGGTTGGACGGTGAGATCGTGAGATCGGTGATCGCGGTGAAGCGGGGCGTCACGAGTTGCGTTGCACCGACGCCGACGATCGCGCCGGCGAGAATGGCAACCAGAATCCAGCGCCAGCCCTGCAGCAGCAGGCCGGCGACCTGCATCGGGCTGATCACGGCCGAAGCCGTTGCGCTCATCGCGCGGTAAGCGGCATCATCTCGCCGTGACCTGTTGCTGTCGGTTGCTGTGTACATGTCAGTCGACTTCACTGGGGGGCATGCCGGCCTGGCGGGGGCGGTCTAGTTGGGGCTGGACCAGGCATCGCCATCGAAAGCGATGCCGACCTTGATCCGCGCGATCGGCACGGAGCCCGATCCGCTGATCGTGCCGTCCGGCAACACGTGCCCGGTGATGGGTCTCTTGACGCTCAGAGCGGCCAAATCGTCCATGACGACCTCCGTGTCCTGTCCCGAGCATTCATTTCGCTCGGCTTGGCCCACTATCCTCGCTCCAAGAGCACAGACAACTTTAAGTGGCCTTTAGCGTTAGGTGTTAGCGTTAACCTTACTATCAATTCCTTGGATATTGGCATGCGCAGTGATAGCTCCATAAAAGCTGATGTCCGACGACGAACTGATGAGCCGCATATAATCAACCTTTGATTGCATCGGCGATCGCGCGTCGTTCACGAACACAGCGCGGGAGGATCGCACCTCACAGCTTCTTCGCCGCGCTCGCGGTTGCGCGACCTTGCGGCTTCGTTGAGCGACGGACCGCAACGCTCCGCTCGAGACCACGAGCAAGCGCTCGAGGACGCGGGCGTCGCGTCAGGCGCGACGTCGGCGTTAACGTCAATCTTCGAACGGCGCGCAGCTCACGATACGACGCGCATGCGAGCCTGATAGAGTGCGCGTGGGGATCGACCGCCAACCGGAGGCCGTGGATCATTGCTACATATCACCGCCGTTAGCCGGACATTCTCGACGGCCACGCCGATGATCGTCAGCTATCTGCTGTCGAGCGGATCGCTGGCGGCGGCGAGCCTGGCGCAGCTCGTGACGTTTGCGATCCTGGCGCGTGCGCTGGGCCCGGCTGAATTCGGCCTGTTCGTCCAGATATCGGCGGTGACCGCGATCGCGGTGCAGATCTGCGGCCTCGGCGCCTCCGACTGCCTGCTGCGCAGGGTCGCGCGCGAGCCGGCGAGTTATCCTGACCTGCTTGGCCACAACATTCTCCTGATCGGGCTCACCGGCGCGGTGCTCGTGATCGGCGGCGTCGCGGCGATGGCGTCGTGGACGCGCATGGTCTCCGGTCCCTCGATCGCCGTCTCGGCCATCGCGCTGCTGTTCCTCGGCAACGTCGTGCTGGTCCGCCTGATCCTCCTCGTCGAGACCGTATTCCTCAGCCTCGGCCAGGTTCGCTCGGCCAATCGCTCGGTCGTGGGCTTTGCGATCGCGCGCACGGCGACGGCCGCGCTTGCCTGTCTCGTATTCCATGCATCGAGCCTGTCGGAATGGGCGGCATGGCAGTTTGGCGGACACCTGCTCTATGCCCTGGTGGGACTGATGTGGCTCCGGCCGCTTGGCCGGCCGCGATTGGCGATCCTGCGCGAGGAATTGCGCTCCGGCGTTCTGTTCAGCTCCCAATTCGTCGTTCGTGCGATCCGATCCAACGTCGACCTGTTCGTGATCGGCCTGTTCACGCCGATCGAGACCGTCGGCAGCTACGGCGTCGCCCGCCGCATCATGGACAGCAGCTACCTCTCGATCGATGCGTTCAACCGGCTGATCTATCCGCGCTTCGCGCGCGCCAGCCGCGACGGCCTGCATCTGGCGCTGCCCGCGGCAAAGCGTGCTCTGGCCGCGGCCCTCGGCCTCGGCGCGGCGACCTGCCTCATCCTGTTCGTGCTGGCGCCCGAGTTGCCGCGGTTGTTCGGCCGCGAGTACCATGATCTTGCGTTCTTCGTGCGGTGCCTGTCCGGCACGGTGATCCTGATCGGCGCCTGGGCAGTCGCGATGGACTTGCTGGGGGCATCGGGACGGCAAGGCGTGCGCGCGCTGATCCTGAACAGCACCAATCTGGTCGGCAGCGGACTCATCGCTGCAGCGACCTGGCTCGCCGCTCCGATCGGGACCTTCCTGGCACTCTATGTGATCGAGGGATCCCTTGTCGTCTCCGCGTGGCTGGTGCTGCTGCGGCTCGTGCGCCGCAGTTGCCGGGATGCGGACGAGTCCGGCGCGACTGTTGCGCGGTCAAGGAATGTCCCGGACGACGCGGCTGTCGATCCAAGCCGCCGGAGCCTTCCGGCCGTGCAGGAAGCCGAGCGGTAGCGCCGCGGCGTGGAACAACCACGCAACGACAGCATAGAGACCAAGCGTCAGGCTGCGCTGGCGCAGGCTCATCAATCCGATGACGCCGGCGATCGTGGCCGCATCGATCGCAAGCCCCGATCCGGGATGCGGCGTCAGGAACGGCAGCACGACCATGGCGGCCAGCCAGAGGTAGACCGCGCCCCACAGCTTCAATTCCGGCAATTCCTGAACCAGCTGCTTCCACTGCGGCTTGCCGAACGCCGCCCGCAGCAGTTCGCCGATGCCGCGCAGATAGCCCGACTTCCAGCGCCGGACGAGCAGCGCGTAGGCGTTGATGGCATGGCCGAAATGCCGGACGAAGCTGCGGTCGAGACGGTGCAGCCGCCAGCCGCTCGCCCGCAGCCGCACGCCGAGATCGAACTCCTCGTAGCCATGCAGATTGCGGTCCGACAGATATCCGACCTGCTCGATCGCCGTCCGCCGATAAAGACCGCCGCCGTTCAAGCGGTCGATCTCCCCGATCCGGTTCTCCGGCGAGATCCTGCGGCCGCGCCGCACATATTCGAGACTGGTGTCGTTCATCTCCACGACATGCCCGGTCACACCCGCGACGCCCGGATGGTCCGCGAGCCAGGCGAGCGCGTCGGGCAGGAAGGCGGGATCAAGCAGCATGTCGCCGTCCATCAGACAGATGAACGGTTCGCGACTGTACTGGAAACCGAGCTGCGGACCGATGCCGCAACTCGGCGCGATCGCCGGTTCAAGCTGCACGATGCGGACGGGATATCTCGCCGCGACGGCGAGCGTCGCGTCGCGCGAACCGCCGTCGGCCACGATGACTTCGCCGCCGATCCCTTCGAGCGCAGCCAGCACGCTCTCGATCGCCGGGCCGATCCGCGCCTCCTCGTTGAGGGCCTTGAGGATAACCGACACTGCCATGGCGTGATCCACCTCAGCCGAAATCGCACATCAGCCGGCTCCAGTCCTCGCCGGCGAGCCCGCCGAGATAGATGTCACCGCGCGCGACGGCGTCGTTCACCTCGGCAATCCGCGTCAGCGCCATGGCGAACGCCCGGTGCCGAAACACGAGCCAGCGCTGCAGCGCCAGCCCCGGCATCAAGGCGGGCTGCGCGCGGCCGCGGGCTTCGACATGGCCGGTGCTTTCCAGATGGCGGAACATCGCACCCAGCACGACGATTTCTTGGCCGGGCAGCGACAGGATGTTCAGAACGTGCGCCGTCCGCCCCGGGGCGGCGTAGTAGACGAATGCGCCGATCGGCGTGCCGGCACGGTCTTCCACCGCGCGGATAGTGAACGCGCCGAGCCTGGTATTCTGCGCCGCCAGGGCGACCAGCCAGCCAAGTTCATCTTCCGACCACAACGGCCGCACCGCATAATGGGCGATCAGCCGCGGCGCATGCTCAAGAAAGGCCGGGACCGGCATCTCGGTCACGTTCACGCCGGCGGCCTGGTCCGCATCGTCGCCGCCGCGCAGACAGCGCAGCAGCGCGTCGAGGGGGCGCAGCAGCGTCGCGAAGCCCGGATCGTTTCGGCGCAAGAACCGCAGCGAGAAGCGTCCGGCGAGCGCGCCCAGCGGACGGAAGCTGCGCGCCCATTCCAGGTTCTGCACGGGTATCGGTTTTCCGCCGATCGCCCGCAGGTGATCGGCGCTGGTCGGCGAGGCGCTGTCGCAAAACGAAAAATCGGCGCGCCTGGGCCGCAGCGCAAGGATCAGCTGCGCCGCGCCGGCAGCTTCCTTGTTGGCGTCGGTCATGAAGACGCCAAGCAGCCGTCCGGGCACGACATTGCCACAGGCCATGAAGCGCATCGGGACAGTGAGCAACGCGCTACGGATGCGTCCGTCCTGCTGCTCGTAGACCTGCGTGCCTGCCGTCGCACTGTAGCACGGCGAGCCGAAGTTCAGGGCGGCCAGGTACGCCTCGAGGTCCGGGCTCGCCGGCTTGTCGGCATCCCTGAAGATCTTGAGGAAGAGGCGCGCGACTGCCGGCACGTCGTCGGTAGTCATCGGCCTGACGGAGCCCCTGCGCGGGGCCTGTGCATTCGCCTGCGTCTGCGGCCCGCGCTGCAGCATCTAGCGCTCGGGAATTAGCGGACGCGCCCGCGCGTCATGCGGATGGCGGGGCCGGAAAGCAATATGCGACGATGAATTCAGCATGGTCAGCCACTTGATCTGTGTCCAATCGCAGCGGCGTCGCCGGACGCCAGTATCAATGATCTTCAAAAACCGATGACCCTGTCCCTCATCGCTCACCGCGTGGTGCGCCTGGGCGGTCTTCACTGTCACTCAAGCAAATCGAGAGCATTAACCCCGATTGCGCCGACCGGGCGCCCGTCATGCGGCGACCCTCCAACTTCGGGCGCAAGCCGTCAAGAATTTCAACTTGTGGAGGTTAATGCGCGTCCCGACCGCGGTCCGTGACATCCGCATGACCGGGTGAGCCGCTACTTTGGCGCGATGGTTCCGGTTACCTTCAGTCTCGCCGACCTCACCCAACCCGAGACGTCGTTGCCCGTCCCCGGATTGAGATACATCACCGACGACCAGCCATCACTGGTCTGCGCATAGGCGACGAGCACGTCATTCGGAATCACGAACACCCCGCTGATCGGGCAGTGAAGATTGGGCGCCGAGTAGAATTGCAGCCGCCCCTTGCCCGTCACCACATTGGCAAGCGGCGGCGACAGCATCGGGACGCGACTGGTACCCGCCCGCGGCTCCTTGCAGCTCGACGGCGGCTGCGCGTGCACAGTTGCACCCAGAGCCCCCAGCATCAGGGCACTACCGGCGATGCAGGCGAGAACAAACCTGTCCGACGTCATTCACTCTCCGACCGCACGACGCAATCATCCGTCATTCCGGAGTTTGTCGCCGGACGAGGCGGGCAGGTTCTGTGCGCTCCAACGAAACTTTGCGCGCCCGCGTCGAGACGCGCGTGTCGCCGGTTCCGGCAGCGCAACGCGTGTCCGGTTCAGTTTGCGGCGATGATGACGAGGTTGTTCAAGACAGGCGTCGAACAGAAGGCGACGACGAGCGCGATGTTGTAGACATTGTCGCTGCGCCAAAGCAGCCACGTCAGGACGAATGTGAGACCGAGCTTGGGAACCAGCCATCCGCGTATCCCAGGAGCAAGGCGGATTGTTGATCCATGTCACGAAGCGGCCGAGCGGGATGCGGACGTTGAGATGCGCACAAGCATCGGGGACGAAGAAGATGAATGCCGCGGCGATCGCCATGTCCGGCGGGATCCGAAACAGGATCGCCATGATCGGAAGAAAGGCGTCGGACAGCACCCGTTCCAACCAGAAATGTCGGGCGCCGGTGATGAACGTAATGCCGTTCGCGCTGTGGTGGAACGAGTGCATCGCCCACAGCAAGGGGATCGCGTGCTGAAGCCGATGGAACGTGTATTTGTAGAGGTCGAGCGCCACCACCACGATCGCGAACGAGACGTACCACCTGTAGCCTTCGGTCGGCAGCTTGATCCAGCCAAGTCCGACATAGCTTGCAATCGCACCCGCGCTAATCGCAGCAAGTGGGGCGAACAGGTGCTCCAACCCGACGCTCACGATGACCGCGAGCCAATCAGCACGAAACTCGTCGCCGGAAACAGGCGCAATGGGCCACGTCTTCTCCAGGATGCGACTGCCGTAGACGATCCCCAGAAGGACCGCTGCGCAAAAAACGGCGTTTGAAATCTCACTCGACATGAGAAACGAACCCGCCGGTTCAAAAGGCCGGACAAAATGAATAAAACATTCCGCCGCCTGTAGACTGAAAAACCTTATTTTTTCTCAACGCCCCGACGGGCGCAAGCAGGGTTTTTACGGGCGTTCCTTCGCCTTCAGCCCTGACTTCACCACACCTTGGTCCACGCCGGCAGCGCCGTTCGATCACCCGTCAATCCCACGGCGGCTTGCCGCGGAATGCCTCGACCAGGAAGTCCACCATCACCCGCACTTTTGCGCTGACATGGCGGCGGCTCGGGTAAACCGCCAGCACGTCGATCTCGGGTGTGTGATAGTCCGGCAGCAGGCGGACCAGGCGGCCCTGCCGCAGCAGCTCCCCGATCAGGAATGTCGGCTGCAGGATCAATCCGAATCCGGCCGCTGCTGCCGCACAAGCCGTTTCGCCGTTGTTGGTATGGAAGATGTTGGAGACCGGCACGGCGTGAAGCTTGCCGTCGCCGTCGAGCAGCCGCCATTCCTCGGCCGAGGCGGAATAGGCGTAGGCAATGCAGGCGTGGTTTTTGATGTCATCCGGGGTCTGCGGCGCGCCGTGTCGCGCGACGTAATCCGGTGACGCACAGACGAAATGATGGATGGCCGCGAGCTTGCGGCTGATCAGGCTCGGCGATCCTCCGCGTGAGATGCGCACAGCCAGATCGAAGCCCTCGTCGACGAGGTCGACGAGCCGATCGACCAGGCTGATGTCGAGTTCGATGTCCGGATAGCGCGCCATGAAGCGTGGCCATAGCGGCGCGAGGTGAAGAATGCCGAAGCTCAGCGGCGCGTTGATCCGCAGACGCCCGCGCGGCTGCATTGCAGTGGACGACGCGATCGCCTCCGCCTCCGCCACCTCCTCCAGGATCGAGAGCGCGCGGTCATACAGCGTCTTGCCGGTCTCGGTCAGCGACAGGCGCCGCGAGGTCCGGTTGAGCAGGCGCGCCCCGAGCATCTCCTCCAGCTCGTTGACGTAGCGGGTCACATTGGCCGGCGAGGTCTCCAGTTTGTCCGCCGCGCGGGTGAAGGAGCCTTGGCCGACCACGGTGGCAAACACCTCGAAGGCACGCAGACGGTCCATGGCATCCTCGATCATTCATAAAAGATGAATGATACAACCATCTTCTGCACCTTCTTTCCAGTTCTGTAAGTGACTAATCAGGTTCCCATCACGCCGCGATTGGCGCGGCCGAACCGGAGAACGGACATGGCACAGGGTACGGGACGTCTTTCAGACAAGGTTGCAATCGTGACCGGCGCGAGCTCGGGCATCGGCCGGGTCACGGCCAAGCTGTTCGCGGCCGAAGGCGCGAAGGTGGTGGTCGGCGCGCGGCGGGAAAGCGAACTGGCGAGCCTGGTCGACGAGATCAAGGCCAGCGGCGGGACAGCGGTCTCGCTCGCCGGCGACGTGCGCTCGGAAGATTATGCCAAGGCCCTCGTCGCCCTGGCGGTCAAGGCATTCGGCCGATTAGACATTGCCTTCAACAATGCCGGCACCCTCGGCGAGGGCGGTGCCTCGACCGGCGTCTCCGAAGCCGGCTGGAACGATGCCGTCGCGATCAACCTCACCGGCTCGTTCCTGGGCGCCAAGCACCAGATCGCCGAGATGACCAAGCATGGCGGCGGATCGGTGATCTTCACCTCGACCTTCGTCGGTTACAGCTCGTCATTCCCCGGCGTTGCCGCCTATGCCGCAAGCAAGTCCGGCCTGATCGGCTTGACCCAGACGCTTGCGTCCGAGTTTGGCCCACAGAACGTCAGGGTCAACGCGGTGCTGCCCGGCGCAATCGAGACCGAGATGTATCGCGAGATGAACGACACCCCTGACAAGGCGGCGTTCGTCACCAACCTGCACGCGCTCAAGCGCGTGGGTCGCCCCGAGGAAGTCGCGCGCTCGGTGCTTTATTTGGCGTCGGAAGATTCCAGCTTCGTCACCGGGACCGCGTTGCTGGTCGACGGCGGCCTCTCGATCACCCGCACCTGAGGCGACCGACCAACCATCGTTCAAGGAGGCTGACATGGGATTGCTGGTCGACGGGAAATGGCAAGACGCCTGGTATGCGACAAAGCCAAGCGGTGGTCGCTTCATTCGCAAGGACAGCTCCTTCCGCAACTGGATCACGGCCGACGGCAGCGCCGGCCCGACCGGAATCGGCGGCTACAAGGCAAAGGCCGGCCGCTATCATCTTTATGTCAGCCTCGCCTGCCCCTGGGCCCACCGCACACTGATCATGCGCGCGCTGAAGGGGCTCGAGGACCAGATCTCTGTATCGGTGGTGCACTGGCTAATGCTCGAGCACGGCTGGACCTTCGCCGACGGCCCGGGCGTGGTCCCGGACACCGTCTACCACGCCCGGTTCCTGCATCAAATCTATACCGCAGCGGATCCATACTACAGCGGTCGCGTCACCGTTCCCGTACTATGGGACAAGCACACCGGCAGCATCGTCAGCAACGAATCGTCCGAGATCATCCGGATGCTGAATTCGGCCTTCGATGGAATCGGCGCCAAGCCCGGCGACTACTATCCGGCCGCGCTCCGCGAAGAGATCGACGCGGTCAACACGCGCGTCTACCACACCGTCAACAACGGCGTTTACAAGGCAGGCTTCGCCACCACGCAGCAAGCCTATGAGGAAGCCGTCGTGCCGCTGTTCGACACGTTGGACTGGCTCGAGCAACGGCTTGCCGACCGGCGTTTCCTGCTAGGCGACAGCCTGACCGAAGCCGACATCCGCCTGTTCACGACACTGATCCGCTTCGACGCGGTCTATGTCGGGCACTTCAAGTGCAACATCCGGCGGCTGGTCGATTATCCAAATCTGTTCGCCTATACGCGCGACATCTATCAGTGGCCCGGCGTCGCCGCGACGGTGGATTTCGAGCATATCCGGCGGCACTATTACGAGAGCCATCGCTCGATCAATCCGACCGGGATCGTTCCGCTCGGTCCCGTCCTCGACTTCACCGCAGCGCACGGACGCACGCAGCCGGCCGCCGCGAATCTTCCGCGAGCGCATGGGCTTCGGCACGTGGGATAGATCGAGAATCCGCGAGCACGGATGCGAGGTTGAAGCAGATACCCGGTTGAACACCAGAGATCGCGACCGCGACGAACAGCAGAACCCCAACACCACTTCGTTGGAGGACGGACGATCCGAGAGAACTGCGGCTCCGAAGCCGAATTTCATTCCTGCTCGGACGGCGCGAATCCGGCAATCAGCTTCACGAGCTCCGTCTGGCCTGCGGTGTCGGTCTTTCGAAACACGTTATGAAGGTGGGTCTTGACCGTTGCCTGCGTCAGCCCGAGCGTCTCGGCCAGCGCCCGCACGCCATCGACCTTCATGACCGCATCGACAATCCGGACTTCACTCGCCGTGAGCTTGTAGAGCTTGGCGAGCGCCTCGAGCGGCGGTGGATTCGCCGGCGATGTCTTGCGGACGAAGACGGCGGCGACCGCCGAGTGCAGCGCGCCGGTCCGCTGCCGGTCGCCCGTGGTCAGCGGTAACACGTAGGCAAAGGAGCCGCCCCGCAGCGAAGTCAGGAGCGGAATCGGACCGGGGTTGCCGGCTGCGGCATTGCCGTTCTCGGCTGCAGCAAGCGCCTCGCGCAACGCGCGCTGCGCCTGCGGCGAGACCGCCGTCAATGCGCCCATCCTCTCGGTGAGCAGCGCGCCATCGTTGAGCAGAGCGCGTCCGGGACCGTTGGCGAAGACCAGGCGCCCGTTCGCGCCGACCAGGAAAACGCCGGCCGTGACGTTGTCGAGCGTCTCTAACAGGACCGCCTGCGCGGTCCTGTTCTGGTCGAACAGCCGTCCGATCGAGACCGCACGCTGCAAATGCGGCACGATCAGCGCAAGGCGCCGACGATTCTCCGCATCGGCGAGGCCGTCCGCTTCATGCATCTGAATGGCAATGATGGATGAACTGGTCGCGCTCTTTTCCAGATTGGCGGCGACCGAATCGATGACGCCCTGCGGCTTCATCCACTCCTCGTAGAACACCGTCTCCAGCATTTCTTCGAACGGAACGAGATCGGTGGACCCGTAGACCTGACCGGCATCATAGAAGGTAGCCGCAGGAAAACATGGATTCAGGGAGAAATATTTCTCGAAGTAAAGCTTGGTGTAGTGAGGATCGTTGTTGAACAGATGCAGCTGCGCGGACTGCTCGGTTGCGGCATCGTGCCAGAACAGATTTGCCGAGGAGCCACCGACGAACCGACACACTTTCTCGATGGCACGTGGCCAGAGGGGAGGATCGAGCGCGGCATCATAAACGACGCCGATCAGCTCTGAAAGCAAGGCTGATTCAGACGTCACGGCCAACTCTTCATCGTGGCGAGCAATTCGTGGGGCATTGGCGCCTCAGTGGGACTCTACCTCTACAACACGCACCATCACGACGGCAAACGTTGCGTACACGAATATTGGGACGGCGTTGCCCCACGGAACAGCATGCCAAGACCCGTCTGCGGCTATTTCGCTGGTGTGTTCGGCTTGGCAGGCGCCGTCTGCCTCTGCGAAACGACGGCCTTTCCCGACGAAGCTTCCGGCGCGGCGGGCGCCACGGGCGCTGACTGGCCGACCGACAGCGAGACGCCGAACACGCGCCATTGTCCGTCCACCGGCGCGAACAATAATTCAAAATTCACCTGCGACGGCACCGACGGGAAAAACCCGGCCATGTGCAACAGGCCATTCGGCTCGATCTGCGGCAATAACGAGAGCTGCGGCTCGATCACGGCGACGCCGGAGAGATCGAGCTTATCGGCGCGCTGCTTGGCGAAAATCTCCGCGAGCTTGGCCGCGGTGTTGACCTGGAAACCGGAGGCGCCGAGGTCGCGCAGCACGGTGTAATTCCCGCTCTTGTTGGCATGATCGAGCGCAAGGAGCGTCGAGCGGATCAGCATCAGCACGCCGTTGCGGTCGATGTTGGCGGGCTTGGCCGCCTGCTGCTGCGCCGAAGGTTGTGACGGGGGCGGGTGCGGCTGCGGCGACGGCTGCTGCGCGAACGTCGCGACCGCGCCCAGTATCAGGAGCCCAACGCCGGCACTGACCCAACGCAGCGTCATGGCAATGCCGCTCAAGCCTACCACTGGATCGACACGGCGCCACGCCCGCCAGCGACATTGCGCTCGAGCCCGATGCCGCCGCCGGCATTGGCGACGATCGCATAGTTCTTGCTGTCATAGAGCAGCGCGGTTGCGCCGATTGCAAAGGCGTTGGCACCTTCGAAATTGCCGTAACCGGCCGACAGCGCGAATTTGCGGCCCGGTTGCAGCGCCGGCATCGATCCGGCAGCGAGCGCAACCGCGGTGCCGCTGCGCGCCTCGAAACGGTTGTCCATCACCTGCGATTGCAGCGAGGTCACCTGTGATTGCAGCGAGGTGAACTGTGACTGCAATGAGGTGAGGTTCGATGGATTGAAGCTCGAGGTCGCCAGGTTTCCGGCGGCGTCCGACGTGACGAAGGACACCGGCCCGCTCTGGGCCGCCAGGCTTGCCGCGGAGGTGACGCCGGCCAGGCGATAAGTGTTGCCTGCGGTGCCGATCGCGACCTGGTTGGCCGCCGTCGTCGTCGCGCCCGCGCCGACCGCGGTGGAGTTCGCAAATCCTGCGGTGGCGCCGGAACCGATGGCGGTAGCGCTCGCCGCGGACGCAGTGCTGCCCTGCCCATAGGCCGTCGCGCCTGCATCGGTCGCGCTGCTGCCGGCGCCCGTGGCAGTCGCGTTGGATGCCGAGGCTATCGCACCATTGCCGAATGCGGAGCTGCCTGCAGCGGCACTTGCCTTCGCCCCATCGCCCACGGCCGTGTTGCCGAGCGCCGCCGCCGAGCTGGCGCCGATGGCTATCGATCCGGTCGCGACCGCGCCGGTACCGATGGCAATGGCATTCGCGCCGGTACCGGCGGTCGCGCCATCGCCGATCGCGACGGCGCTCGCCCCGGTGGCGTGGGCATTGTTGCCGGCCGCGAAGGCATTGGCGCCGGTCGCCGTCACCGTATTGCCCAGCGCGACGGCATTTGTGGTGCTGGCGCTGGCGCCGCTTCCGATGGCCGTCGAGGACACCCCCGCTGCGGCGCTGTTGAGGCCTATTGCAACTGACTTGTCGCCGGTGGACCGTGCGCCCGTACCCGCGCTTCCGTCGCCGCCACCTCCGATCGCGACGCTGTAACTCCCGGAAGCGGTAGCAGCAAAGTTGGTACCACCAACCCCGGTAAACTCGCCGCCTCCCAACGCGGTGCTCCCAGCGCCCGCTGCGCTGCTGTTGGCACCGCTCGTCGTGCTGTAGTTTCCACGCGCCTTGCTGCCGACGCCGCTCGCCGTGCTGTCGATACCGCTTGCCCCGGCGCCCAGGCCGATCGCCATGCTGTTTTGCCCGCTCGCCGTGGTGTTGACACCGATCGCCACGCTGCCATCACCGCTCGCTTGGCTCACGGGGCCGCAAACGAACGCAAAATTCCCAGTTGCGGTGCCGAGCGGGGCACCTGTCCCGGCCGCGCCGCAAACGGTTTGCGCAGCTGCTGGCAACGGCGCAAACAGCGAAACGAACGTCGCGAGCGCGGCGGCGCCAACAGGCGCTTTGATCAAACGAAACATCGATTCAGTGATCGCATGAGGCATTTGCGCTCTCAACTCCAGAACTCCGGCCGGTCCTGACGGGTTGACCGGACGTCGCGACCGCGAATGTGGGACACGGCCGCAGGCCCGACATCAACCGTTCGGTTGAACTCGTCTTCAACGTCGTCGAGCGCCGGAGTTTTCCCGCCAAGTGTTGCCGAATTGCTTCGGGTTGCATCCTGAAGTTTCTGCACCCGGCCATCGGGCCTTGCCATCAGGCCGACAATCGCACCTCAAGGAACGCAACGCCGGATACGGCGAGCAAGTTCTACGGATGCGATCGAGCTTGAATGCCAAACTGGCACCGCCGGGTCGCCGGCCGGAAGAATGGCACGGCGCTGATCTCTTATGCCATTGAGATATCAGCATGATTCGCCAACTGCCATTCCGACCCCTTCAGTCCGATCTGGAACTCGTCGGCGATGGCAATGCGCGACCGGGCCGGACGGCATGCTGATCGGTTGAATTCGCGACGCCGGAGTCTTATGCGTGGCGGCCATGAGCACCCTTGCCAACGCCGAAATGTCCCTGACGTCGTGGCCGCGCCACGAGGCGCGCGCCGACAAGCCGGCACCGTTCCTGCCGATGAACCGTGCCGAGATGACGGCGCTCGGCTGGGACCAATGCGATATCGTGCTGGTGACGGGCGATGCCTATGTCGACCATCCGAGCTTCGGCATGGCGATCATCGGCCGCTTGCTGGAGGCCCAGGGCTTCAGGGTCGGCATCATCGCGCAACCCGACTGGCAGTCGGCCGAACCGTTCAAGGCGCTGGGAAAACCGCGCGTGTTCTTCGGCGTCACCGGCGGCAACATGGATTCGATGGTCAACCGCTACACCGCGGACCGCCGGCTGCGCCATGACGACGCCTACACGCCGGACGGCGAAGGCGGCCGCCGGCCGGACCGTTGCACCATCGTCTATGCGCAGCGCTGCCGTGAAGCGTTCAAGGACGTGCCGATCGTGCTCGGCGGCATCGAGGCGTCGCTGCGCCGCATCGCGCATTACGACTATTGGTCCGACAAGGTGCGCCGCTCGATACTGGCGGACGCCAAGGCCGACCTTCTGCTCTACGGCAACGCCGAACGTGCCGTCGTCGAGGTGGCGCACCGGCTCGCCAATGGCGAAGCGCCGCGCGATCTCGATTCGATCAGGGGCGTTGCGCTGTTCCGCCGCGTGCCCGAGGATTACGCCGAGTTGCATGCCGACGATCTCGACTCCGCCGACGAGGGCGCAGCGCGCCAGGCGGGCAACGTCGTGATCCGCCTGCCGGCCTGCGAGCAGGTCGAGCAGGACCGTGACGCTTACGCCCGCGCATCGCGCGTGCTGCATCGGGAGAGCAACCCCGGCAACGCGCGGCCACTGGTGCAGCGTCACGGTGACCGCGACCTCTGGCTCAACCCGCCGCCGATCCCGCTGTCGACGGCCGAGATGGACGCCGTCTACGACCTGCCCTACGCGCGTGCGCCGCATCCCTCCTACAAGGACGCCAAGATCCCGGCCTGGGAGATGATCCGCTTCTCGGTGACCATCATGCGCGGCTGCTTCGGCGGCTGCACGTTCTGCTCGATCACCGAGCACGAGGGCCGCATCATCCAGAACCGCTCGGAGGGCTCGATCCTGCGCGAGATCGAGCGCATCCGGGACAAGACGCCGGGCTTCACAGGCGTGATATCCGACATCGGCGGGCCGACCGCCAACATGTACCGGATGGCCTGCAAGGATCCGAAGATCGAGGCGGCATGCCGGCGGCCGTCCTGTGTCTTTCCCGAAATCTGTCCGAACCTCAACACCTCGCATGACGACCTGATCAGGCTCTATCGCAAGGTGCGCGAGGTGAAGGGCGTCAAGCGGGTGATGGTGGCGTCCGGCGTGCGCTACGACCTCGCGGTCGAGAGCCCCGAATACATCAAGGAGCTCGTCACCCATCACGTCGGCGGCTACCTGAAGATCGCGCCCGAGCACACCGAGCGCGGCCCACTCGACAAGATGATGAAGCCGGGCATCGGCGCCTATAATCGCTTCAAGAAAATGTTCGATGCCGCGGCCGAGCAGGCCGGCAAGAAATACTACCTGATCCCGTATTTCATCGCCGCGCATCCGGGCACGACCGACGAGGACATGATGAACCTCGCGCTCTGGCTCAAGAAGAACCGCTACCGCGCCGACCAGGTGCAGACCTTCCTGCCCTCGCCGATGGCGACCGCGACCGCGATGTACCACACCGGCGTCAATCCGCTGCGCGGCGTGCGCCGCGGGGCGAGCGACAAGGTCGAAGCGATCAAGGGCCTCCGGCAACGCCGGTTGCACAAGGCGTTCCTGCGCTACCACGACCCGGACAACTGGCCGGTGCTACGCGAAGCGCTGATCCAGATGGGACGCCGCGATCTGATCGGCTCGCGCCCCGACCAGCTGGTGCCCGCCCACCAGCCGCCCGGCACCGGCAAGGCCGCCGGCACGCGGCGACCGCTGCGCGACGGCGGCAAGGCGCAGCGGTTCACGACCAAGGGCGTGCGGATGGGAAAGTGAACGCTGCATCATCGACTTGGCTTCATCGCCAAATCCGCAGCCTCGAATTCAGAGACCGATCGTATGGCCACTTTCATCCTGATACCCGGCGGCTGGCAGGGCGGCTGGGTCTACCAAGATGTCGCCGAAATACTGGCTGCGCACGGGCACAAGGCTGTTCCGGTCACGCTTGCGGGGCTCGGCGAAGCGCCTGCCCCTTTGGCCAATCTTGATGCTCACATCGGCGAGGTTGCGCATGCCGTGAAGTCGCATGACGACGAACTCGTCATTGTCGGACAGTCCTACGGTGGAATGGTCGTGAGCGGCGCAGCTGACGTGGCACCATCGCAGATTCGCGCGCTGGTCTATGTCGACGCCTATGTGCCCGATTCCGGCGACTCAGTCTGGTCGCTGACGACGCCCCGTTTTCGAGATCTTTTTGTCGCGGGTGTAAAATCCGACGGACTGAACTGCGCGCCACCTCCGAACCTTGACCCGCGCTGCCGACCGCAGCCGATCGGGACGTTCCTGCAATCCATCAATCTGAGCGGGCGATGGCGTGAAGTGCCACGCAAGTCCTACGTCGGCGCATTCGGATGGGAGGGAAGTCCTTTCCTTGATCTCTATGAGCGCTTGAGCCGCGATCCGGGCTGGTCGACCATCGCCCTCGACTGCGGGCACAATGTCGCACGCCTGAAGCCCGACGTTCTGGCGCATATTTTGCTGGGTCAGGTTTGACCGTCCAACGCTTGCACCGAGGGCATTCGTCGTGATCGCCGCGTGTACCCCTGGTCTCACCGCTATCGCATTATGTCCCCGTTGACGCCTCTGACCTTCGAGCGAGCCCGGAATGCAGCAAGCTTCGGTCGAAAAGTTCTCGAACCTCATTGGTGCCATCTACGATTGCGTGATCGCGCCGGAACGATGGGCAGCGGTTCTGGACGGGATTTGCGCCGAGTTCGGCTTTGCCACCGGCGCGCTCTCGGTCGCCAGCCTCACAAACATGAAGGCGGGCGTCAATGCGGTCTCCGGGTCCAACCTGGCCCAGATGGCTCAGAACGGGATCGCGTATGGGACTGACATCATCGAACTCTGGGGCGGCGCTGAGCGCATTCAGCAATACCCGCTCGGAGAGCCGATCGTTCAATCCCAGGCCGTCCGGCAGGACGTCATCCTCGGCAATCGCTATTATCTCGAGTGGGCACTGCCGAAGGGCCTGTTCGACGCCGTTGCCGTCGGCCTCGTTCGCGACGGGATGATGGTTGGAAATGCCATATTCAGTCAGCATGAATCGGCCGGCCCGATTCGCGATGCGCAGATCACCGGATTGCGGCTGCTGGCACCTCACATTCGCCGTGCCGTGACGATCAGCAATCTGTTCGACATGAAGACGGTGGAAGCCGCAACATTCGCCGCGACCGTGGAGGCCCTGACGGCTGGTGTCGTCCTGGCGGACGAGGAATCCAAAATCGTTCACGCCAACGCCACGGCCACCGCGATGCTCGCAGCCGGTGATCCGATTGTGGTTCGACACGGCCGGATCGCCGTTCAGTCCACGATCACGACAAGCACATTGCAGTCGGCTGTCGCACATGCGGCGAAGGACGAGGCGACGCTCGGGCAAAAGGGCATCGGCATCCCGATCCTTCGTCCCGACGGAGCCCCTCTTGTCATCCACGTTCTGCCGTTGCGACGCGGCCACATGCGATCCGGTTTGATCCAGAGAGCCGCCGCCGCTCTGTTCGTTGCGTCGGCTTCCGGGCCGCCGCGATTGCCTCAGGATGCTCTCAGCCAGCTCTATGATCTGACGCCGGCCGAGATTCGTATCTTCGAGCTCGTTTGCGAAGGACAAACTCGAGCCGATATCGCGGCGATGCTCGGCATTTCGGTCAGCACCGTCAAAACTCATCTCATTCACGTCTTCGACAAGACAGGGTGCCGGCGTCAAGTTGATCTGGTCAGGCTCGCAAAGTCACTCACTTTCCCGGTGTAAGCCGCGCCAACGACGGCTCGTCCAGTCGCTGATGCCGCACGTGCCCTGTCACGCCGGCACCGACAACAAATGACTGAAGAACGATACGACGATTTCCCTCAAACAAGACCCTGCTCCAAATTCGGCGTGATCGAGTGCCTTCCAAAATCGGTTAACGCGGCCGGGCCTTCGTTTCCGGATAGTCCGGAGACGTCGCTGCATGACGCGCGCGACGATCGGAATATTCTCGCTCCACGTCGGGAGGATGGGAACGGCGTGTCAGCACGACGGGCTCGAAGAAGAAGCGCACCGCTTCAGCCTGCACTTCGGCGATGTTGAAGCCGATGTCGTGCAGCAGATCGGCATTGTCCTGGAGATCGGCGCGCAACTGCGCCCTGAAGGAAGCGCGTTGCGACCACATCGCGGGCAGCCGGAACATCTCGCGCAACGCCGCGATGAAGGCGGTCGCCGTGCCTGCCAGTGCGCCGCCCGCACGATCGGCCTTGGCTAGGCCGGGTGAGCGGATGGCCGTGCTGCCGTGTGAGCCCGTGGTTTGATTGTGGCGAGTGTATCCGGATCGCATCCGTTGCTCTCCTGTCTCAGTGACTCGATCGGAAGCTGGGGGAGATAGAGCGGCGGCACATCAACCGTTCGGCTTACACCACGTGTCACGGCCGCTTCGACGCTTCCGTCGGCGCCATGGTCGGCACGGTACTCTTCAACGCGGCCGCTTCCGCGCGCGGATCGATCCCGCCCGCGCGCGACCAAAAGACAGTTTCGGATAATGGGCCTGGATCACATCGCACGACGCGCCTTTGTGACCCTAGCTTGCGCTTCGCTGATCGGTACGGAATTCTAGAACGTCGCACTCAGACCAAGGCGAGGCCCGTGGATGTAGCGATCGAGCGTCTGCTTGGTGTCCGTGCTGAAGGCCTGGTTCAGCACATTGAAGTAGGCGTCCAGCCGGTAGCTGGCGCTGAGCTTGACGTTTGGCGTCATCCAGTACGACACGCCGACCTGGATATCCGCGTTGAACACGGTTGCGAAACGCTGGTCAGTGGATGTGCTGCTGCTGACGCTGCCGAGAGTGCTGTTGAGAACGGCCGGATCGAAGCTTCGCGCAGACGTCGACGTGTTCACCAACTTCTGGTTTCCGAACAGGACCGCGACATCGCCGAGATAATCAAACGCCCAGCTGCCCGCGAATGGAACCGCGCCCTCGATCCCCAGACGCGGCCCGGCGCCGAGAAAGCTGTTTCGTTGATTTGTCGCATCCATGGCGTTGGTCGAGATTTGGTTGGACAGAAGAGACCCGTTGCCCAAAATATCAAGGGGTTTGGTGAAGGTGCTGGTGGTGCTCGTGTTGTTCGTTGCGCTGCTTTTGCCCACGAATTCCGCCAGGCGCAGGCCGAATTTCACCTGCATCGCGGACGCGCCGCCCCCAAGAACGTCCCGTCCAACAGCGGCATCGGCCAACCAATGCGTTTCCTTGTACGCCGCCCCCGACGACGAACTCCCGCTGAAGCCGCTAACACGGAGCCCTTTGACCGATGCGAGGACTGCCGGATCTATCGCCCCCGCAGACGATGCGAAGCCGGAGGCCTTGCCCTCACCGTAACGAAACTGGCCGCTGACATGCCATGGCGAAGCCGCAAAGCGGTAGTCAAAGCCGGCCGCCGCTTCCCAGCCTACCTTGGGCGTCAAATCGAACGATCCAGGCAGACGAGCAGAATCGCTCAGCGCGTCCAGCCGGGTGAAATCGGTGAGGTTGTAATCCGACGAAACCGGATCGCCGCCGCTCCAGATCGCGCCGCCCTCACCCCAGACCCGAAACCGGCCGGGCTCGCCGACGACCGGCGCCTTGTAGGCCAACGGCAGATCGGCGGCGAACGCCTGCAACGGATCGGAGCGCCCGGCACGGGCTTTGGGAGCGGCCTGCGGCTCGACTGCCGATGCTGATTTCGGCGCCGCGTTCTGCTCGCGTAGGGACTTGTTGTGGCGCAGCGCTGCGTTCTCCTTGCGGATCGCGGCATTTTCCTTCTCCAGCGCGTTGAGCCTCGCCACCACATCGTCGTTTGGCGCCGCATGCACGGCACCGGCCGCACCGATGCCGAGCGCCAGTGCAGCAACTAGATTCTTCTTCATGATCGCCTCGCCCCATTGCCTGCTTGGCGCCGACACAGCGGCGCACGTGCAGCGAATGTTTCCGAATATGGCGGGCGCGAACACCTCGCATATGCTAGGGGCACCGGCACTTGGCGAACGGCTGTGACAAAGCCGCCACAAGGCTTTCGGACTCAGCCGCGCCGGATCAGCGGCAGTGTGCTCTTCAGCAGCGCGACGAGCTGGCTTTGCTGATTGGTCCGGGTCTTGCGGAAGATGCCATGGAGGTAGAAGCGTGCGGTGCTGAAGCGAATGCCCTGATGGATCGCGGCATCTTTCAATGTCAAACCTCCGGCAAGCGCGGCCGCGAGCCGGGCTTCGGTGGGCGTGAGGTCGAACAGCTTGCGGGCGTGATCTGCGAACCCACCGGGCAATGCCAGAGACGTCTGGTGCAGGTAGATGATAGCGTGCCGCGGACGCAGGAACCCGGATACTTCGGTGCCCGCGGTCGGCCCGACGCTCAGCACGACATCGATGCCGGCTTCATCGGCCTCGCCGGCGCGGAGCAGAAGATCGCCGCCCGGGCCGGGGGCGACACCGTCGTGAACCGTGCAGGCATCGGCAACGAGTTGCCGCAAGGCAGCCGTGCTCTTGGCATCCGCCGCTGCCAGCGTGCCGGATTTCACGCGCAACGGGCTTCTCCGGCGCATCAGGATTTCCTCGGCCACCCCATTGAGGTGGACGACGCTCAACTGGGCATCGACGAGCAGCACGCCGAATGGCACGTGCGCGTAGCCTGAAGCCAGCGCCTGCGCCAATTGAAGCCTGCGGCCGAGCTGGGCCGCGCGCGCGATGTGCCGCGCGATCAATTGCAGCACTTCGGCCTCGGCCGCGTCGAAGGCGGGTTGGTTGCGACCGCGCTGGACGTCGAGAAACCAGAATGACGGACCGGACGCCAGCAATTTGCTGCCGAGGCCGCCATACATGTCCTGCGGCGCCATCCATTCATTCCAGAAGCGGCTGCGCCGCAAGATCTCATCTCCGATCAACGCACGATCGCTGTAGATCATCCCGACAGGAGCGGCATCCAGCGCGTCGGTGTAGATGTCGGAACGCCCTGCATGTTCGTCGATATAGCGACGCTGATACGTGGGGTCGGGGTTTGCATTGATCACATCGGCCGACGCCAGGCCGGGACCGCTCCGGACGAAGCACGCAGCAGAACCGTGGAACATGACACGGACCTGATCGATGGCAGCCTGCCACTGCGATGGATCGGAAACTGTTTCGTAAATCTTGTCGATGACGCCAGGCGAAAGCTGCGGTCTGACCGATGTCATGTCCAGTTTCTTGCACTGAGGTTATTGGAAGCCGAAAAGGCCCGTGCGCATTCTTGTCCGCATTCTTGGGATCGGGCGCGCTGCCGCTCACGCCGCAAGAGCGAGCGTGCCGGACGGAGCGGGCATGCCAAATCAGATGCTGAACCAGAGCCAAACGATGACATGTCAGCCGCGCGCTGCAGGCTCGTGCATGCGACCACTCGCGTCCGGTCCGGGATGCCGCCGCCTCCAACGATCTGCAATGCAGTTCATGCATTCAACCCCGAGCCGGCGCGCATCAAGATGGTATCATCTTGAGGCTATTCGCCTAACGCTTGTGGCACGGTGGCAGGAGGTCGCAGACTGCACATCAACCGTCCGGTTGAAGCCATGCAGTTTTTGCTTCCGCCCCCGGAAACCGGTTGAACTCGTCTCCGCCAATTACCCCGACCATGTGCTGCCGAATTGCTTCTCACCACGTCCCGATGTTTCGGCACGCGGCCTTCGCCATCACGCCGACGACTTCGTCCGAGATGTCGAAACTGTTGGCGAGCAGATATCGCTGCGCCTTCGGCAGCCGATCCGACAGGCTGCGCTCGTGGTAGGTGCCGTATCGAGAACGCCGATCACATCCGCGCGTCGCCGGCAAACAGACCGAGAACGGAGATGGTCCTGGTTTTGTACGCAAATGGCGCGCCCGGAACGATTCGAACGTCCGACCCTCAGATTCGTAGTCTGATGCTCTATCCAGCTGAGCTACGGGCGCATTTTCGCGGTTGGGCTTGAAGCCCGCAAGGTTCCGGGAGCCCCGGAACGTCGCGAAAGAGCGCTCTAGCTACAGGCTCCCGGTCCGGTTGGCAAGCTCTGGAAACGCCATTTTCGGCGCGCTCCTGCCGCCCCAGAGTACCGGAACGGCGTTACGCCCTCGCCCGCTCGCTGCGGACCGACAGCAATTCCACCGGGCGATCCGGGATCGAGATCCGGAAGGTGGCGCCGATGGTACCCTCGACCAGATGGATATGGCCGCCATGGGCCCGGATCAGCTCGGCGGCGATGGCAAGGCCAAGTCCGCTGCCGCCGGGGCGGCCGGAAGTCTGGAACGCCTCGAACAGATGCTCGCGCGCCTTGGCCGGAACGCCGGGCCCAGTGTCGGAGACCTCGATGATCGCAACCGTGCCCTCGCGGCGGCCGGTGATGCGGATCTGCTGGGCGCCGCCATCGCCGTCCTGCCGGCTTTCCAGCGCCTGGGTCGCGTTGCGCACCAGATTGAGCAGCACGCGGAACAGCTGGTCCGGATCGGCGTCGATGGTCAGGCCGCGCTCGATCGCGCTGATCCAGGTGATCGAGACATCGGTCGCAAGCCCGGCCGATTCGCGCACCTCGGCAACCGCCGGCTCCACCATGATGACGCGGCGGTCGGGCGCCGCCTCCTGCGCACGGCCATAGGACAAGGTCGACTGGCAGAACGCGATGGCGCGCTCCAGCGAGCGCAGCAGCTTCGGCGCGAAGCGCTGCACCCGCGGATCAGGCACGCTGGCGAGCTGGTCCGACAGCAATTGCGAGGAGGCCAAGAGGTTGCGCAGATCGTGGTTGATCTTGGAGACGGCGAGACCGAGGGCGGCGAGCCGGCTCTTCTGATGCAGCATCGAGACGAGGTCACGCTGCATGTCCGACAGCTCGCGCTCAGCGACGCCGATCTCGTCGCCGCGCTGGCTCGGCACGATGATTCGCGCCGAACTCTCCGGATTTTCGTGGAAGCCGACCAGGCTCGCGGTCAGCCGCCGCATCGGCCGCACGAACAGATAATGCAGCGCCAGGTAGACCAGGCCTGCGGTCAGGCCGGCGATCAAGAGCGCAACGACCAGCACGTTGCGCGAGAAGCGGTACATCGCCTGCCGCAGCGGCTTCTCGTCGATCACGACCTCGATGAACTGGGCCTGGCCCGGCGCCGGGCCGACCACACGGATGGTCTGGTCGCCGTGCTCCAGCATGATCTCGAAGGCATCGACGATCGCCGACCACACCGTCATGGCCCGCATGTCGACATCATGGTCGATCGAGGCCGGCAGATCGGCGCTGGCGAGCAGGCGGCGCTGTTGGCCGAGCTTGATGGCAACCGCGCGGGCGCCGATGCTGGTCAGGATCTGCCGGGCCAGCGAATCCGGCACCAGGCCTGACGGGGCGGCATCGAGCACCAGCGCCGCGGTATTGGCGGCGGCCAGGCGGTCGTTGAGCCGGTTCATCCGGAAGTTCGCGATCGCCGGCACATAGATCAGGAGCCCGGCGATCATGACCAGCGGAATCGTCAGCAGCAAGAGCTTGCCCGACAGCCCGAGCCGGAGGGTCGGCTTGGGCCGCTGGTTCTGCGCGGTCGCCTGATCGTCGGTTAGAGCCACAAGATAAGGCCTTGTTTGGCTTAGGGGTCGGAAGATGCGGCCCGGCCCCCAAGCCGGTCAAATTACGGATCGCTAATGTCGGCGGTTCCCGGAACGCCCCCAAGGCGCTCCTCACCGTCAAAAACCCCGCGAAAACAGTTATATTCGCCCCAATTGCGACGTTTCAAAGAACCCTCTTTGCGACGCCCTGTGACATTGACGAAAACAGGGCGCTCCCTTATAAGCCGCGCCAACTGTCCGCGATGGCCCGGTTCTTGACCGGGGGCGGCTCTTTGGGGCCGTAACGGCTCGTTTGGGCCCGCCAGCATCACCGGACTCCATCTCAATACAACGGCAAATTGCCCGGTCAGCGGAGAATTACCCGTGAAGCGGACTTATCAACCCAGCAAACTGGTGCGCAAGCGCCGTCACGGCTTCCGCGCCCGTCTCGCCACGGCCGGCGGCCGCAAGGTTCTCGCTGCGCGCCGTGCGCGCGGCCGCAAGCGCCTGAGCGCCTGAGCCCGGACGTCTCCACCCGGAGATACCCATTATGGATCGGCTGAGGCAGCGGGCGGATTTCCTCGCCGCTGCCAATGGCGTGCGGGCGAATACCGCAGCTTTTGTGCTGCAGGGCCGTTGCCGCAACGATCAGGGCCCGATCCGCGTCGGCTATACCGTCACCAGGAAGAATGGCACCGCGACCGAGCGCAACCGCATCCGACGCCGGCTTCGCGAAGTGATGAGACGGGTCGATGCCGTATTCATGCGGCCGCACCATGATTATGTGCTAGTCGGCCGCCGTGACGCGCTGACCCGCGACTTTGCGACCATGATTGACGACCTGCGGTCGGCGCTGCGCCGCCTCGACCGGCCTGCGCCCAAGATCGGTACCAACAAGACGGGTGCCGACAGGGCGGGTAACACGAGCGCGCCCAATCCGAATGGAATGACGAGACCCTAAGAGATGTCCGACAACCGCAACACGATCCTTGCCGTCATTCTGTCCGGCCTCGTCCTGATCGCCTGGCAATATTTCTACAACATGCCGCAGATGGAGAAGCAGCGCGAGGTGCAGCGCCAGGCCGAGTTGCTGAAGCCGACGCCGCAGGCGACCCCGGGCGCTGCACCTGGGACCTCGACTGCCCCCCCCGGCGACGCCGGGCACGCCTGCGGTTGACGCTCCGGTGGCAAGCCGTGAAACCGTGCTCGCAGCCGGTCCGCGCATCAAGATCGAGACCCCGCGCGTGATCGGCAGCATTGCGCTGAAGGGCGCCCGGATCGACGATCTGGCGCTGGTCCATTTCCGCGAGACGGTCGACCCCAAATCGCCGGCTATCGTGCTGCTGTCGCCGTCGGGCACCGCCGAGCCTTACTATGCCGAGTTCCTGTGGCTAACGCCCACCGGCTCGTCGGTGAAGACGCCGGATTCCGAAACCGTCTGGCAGCAGGAGGGGTCGAACAGCCTGTCGCCGAGCACCCCGGTGGTGCTGAAGTATGAGAACGGCCAGGGCCTGACCTTCCGCCGCACCATCTCGATCGACGATCGCTACCTCTTCAGCATCAAGGATGAGGTCACCAATCAAGGCAGCACGCCGGTGACGCTGTATCCGTTTGCGCTGATCTCGCGCGGCGGCAAGCCGCCGGTGTCCGGCTACGCGATCCTGCACGAAGGCCTGATCGGCTATCTCGGCGAACAGGGCCTGCAGGAATACACTTACAAGAACATCGACGACAGCAAGACCCCCACGGGTCCGGACTCGCGTGGCGTTATCTTCCAGAACGTGACCGACGCCTGGCTCGGTATCACCGACAAATACTGGGCGACCGCGCTGCTGCCCGAGACCAATGCGACCTTGGAGAAAGCGCGCTTCACGAACGGCGACAAGCGCTACCGGGTCGACTACATGCTCGGCGCGCAGACCATTCCGATCGGCGGCTCCGGCGTCGCCAACGCGCGGCTGTTTGCCGGCGCGAAGGAGGCCGCGACCGTCGGCCTCAACTTCCCGCTGGTCGGCTTCGGCGGCTACAACAAGCAGCTCGGCCTCAACCATTTCGACCTCCTGATCGACTGGGGCCACTTCTACTTCATCACCAAGCCGATGTTCCTGGCGCTCGACTGGTTCTATCGCCTGGTCGGCAATTTCGGCATCGCGATCCTCCTGGTGACCGTGATCGTGAAGCTCTTGTTCTTCCCGCTCGCCAACAAGTCCTACGCCTCGATGGCGAAGATGAAGTCGGTGCAGCCGCAGCTGCAGGCGCTGAAGGAACGCTATCCCGACGACCGCGTGAAGCAGCAGCAGGAGATGATGGAGATCTACAAGAAGGAGAAGATCAACCCGATCGCCGGTTGTCTTCCCGTCGCCTTGCAGATCCCGGTGTTCTTCTCGCTCTACAAGGTGCTGTTCATCACCATCGAGATGCGGCACGCGCCGTTCTTCGGCTGGATCAAGGACCTCTCGGCGCCGGATCCGACCAACCTGTTCACGCTGTTCGGCCTGATCCCGTTCGATCCGATCGCGCTGCTCGGACCGCATTTCGGCTCGTACCTGGTGATGGGCATCTGGCCGATCATCATGGGCATCACGATGTGGGTGCAGATGAAGCTCAATCCGGCGCCGCCGGATCCGACCCAGAAGATCATCTTCGACTGGATGCCGCTGATCTTCACCTTCATGCTGGCCGGCTTCCCGGCGGGTCTCGTGATCTACTGGGCCTGGAACAACACGCTCTCGGTGCTGCAGCAGAGCTTCATCATGCGCAAGAACGGCGTGAAGGTGGAGTTGTTCGACAATCTGAAATCGACGTTCGCCAAGAAGCCGACATAGCTTCCCGGCCACCTCGCTTGATCAATGCGTCATGCCCGGCCTTGTGCCGGGCATCCACGTATTGGAGGGTGGCAAGACGTTGACCTGAACGGTCGGATCTGCTCCGGCCAAGACGAAGTGGACCCTTCGATGACCACCGAACCCGATGCGGAGCTGATCGAACAGGGCCGAAAACTGTTCGCCGGCGACTGGCGCTTCATCTGGGCCTCGCCCTCGATCGAGACGCTGCCGCCGATGGCCGGCCTCGAGGTCGCCTTTGCCGGCCGCTCCAATGTCGGCAAATCGAGCCTGATCAACGCGCTGACCGGCCGCAGCGCGCTCGCGCGTACCTCGCATACGCCGGGCCGCACCCAGGAACTGATCTTCTTCGAGGGCCCGGAGAACGCGAACTTCCGCCTGGTCGACATGCCGGGCTACGGCTACGCCTCGGCGCCGAAGACCAAGGTGGCGTCATGGACGGCGCTGATCCACAAATTCCTGCTCGGGCGCGCGACGCTGGCGCGGGTCTACGTGCTGATCGACGCGCGCCACGGCATCAAGGACGTCGATCTCGACGTGCTGAAGACGCTGGACAAGTCCGCGGTCAGCTATCAGGTCGTGCTGACCAAGGCCGACCAGGTCAAGGTCGGCGAACTGAAGACCACGATCGCCGATACGTCAGCGACGCTGGCAAAGCATCCCGCCGCGTTCCCCGAGGTGCTGGTGACCTCGTCGCGCACCGGCGATGGTATGCCGGAGCTGCGCGCGGCGATGGTGCGCCTGATCGAGGAACGGCTCCGATGAGCGGCGCGCCCCGCCTCCTGATCGTCTGTGCCGCCGTGATGGGCGCCTGCGGCGTCATGCTGGCAGCGGCCGCGGCTCATTTGCCTGATGCCACGCGGCTGGCGGCAGCGTCCTCGATGCTGCTGTTCCATGCGCCCGCCGCCATCGCGACCATTGCGGTCGCGGACCGTGCAATCGTTCACGCCAAGCTCGGAATCGCGGCGGCGTCCGGCTTCGTCATCGCGGCGTCATTGTTCGCGGGCGACCTGGTGCTGCGCCAGTATGCCGGCCACGGACTGTTTCCGATGGCCGCGCCGGCCGGCGGAACATTGCTGATTCTGAGCTGGGTGGCGCTGGCGGTTTCGGCCATGTGGCCGAGGCGATGACCCATAGCCCGTTGGCTCCAACCGGCTACGAATTGCTATCCCCGCTTTGCGCCCTGCCCGGCAATCAGATAGAACCGCGGCCGTCCCTCCGCTGACGATGAGACCAGCCCCATGACCGACCAGCACATCAGCCCGCTCGATCAGGCCCGCATCCTGTCCGAGGCGCTCCCGCACATGCAGGAGTATGACGAGGAAACCATCGTCATCAAATATGGCGGCCACGCCATGGGCGCCGAGGACACCGCCAAGGCATTCGCGCGCGACATCGTGCTGCTCGAGCAGACTGCGATCAATCCGGTGGTGGTGCATGGCGGCGGACCGCAGATCGCGACCATGCTGAAGCGCCTCGGCATCCAGTCGGAATTCGCCGCGGGTCTGCGCATCACCGACGCCGCAACCATCGAGATCGTCGAGATGGTGCTGGCGGGCTCGGTCAACAAGCAGATCGTCGGCTACATCAACGAGGCCGGCGGCAGGGCCGTGGGCCTCTCCGGCAAGGACGGCAACATGGTCAAGGCGTCGAAGACGACGCGTACCATGGTCGATCCCGACTCCCATATCGAGAAGGCGGTCGATCTCGGCTTCGTCGGCGATCCCGAGAAGGTCGACCTCACGCTGCTCAACCAGCTGATCGGTTACGAGCTGATTCCTGTGCTGGCGCCGCTGGCGACGTCGAAGGACGGCCAGACGCTGAACATCAACGCCGACACCTTTGCCGGCGCGATCGCGGGCGCGCTGAAGGCCAAGCGCCTGCTGCTGCTGACCGACGTGCCCGGCGTGCTCGACAAGTCCAAGAAGCTGATTCCGGACCTGTCGATCAAGGAAGCCCGCAAGCTGATCGCCGACGGCACGATTTCCGGCGGCATGATCCCGAAGGTCGAGACCTGCATCTACGCGCTCGAACAGGGCGTGCAAGGCGTCGTGATCATCGACGGCAAGACCCAGCACGCGGTGCTGCTCGAGCTCTTCACCAACCAGGGCACCGGCACGCTGATCCATAAGTAATGGCAGACGCGGGACACACGGCGAGGCTCCCTCGCCGCTCGCCGGCGGCGCGGCTCGCAATGTCGCTGCCGGCCGCGCTGGTGTCGTTCCTGTTCTCGGCGGCGCCGGCGCATGCCGACCTCAAGCTCTGCAACCGCATGAGCTATGTGATCGAGGCCGCGATCGGCATCGACGACAAGGCCGCAACCGCGACACGCGGCTGGTTCCGCATCGATCCCGCGACCTGCCGGGTCGTGGTGCAGGGAGCGCTGACCGCCGACCGCGTGCTGCTCAATGCCCGCGCGCTCGGCGTCTACGGCGCCTCGCCGATCCCGCAGAACGGCACCGACACGCTCTGCGTCGCGCAGGACAATTTCGTGATCGCCGCCGCGCGGCAATGCCGCTCCGGCCAGACACAAGCGCAATTCACCCAGATCACGCCGACGCAGACCGACGATGGCAATCTCGTCGCCTACCTCGCCGAGGACAGCGAATATGACGACGAGCAGGCGCGGCTCGCCGGCATCCAGCGCCTCTTGGTGATCGCGGGCTACGATGCGGCGCCGATCGACGGCGTCGACGGACCGAAGACGCAGAGCGCGCTGTCGGCCTTCCTCAAGAGCCGCGGGCTCGCCAGCGACATCGTGCAGTCGCCGAACTTCTTCACCACCATGGTCGATGCCGTGCAGAAGCCGTCGGCGTCAGGGCTGACCTGGTGCAACGATACTCAGTACAAGGTGATGGCCGCGGTCGCGACCGACGACGGCAAGGCGGTGACCAGCCGCGGCTGGTATCGCGTCGACCCCGGCAAATGCCTGCATCCCGACGTGTCGGGCACGCCGAAGCAGATCTATTCCTTCGCCGAAGCGGTCGATGGCGACAACCGCACCATCAAGATCAAGGACAAGCCGTTGAACTGGGGCGGCGCGGTGCAGCTCTGCACCCGCGACAGCAAGTTCGAGGTCAATGAGCAGGGCGACTGCGCCAGCCGCGGCCTCACCGCGCTCGGCTTCACCACCGTCGACATGACCAGCGGCGGCAAGACGCTGCGCTTTGCGGTGCCGTGATGAAGACGCTGGCGCTACAAATATCGATGTCGTCCCGGCGCAGGCCGGGACCCATAACCACCGCGCCACATGTTGTTCACTGGCGACAACCCCACAACGAAAGGCAACGCGCACCACGGCCCCAATTGCCGCCGCGGCGTATGGGTCCCGGCCTGCGCCGGGACGACGCGTTGAAAAAGCCATGACTAAAACTCCGCGCAACTTCGGCCATGTCGAGACCTGGGTGTTCGACCTCGACAACACGCTGTACCCGCATCACGTCAATCTGTGGCAGCAGGTCGATGCGCGGATCGGCGAGTTTGTCGGCAATTGGCTGAAGATCTCGCCCGAAGAAGCACGGCGGCTGCAGAAGGACTATTACCTGCGCTACGGCACCACGATGCGCGGAATGATGACCGAGCACGGCGTGCAGGCCGACGACTATCTCGCCTATGTGCACAAGATCGACCACTCGCCGCTTGAGCCGAACCCGGCGATGGGCGCCGCGATCGCAAAACTGCCGGGGCGCAAGCTGATCCTGACCAACGGTTCGGTCGACCATGTCGACGCGGTGCTCGGCCGGCTCGGCATCGGCCATCATTTCGACGGCGTGTTCGACATCATCGCCGCCGATCTCGAGCCGAAACCGGCGCCGCAGACCTACCAGAAGTTCCTCAGGCTGCACGACGTCGATCCGGCCAAGGCCGCGATGTTCGAGGACCTCGCGCGCAATCTGGTGGTGCCGCATGAGCTCGGCATGACCACCGTGCTGGTCGTGCCCGACGGCAGCCAGGAGGTGGTGCGCGAGACCTGGGAGCTGGAGGGGCGCGACGCCGCTCATGTCGACCATGTCACGGATGATCTCACCGGGTTCCTGCAGCGGTTGAGCGGAAAACGCTGATCTCTCCACGTCGTCCCGGCGAAGGCCGGGACGACGGAGCAGAGCAATCGCTCGCCAAAAGGACCGCCGGGTTTGCCTTGACTCCGCAGCCTCAAATTCCGAAAAAGCTCTGCAAAATTCCCGCCATATCCCCGATACGCCCAAGGATCGCCCGATGTCGCTGTCAGCCCTCGAAACCACCGTCAACACCGCGTTCGATGCCCGCGAAGGCATTTCGACGTCGACCAAGGGCGAGGTCCGCGAGGCCGTCGACCACGCGCTGGAGCTGCTCGACAAGGGCGAGGCCCGCGTCGCCGAGCGCGAGGCCAGCGGCAAGTGGAAGGTCAATCAGTGGCTGAAGAAGGCCGTGCTGCTCTCGTTCCGCCTCAACGACATGGGCCAGATCGCGGGCGGCCCGGGCAAGGCCTCGTGGTGGGACAAGGTGCCCTCGAAGTTCGAGGGCTGGGGCGAGAACCGTTTCCGCGACGCCGGCTTCCGCGCCGTGCCGGGCGCGATCGTGCGCCGCTCGGCCTTCATCGCCAGGAACGTCGTGCTGATGCCCTCCTTCGTCAATCTCGGCGCCTATGTCGATGAGGCCACCATGATCGACACCTGGTCGACGGTCGGCTCCTGCGCCCAGATCGGCAAGCGCGTGCACATCTCCGGCGGCGTCGGCATCGGCGGCGTGCTCGAGCCGCTGCAGGCCGAGCCCGTGATCGTCGAGGACGATTGCTTCATCGGCGCCCGCTCGGAAGTCGCCGAGGGCGTGATCGTGCGCAAGGGCGCGGTGCTGTCGATGGGCGTGTTCCTCGGCGCCTCGACCAAGATCGTCGACCGCGAGACCGGCGAGATCTTCGTCGGCGAGGTCCCGGAATACGCCGTCGTGGTGCCCGGCACGCTGCCGGCCAAGCCGCTGAAGAACGGCCAGCCGGGACCTGCCACGGCCTGCGCCGTGATCGTCAAGCGCGTCGACGAGCGCACCCGCGCCAAGACCAGCATCAACGAGCTGCTGCGGGACTGACAGGCGGCGGCCACGGCGGCGGGTCGCGCTCCACGCAGGGCTGGGATCAGCAGAGCGAGCTCGATATCGTGCCGCACAAAGCTGGTCCACCCGCGGTGTGACGTGTTAAGCGGGACACATGATTGATGCCGTCTCGATTACCCGCGATCTGGTTCGCTGCCCGTCCGTCACCCCGGCCGACGCCGGCGCGCTCGGTGTGCTCGAAAACCTGCTGAAGGCGGCCGGCTTCGACGTCCACCGCGTGACGTTCTCCGAACCCGGCACCGCCGATATCGACAACCTCTATGCCCGCATCGGCTCTTCGGCGCCGCATATCACCTTTGCCGGCCACACCGACGTGGTGCCGCCCGGCGACGAAGCGGCGTGGACGCTCGGCGCGTTCTCCGGCGAGGTCAAGGACGGCTATCTCTACGGCCGCGGCGCCGTTGACATGAAGGGCGGCATCGCCTGCAGCGTCGCCGCGGTGCTGCAGTATCTGAACGACCATGGCGGCAAGCCAAAAGGATCGATCTCCTTCCTGATCACCGGCGACGAGGAAGACGTCTCGATCAACGGCACGGTCAAGCTGCTGAAATGGTGCGCCGAGCGCGGCGAGAAGTTCGACCATTGCGTGCTCGGCGAGCCCTCGAATGTCGAGGTGCTCGGCGACATGATCAAGATCGGCCGGCGCGGCTCGCAATCCGGCACGCTGGTGGTCGACGGCGTGCAGGGCCACGTCGCCTATCCGCACCGCGCCTCGAACCCGGTGCCCGACATCTCCAGGCTGATCGTGGCGCTGGGCGACGAGCCGCTCGATCACGGCAGCGCGCAATTCCAGGCCAGCAACCTCGAATTCACCACCGTCGACGTCGGCAACACCGCGAGCAACGTGATCCCCGGCCAAGCGCGCGCCAAGTTCAACATCCGCTACAACGACAACCATACGCAGGAGAGCCTCCGGCAGCTGGTCGACGAACGGCTGGCGAAGGCCTGCGGCAACCGCATCCGCGCGCATATCGACTGGCAGCCGTCGAACTCGAACGTGTTCGTCACCCAGCCCGGACCGTTCACCGACCTCGCGGTTGCCGCGATCGAGGAGGCCACCGGCCGCAGGCCGGAGCTCTCGACCTCGGGCGGCACCTCGGACGCGCGCTTCATCTCGAGCTACTGCCCGGTGATCGAATTCGGCCTGGTCGGCCAGACCATGCACCAGATCGACGAGCGCACGCCGGTGGCTGATCTGGAGAAGCTGACGCAGATCTATCGGGGCGTGCTGGAGCGGTATTTTGCTTGATCCGGCCGCTCGGCTGGACACAAACATCGAAAACAACCCCATGCACAGTAGGGATTGGGGTCGCGGGTAATCCGCCCATACCAGATACAGTCTGCCTAGTAATCCACCCGCATCAAATAGAGCCCGTCCGGCGGCGCGACGGGGCCGCAGGCGGCGCGGTTGCGGGCGACGAGTGCGGCGAACAGATCGTCCGCGCTCCAGCGGCCCTCGCCGACCCAGACCAATGATCCGACCATCGAGCGCACCTGGCTGTGCAGGAACGAGCGCGCCGAGGTCACGATGTTGATGGCAGCGCCGTCGCGGGTGACGTCGAGCTGATCGAGCGTCTTCTCCGGCGACTTGGCCTGGCACTCGGTGTCGCGGAAGGTGGTGAAATCATGCTTGCCGAGCAGGCGCTGCGCGGCCTCGTGCATCGCCTCGGCATCGAGCGCGCGTGGCACGCGCCAGACCCGGCCGATGTCGAGCGCGAGGTTCGCGCGGGTGTTGGTGATGCGATAGAGATAATGCCGCTTGATCGCGGAGAACCGCGCCTCGAAATCGTCGGGCACGATATCGGCCGCGTGCACGGCAATCGGATTGGGCCGCAGATGCGCGTTCAGCCCGTCGCGGAAACGGCCCGGCGGAAAATGTTTGGCGATGTCGCAATGCGCGACCTGGCCGCGCGCATGCACGCCGGCGTCGGTACGCCCGGCGCCGTGGACGCGGACGTCCTCGCCGCAGATCGCCTTGACCGCCGCCTCCAGCGCGCCCTGCACGGTCGGCGCGGTGTCCTGGATCTGCCAGCCGGAGAACGGCGTGCCGTCATATTCGATGGTGAGCTTGTAGCGGGGCATCAGCCGAGCCGCGCGGGCGGCTTCAGCGGCGTGCCGCGCAGGAAGTCCGCCGCCTTCATCGGCCCCTTGCCGGCGCGCTGCAATTCGAGAATCCGCACCGCGCCATCGCCGCAGGCGATCGCAAGCTGATCGTCGAGCATATCGCCCGGTTGGCCCGAACCTTTCGCCAGCTCGCAGCGCAGGATCTTCAGCCGCACCGGCTCGCCCTCGCCGCCGAGTTCGCACCAGGCGCCGGGGAACGGCGACAGCCCGTGAATGTGCCGCAGCACCGCGTGCGCCGGCTGCGTCCAGTCGATCCGCGCCTCGGCCTTCTCGATCTTGGCGGCATAGGTGACGCCGTCCTCGCTCTGCCTGGTGAGTTGCAAGCCGCCGCGCTCGAGGCCGCCCATCGCCCGCACCATCAGGTCGGCGCCGAGCGGCGCCAACGCATCGTGCAGGTCTGATGCCGTCATGCTGTCCGTGATCGGCAGCCGCTCGGCCATCGCGACGTCGCCGGTGTCGAGCCCGACATCCATCTTCATCACCATCACGCCGCTCTCGGCATCACCCGCCATGATGGCGCGATTGATCGGCGCGGCGCCGCGCCAGCGCGGCAGCAGCGAGGCGTGCAGGTTGAAGCAGCCGAGCCTGGGCGCATCGAGGATGGCCTGCGGCAGGATCATGCCGTAGGCGACGACAACGGCGGCATCCGCATCTTGGGCGCGAAACGCCTCGAGCGCTTCGTCCGTCCGGAGCGTCTTCGGCGTGAGTACCGGAATGCCGAGGCGGCGCGCCTCCTGCTCGACCGGCGTCGGCTGCAGCTGCAGGCCGCGCCGCCCGCCCGGTTTCGGCGCGCGGGTGTAGACGGCCACGACCTCATGGCCATGGGCCACCAGCTCCAGCAGCGTCGGCACCGCGAAATCGGGCGTGCCCATGAAAATCAGGCGGAGAGGCATGCGATCAGATTCTTCCGGCGTCGGAGGGCGCGCCTACTCCGCCGCGCGCTTGGCGGCCTTCTCGAATTTCTTGAACACGCGGTCGCGCTTCAGCTTCGACAGGTAGTCTACGAACAGCACGCCGTTGAGATGGTCGATCTCGTGCTGGATGCAGGTGGCGTAGAGCCCCTCGGCATCCTCCTCGTGCAGCTTGCCGTCGAGATCGGTGAAGCGCAGGCGCACCCGCGCCGGGCGCTCGACCTCCTCGTAATATTCGGGGATCGACAGGCAGCCCTCTTCGTAGACCGACAGCTCCTCCGAATGCGAGATGATCTCCGGATTGATGAACACCCGCGGCTGCGGCGAGGTCTCGCCGTTCTCGTCGCGCTTGGCGAGATCCATGGTGATCAGCCGCAGCGGCTGCGCGACCTGGATCGCCGCCAGCCCGATGCCGGGCGCGTCATACATGGTCTCGAGCATGTCGTCGGCGAGCTTGCGGATATCCGGCGTCACCTTCTCGATCGGTTTCGACACCAGCCGCAACTGCTTGTCCGGCAGGATGATGATTTCTCTTAAAGCCATGGCGGCGATTTAAGCTGCGGGCCTGATGCGGTCAATGCGCTGAGGAGCCTGTTAAGGCAGCCTTAACCACGTTTCTTCACGCTGCATTAACCAAGAAAATCAGGGAAGCATTAACCATAAGCGTTCCCTCTTCGTTCGCGTCCGACCGCGAATCGGCTACAAGGACCGGCATGAACGAGATTCTCCTCATGATCGGCGACCTTCCGGTCCGCGTCTCCGACGCGTTGATCGGGCTTGGCGTGCTGGCGCTGATCCTGCTGTTCGCCATCGCAATGGTGATCGCGCGCGGCAGCCGGCGCGGCGCGGAACTCGCGATGGCCCAGGCCATTCGCGCCGACGAGCTGGAGGAGCGGCTCGCCGAGATGCTGCGGGCGCAGAGCGAATCCTCCGGACGGGTCGACGCCAAGGTTGATGCCTTCGCGCAGGCGCTAGCCGGCCGGCAGGCCGAGATGGCCCGCGCGGTCAACGAGCGGCTCGACTCGGTAACCCACCGGGTCGGCCAGTCGATGGAACAATCGACCCGCAACACGATGGATTCGTTGCGCGTGCTGCACGAGCGGCTCGGCATCATCGACCATGCGCACAAGAACCTCAACGAGCTCACCACCCAGGTGACGACCCTGCGCGACGTGCTCGCCAACAAGCAGTCGCGCGGCGCGTTCGGCCAGGCGCGGATGGAGGCGATCGTCCAGGACGGCATGCCGAAGGGCTCATTCGAGTTCCAGTACACGCTGACATCGGGCAAGCGGCCGGACTGCGTCGTGTTCCTGCCCGACCAGCGCCCGCTTTGCATCGACGCGAAATTTCCGCTGGAAGCGATGACCGCGCTGCACGATGCGCGCAGCGACGAGGAGCGCAAATTCGCCAGCCAGCGATTGCGCACTGACGTACTCAAGCACGTCAGCGACATCGCCGAGAAATATCTGATTCCGGGCGAGACCCAGGACACCGCGCTCATGTTCGTGCCCTCGGAATCGGTCTATGCCGAAATCCATGACGGTTTCGACGACGTGATCCAGAAGGCTTATCGCGCCCGCGTGGTGCTGGTGTCGCCCTCGCTGCTGATGCTGGCGATCCAGGTGATGCAGCAGATCCTGAAGGATGCCCGCATCCGCGACGCCGCCGACCAGATCCGCAACGAGGTGATGCACCTTGGTGATGATCTCGGCCGTCTGCGCGATCGCGTGCTCAAGCTGCAGACCCATTTCGGCCAGGTGAACGAGGACGTCAGGCAGATCCTGATCTCCGCCGACAAGATCGAGAAGCGCGCCGGCCGTATCGAGGAACTCGACTTCAGCAAGTCCGAGACCCCGATCGAAGTGCCGCGCTTCGTCAAGCCCGCGGCCACCGACCTGTTCCCCGCCCCGCGCAAGCTGCAGGCGGGGGAGTGATCGTTGCTGATGTCACCTCATAGCCGGTGTCATCGCCCGACTTGATTGGGCGATCCAGTATCCCAGAGGCCGTAGATGGGCGCACGCAGCTTCTACGTCTACATCCTCGCCAGCCACATCGGCGGCACGCTCTACATCGGCGTGACAAATGACCTCATTCGTCGCGTCGGTGAGCACAAGATCAAACTCATCGAAAGCTTCACCGAAAAATACGACGTCGTGAAACTCGTCTATTTCGAGCAGTTCGATGATCCCGAGAACGCGATCAAGCGCGAGAAGCGGCTGAAGAAATGGCCGCGCGCATGGAAGATTGCCCTAATTGAGAAGGACAATCCGGACTGGATTGATCTTTATCCGGAGATTGCGGGCGGCGGCGGATAGGCCTCTGGAATACTGGATCGCCCGGTCGAGCCGGGCGATGACAGTGTTTTTGAGGCGAACAGGGATCAACTCATCGATGACCGCGGATCGCGCCGCATAATTGCTGTCATCGCCCGACTTGATCGGGCGATCCAGTATCCCAGAGGCGGAAGTTGGGTGCGCGTACGTCTACGTGAAGCCCGGCGATGACAGTCTTTTTGTGGCCGAATCTGGTAACACCTCATTCATGACAGCCCCTGAAGCGACGTCAGACACGCCCGCGACGCCTGAGCCAAAGCCCGCCGTCACCTCCTGGCGCGACAGCTTCGCGGTGTACCTGCAGCCGCGGGTGCTGATCGTGCTGCTGCTCGGCTTCTCCTCGGGGCTGCCGCTGGCGCTGTCGGGCTCGACATTGCAGGTGTGGATGAAGGAGGCCGGGGTCGATCTCGGCACCATCGGGCTGCTGGCGCTGATCGGCACGCCCTACACGCTGAAATTCCTCTGGGCGCCGCTGGTCGATGCGCTGCATGTGCCGCTGTTCACGCAAGTTTTCGGGCGCCGCCGCGGCTGGCTGCTGCTCTCGCAGCTGGTGCTGATGGCGACGATCCTGGTGCTGGCGGTGGCCGACCCGGCGCGCTCGCCATGGTTCGCGGCCTTCGCCGCGCTGTTGGTCGCGACCGCGTCGTCGACGCAGGACATCGTGGTCGATGCCTTCCGCGTCGAAAGCCTGCCCGAGAGCGAGCAGGCCGCCGGCATGGCGTCCTATGTCGCGGCCTATCGCGTCGGCATGCTGGTCTCGACCGCCGGCGCGCTGTTCATCGTCAGCGGATTCGAATCCGCAGGGCTCGCGCGCCCGTCCGCGTGGATGTGGGGCTATGTGGTGATGGCCGCGCTGGTCGTGATCGGCATCGTCACCGCGCTTGCCGCGACCGAGCCCGCCCAATCGAAGGGCGCGGAGGCCGCAACGCACGCGCAGAACGCCGCCGAGCGCGTGCTGCACGCGGCGCTCGGCGCGTTCTCCGAGTTCCTCAGCCGCAAGGATGCCTTCGCAGCGCTCGCCTTCGTGGTGCTGTTCAAATTCACCGACGCGTTCTCGGGCACCATGACCGCGCCGTTCGTGATCGACATCGGCTTTTCCAAGGTCGATTACGCGGCGATCGTGAAGGGCGTTGGTCTTGCCGCAACCCTGATCGGCGGTTTCGCCGGCGGCTTCGTGGCGCGGCGCTATTCGCTCGCAACGAGCCTCTGGATCGGCGGCGTGCTGCAGGCGATCGCCAACCTGTCGTTCTCCTGGCTGGCGCATGTCGGCGTCGATCAATGGGCGCTGGCGCTCGCGATCACCGCGGAGAATTTCACCAGCGCGATCGGCACCGTGATCTTCGTCGCCTATCTGTCGGCGCTGTGCCGCAATCCGCTGCACACCGCGACCCAGTACGCGCTGCTGACCGCGCTCGCGGCGGTCGGCCGCACCTATCTGTCATCGGGCGCGGGCTATGTCGCCAAGGCGGTCGGCTGGCAGATGTTCTTCGTGATCTGCGTGCTGGTCGCGATCCCGAGCCTGATCCTGCTAGCCTGGCTGCAGCGGCGCGGGCATTTTGATGAGCTGGGGCCGGTGCGGGTTTAGCCCAACTGCCGTCGGCCCGAGCAGGCGCCCGAACTCTCCCCGCGTCGTCCTGGCGAAAGCCAGGACCTATAACCACCGCACCTGGTCGTGACAGGGATTCTGGCCGCAGCGTCGCGCAATAACCGACAGTTGGGGTAATGGGTCCTGGCTTTCGCCAGGACGATGATGCGGATGGTTCTCGATTCGATGAGATTTACTTCGCCACCACGCTCCACTTGGTGACGATGGCTTCGCTCATCTCGCCGGCGTCCTTGGCGCAGGTGACCTCGTCGACCTTCACCGAGATGGCCTTGCCGGAAAGGCTCTTGAGCTGCGCGGCCTGGGCATCGTTGGTCGGAATCAGCTGGAAGGTTTCCGGCCCGGTTTCGAGATTGCACAGGCCGTTCGGCGGCGGCAGGCGGCGCGGCTCGCTGGTGATCTGGTAGGTCGCGACGCGCTTGCCGCGATTCTTGGCGTCGCGCACCTTCATGACGCCGAGTTCCCCCGACAGCACGTCGCCGGCATGGATCATCTTGCCGGGCTTCTGCGGCGCATCGCTCTGCTGCGCGATCGCACACGGCGCGACCAAGGTCGCCGTCAAAAATGCAAAGCCGAACCGTGCGCCGAATCGGTGTGTCGTCATTTTCAGGTGTTCCGTATTTGATTCGTCAGAGCGTGGATGACCATCCTCGAATCGTCATCCACCCTATCATTTTGTTTCAGCGCGATCTTTTCGACTTGTGACGGATCGCTTGGCAAAATCGGCCGGGTCCGGCCCTGGACCGGTTGCTTAAAACAGCGTCCGCTGCCGCATGGCTGCGGATAGCGTACCTTCATCGAGGTAATCAAGCTCGCCGCCAACAGGCACGCCATGCGCCAGCCGCGTCACCCGCACATTGGCCTCCGACAACAGGTCGGTGATGTAATGCGCGGTGGTCTGGCCATCGACGGTGGCATTCAGCGCCAGAATGATCTCGGTCACCTCAGGCGCGTGGGCGCGCGCCACCAGCTGGTCGATGGTGAGATCCTGCGGGCCGACGCCGTCGAGCGGCGACAACGTTGCACCGAGCACATGATAGCGGCCATTGGTCGCATTGGCGCGTTCCAGCGCCCAGAGATCGGCGACATCGGCGACCACGACGATGATCGAGGGATCGCGGCGCGGATCGGTGCACACCGTGCAGGGGTTTTGTGTATCGATGTTTCCGCAGGTCTTGCAGACCTGGATCTTGTCGATCGCGACCTGCAACGCCGCGGTCAGCGGCGTCATCAGCGCTTCGCGCTTCTTGATCAGATGCAGCGCCGCGCGCCGCGCCGAACGCGGACCCAAGCCCGGCAGCCGCGCCAGCAACTGGATCAGGCGTTCAATCTCGGGGCCGGCGACGCTTGCGGCCATTTAGGTCGGACCAAATCCCGGCGGCAGGCCGAGCCCACCGGTGAGCGCCATCATCTTCTCCTGCATCGCCGCCTCGGCCTTGCGGCGGGCATCGCCATGCGCCGTGACCAGGAGATCCTCGAGCACCTCGCGCTCCTCCGGCTTCATCAGCGACGGATCGATCTTGACGCCCTTCACTTCCATCTTCGCGGTCATGCGCACCGCGACCAGACCGCCGCCGGAAATGCCCTCCACCTCGACATTGCCGAGTTGCTCCTGCATCTCCTGCATCTTGGATTGCAGCTGCGCTGCCTGCTTCATCATGCCGAGAAAATCAGCCATGCGTGCGTTCCTATGATCGGATCAATCGTCGTCGCTGTCAGAAGTTTCAATCGGGTCTTCGCCTGATACATCCGCCACCGGAACCTCGGCGGCAAGGCGGCGGACCTCGATCACCTTGGTGCCCGGAAAGCGCGCCAGCACCTCCTGCACGCGCGGATCGGCCTCGGCCGCGCGCTGATGCTCGCTGCGCGCCAATTCGTTCTGCGAACGCACCGTGGGCTGGCCGGCCTCGTTGGAAATGATCACGGTCCAGCGCCGCCCGGTCCACAGTTCGAGCTTGCGCGGCAGATCGGTGATGAGCGTGCGCTGCGCCTTCGGCTCGAGTCCGATCTCGAGCTGGCCATCCTCGATGCGCACCAGCCGCACATCGGCCTCCAGCGCGCTCTTGGTCATGATATCGCGCTTCTCGCCGGCGAGCGCGATCAGTTGCGGAAAGCTCGTGATCCGCAGCACCGGCGCGGCGTCGGTGACCGGTGAGGCCATCTGCGGACGCGCGGCAAGATCGGCCCGCGGGCCGGCCTGCGGTGCACGCATCGACGCCGACGGCATGGCCGATATCGCCGAAGCCGGTGCGCCGCGTGACGGCGATGATGCGGCGGAACCTGACGTCGCGGGCGCCGCGCCGGCGCCATTCTGCTCGATCATCCGGATCACTTCATCCGGTGTCGGCAGGTCGGCGACATAGGCGATCCGCACCAGCACCATCTCGGCAGCAGCCGCCGGCCGCGTCGCGGTCTGCACCTCGGCGATGCCCTTGAGCAGCATCTGCCACATCCGCGACAGCACACGCGTCGACAGCTTCGCGGCGAATCCGCGCCCCCGCACCCGCTCGGTCTCGCCGAATGCGACGTTGTCGGCGGTCCCCGGCACGAATTTCACGCGGGTGACGAAATTGACGAACTCGGCGAGATCGGACAGCACCACCACCGGATCGGCGCCGACATCATACTGGGCGCGAAATTCGGCGAAGGCAGCGGCGATATCGCCGCGCGCCAGCGAATCGAACAGGTCGATCACGCGGGTGCGGTCGGCAAGGCCGAGCATCTGCCGGACCGCGTCGGCCTTCACATGGCCGGCGGCATGCGCGATCGCCTGGTCGAACAGCGACAACGAATCGCGCACCGAACCTTCGGCCGCGCGCGCGATGATGCCGAGCGCCTCGGGCTCGACCTCGACGCCTTCCTTGGTGGCGATATTGCCGAGATGCTTCATCAGCACGTCGGCCTCGACGCGGCGCAGGTCGAAGCGCTGGCAGCGCGACAGCACCGTGATCGGAACCTTGCGGATCTCGGTGGTGGCGAACACGAACTTGGCGTGCTCCGGCGGCTCCTCCAGCGTCTTCAGGAAGGCGTTGAAGGCCGCCGTCGACAGCATGTGGACTTCGTCGATGATGTAGACCTTGTAGCGCGCGCTCGCCGGCGCATAGCGCACGCTGTCATTGATCTGGCGGACATCGTCGACGCCGGTGTGGGACGCAGCGTCCATCTCCAGCACGTCCATGTGCCGGCTTTCCATGATCGCCTGGCAGTGCACGCCGAGGTCCGGCATGTGGATGGTCGGCCCCTTCACCGAGCCGTCGGGCTTCTCGTAGTTCAGGGCGCGGGCGAGGATGCGGGCGGTGGTGGTCTTGCCGACCCCGCGGACGCCGGTGAGGATCCAGGCCTGCGGAATTCGCCCGGTCTCGAACGCGTTCGAGACGGTGCGGACCATGGCCTCCTGGCCGATCAGGTCCTCGAAGCTGGAGGGGCGGTATTTGCGGGCGAGAACGCGGTAGGGCTTGTTGGCCGCCTCAGGCAGCCCGCCGAGATCGAAACCGCTCTGGTTCGCACCGTCGGACGGTCGGGAGGGGTCGCCAGCGCCGTTCATGCGTCGATCCGCAACTTGGGTGTCTCTTCAGCCGGCGTGCGGACAGGAGCCGAAATCGAGCGCCGGGCGCGGAGACCGCCATTCCAGCGCGATTCGCTCGGAAAAAACAGGTAGGAGACTGACGAGCGACCCGATCCGGACCTCGTTAGGGCTGCTTCCTTCCGGACCTGACCCGGTTGGCGAGTGGCTCGTCCACCGCCAATCTCCCGGTCCCTATTTGGGGCCAAAAGCGCCGGAAAGCAAGCGGCCTGACCCGGCTTTGTGGGGCTGGCTGAGGCTGGCTTTGTGGGGCTTGTCTGGGAACACGGAAAGGCATTATTTGCCTCCCATGCCCGCCTCCAACTGGTCGCTGCATTCGCAGCTCAAAAAAGACACCATCGACGTCGGCGACCTGCCGCTGTGCAAGGTGCTCGTCATCAAGGATGCGCATTATCCCTGGCTGCTGCTGGTGCCGCGGCGCGACAATGCGGTCGAGATCATCGACCTCGACGAGGTCGAGCAGGCGCAGCTGATGACCGAGATCACCCGGGTCTCGCGGGCCCTGAAAGAGATCACCAAATGCGACAAGCTGAATGTCGCGGCGCTCGGCAACCTCGTCCCGCAGCTTCACGTCCATGTCATCGCGCGCCGCACCAGCGACGCTGCATGGCCGCGTCCCGTCTGGGGCGTGATGCCGCCGCTGGCGCATGACGCCGAGGAAGTGCAGAATTTCATCAGCGCGCTTCGCCGCAAGATCTGGTTGGGTTGAAAATTCAATGTCCGCATCCGATTCATTTCCGCTCGGCCAGCCGGCCTTCGTCACCCATGTGCTCGACCGTGCCGCGCATCTGCGCAGCAACGACGAGAAGCTGTTCGCGCTGGAGGGTCATCGCGAGGCGCGCGCCTATGTGATCTATCGCGACTCGCTGGTGGTGAAGCAGGAAGATGGCGGCGCCCGCGCGCTGCTCTCGCTGGACGAGGCGCGGAGCTACGGTGCCAATCCCGGCACGATCTTCCTGGGCTTGCGCGATGCGGCGCCGATCTTCGGCATGGGGATCGCGCCGCAGGCGGCCGAGAAGCTGGTCGGACGCAGCGATGTTGCGATCACCGAATTGCGCGGCATGGCGATGCAGGGCGTGGTGCCGCCGGAGCAGCTGTCGGCGATCGCGATGGCGAAATCGATGGTCACCTGGCACCAGCGCCACGGCTTCTGTCCGAACTGCGGCACCCGCACGGCGATGCGGGAAGGCGGCTGGAAGCGCGAATGCCCGAGCTGCAAGGCCGAGCATTTCCCGCGCACCGATCCGGTCGTGATCATGCTGGTGACGTCAGGCGACAAGGTGCTGCTCGGCCGCCAGAAGCAGTTCATGCCCGGCATGTATTCCTGCCTCGCCGGCTTCGTCGAGGCCGCCGAGACCATCGAGGATGCGGTACGGCGCGAGATTTTCGAGGAAAGCGGCATCCGCTGCACCGACGTCAACTACTACATGACGCAGCCCTGGCCCTATCCGTCATCGCTGATGATCGGCTGCACTGCGCGTGCGACCAACGAGGACATCGTGGTCGACCGCACCGAACTCGAAGATGCGCGCTGGTTCGACCATGCGGAGGCGACGCTGATGCTCAAGCGCCAGCATCCCGACGGCCTCGCCGGCCCGCATCCGTTCGCGATTGCCCATCATTTGCTCGGCCGCTGGGTGCACCACCGAAACCCGCTCGACCAATAGCGGGAACCGGACATCGTTCTGCCGATTAGACTGGACAAAGATTGTGTAAGTCGACGGAACCATTGCGACGGATCCCTGCATGAATTTTCAAGACGGCGCCCCGAAAGTCCCGCCCCGCATCCTCTGCATCGGCCTGCCGGTGCGCGACCTGACCTTCCGCGTCAACGTTCCGGCGCGCGGCTCCAAGGAGAATGCGACGCATTTCGACGAGATCTGCGGCGGCAACGCGCTGAACGCCGCGATCGGCATCGTCCGGCTGGGCGGCCGCGCCTCGATCTGCGGGCCGATGGGCGATTCGCGGGAGACCTCGAGCCGCTACATCTTCGACAAGCTGGCGCAGGAAGGCATCGAGACCAACCATCTCATCCACATGCCTGATCTGGTGACGCCGATCTCGGCAATCATGATCGACGACACCGGCGAGCGCACCATCGTCACCTTCCGCGATCCCGAACTCTGGAAGGTCAAGCTGCCGCCGACCGACCTGCTGCTGGAGGATTGCGCGGCGATCCTGACCGAGAGCCGCTGCGCGCCGTTCTGCACCGAGCTGTGCGCCGAGGCCGTCAAGCGCGGCATTCCCGTCGTGGTCGACGTCGACCGCGCGATGTCGATGCGGGAAGGGCTGCTGACCGCCTCCTCGCACCTGGTGTTCTCCAGCGAGCCGCTGCAGCAGACCGCCGACGTCACCGATGACGGCCAGGCGCTGCACAAGCTCGCCAAGCTCACCCGCTCGTTCCTCGCGGGCACCCGCGGCCCGAAGGGCACGATCTTTCTCAACGAGCAGGGCGAGCTCGAGGAGAGCCCGGCCTTCCCGGTCCATACCGTCGACACGCTCGGGGCCGGCGACGTCTTCCACGGCGCATTTGCCCTCGCCATTACCGAGAAGCAGGAATTGCGGCAGGCGCTGCGCTTTGCGTCCGCGGCCGCAGCATTAAAATGCACCCGCTTCGGCGGCGCTTATGCCGCACCGCAACGTACTGAAGTTGAAGCGTTTTTGGGCGAACACGTCGACGCCCGGCCGGCCTGACCGGTCAGGAACCGCTTGCGCGAGAAGATTTTTCTCTATATGAGGGAGTTTGATCCTTCATATGGAACTTTCTTCTATGTCCGAACTCGCTATTCAGCTTCATGACAATAACCGCCGCCTCGACGCCATCGATCGCAAGATCCTGACGGTGCTCCAAGAGGATGCCTCGCTCTCGGTCGCCGAGATCGGCGACCGGGTCGGGCTGTCGTCGACGCCGTGCTGGAAGCGCATCCAGCGGCTCGAGGCCGACGGCGTGATCCTGCGCCGCGTGGCGCTGGTCGACCAGAACAAGATCGGGCTCGGGATCTCGGTGTTCGTCTCGGTCGAGAGCGCCGACCACTCCGAAGCCTGGCTGCGCAAATTCGCCGACGCCGTCAGCGCCATGCCCGAGGTGATGGAGTTCTACCGGATGGCCGGCGACGTCGACTACATGCTGCGCGTCGTGGTCGCCGACATGCAGGCCTATGACGTGTTCTACAAGAAGCTGATCTCGGCCGTGCCGCTGAAGAACGTCACCTCGCGCTTCGCGATGGAGAAGATCAAGTCGGTGACGGCGCTGCCGGTGCCCGCGGCGTAAGCGGCGCCCTCAACTGTCATCGCCCGCGCAGGCGGGCGATCCAGTACGCCGCGACGTCTCGGCTCAATCATTGCCGTCTCTGGAATACTGGATCACCCGCCTGCGCCTGCGCGGGTGATGACACCGTGCCTGCGGCAACAAAATCAAATCTTCTGATTGTACGCGCCGACCTCGGGATGCGTGCGCAGCACCGAATCCATCGCCTCGAACATGTCGCGCATACGCTGCTCGCTGACCGGGCTTTCCACCACGACCACGAGCTCCGGCTTGTTCGAGGATGCCCGCACCAGGCCCCAGCTGCCGTCGGAGACCGTGACGCGGACTCCGTTGACGGTGACGAGATCGCGGATCGCCTGCCCCGCGACCAGCGCGCCGTTCTGCTGCAGCGCCTCGAAGTGCTTCACCACGGCATCGACCACGCCATACTTCGCCTCGTCGGCGCAATGCGGCGACATCGTCGGCGATGACCAGGTCTTCGGCAGCGCGTCCTTCAGATCGGCCATCGACTTGCCGGGGGCGCGATCGAGCATCTCGCAGATCGCGATCGCCGACACCAGGCCGTCGTCATAGCCGCGGCCGAACGGCTTGTTGAAGAAGAAGTGACCGGACTTCTCGAAGCCGGCGAGCGCGCCGAGCTCGTTGGTGCGGCGCTTCATGTAGGAATGCCCGGTCTTCCAGTAGACCGTGTTGGCGCCCTGCCTCGAGAGCACCGGATCGGTGACGAACAGCCCGGTCGACTTCACGTCGACGACGAACTGTGCGTTGGCGTTGATCGCCGACATGTCGCGCGCCAGCATGACGCCGACCTTGTCGGCGAAGATCTCCTCGCCGGTGTTGTCGACCACGCCGCAGCGGTCGCCGTCGCCGTCGAAGCCGAGCCCGACATCGGCCTTGTGCAGAAGCACCGCATCGCGGATCGCATGCAGCATCTCCATGTCTTCCGGATTCGGATTGTATTTCGGGAAGGTGTGATCGAGCTCGGTGTCGAGCGGAATCACCTCGCAGCCGATCACCTCCAGCACCTGCGGCGCGAATGCGCCCGCGGTGCCGTTGCCGCAGGCGGCGACGACCTTCAGCTTGCGCTTCAGCTTCGGCCGGCTGGTGAGGTCGGCGATGTAGCGCGCCGGATAGTTCTCGTGAAACTGGTAGGAGCCGCCGGCCTTGTTGTTGAACTCAGCATTGAGCACGATCTGCTTCAGCCGCGTCATCTCGTCGGGGCCGAAGGTGAGCGGACGGTTGGCACCCATCTTGACGCCGGTCCAGCCATTGTCGTTGTGCGAAGCGGTGACCATCGCGACGCAGGGCACGTCGAGATCGAACTGCGCGAAATACGCCATCGGCGTCACCGCCAGCCCGATGTCGTGCACCTTGCAGCCGGCCGCCATCAGGCCCGAGATCAATGCGTATTTGATCGAGGCGGAATAGCCGCGGAAATCGTGACCGGTGACGATCTCCTGGCTGACGCCGAGCTCCGCAATCAGCGCGCCGAGCCCCATGCCCAGCGCCTGCACGCCCATCAAATTGATCTCCTTGTTGAACAGCCAGCGCGCGTCGTATTCGCGAAACCCGGTCGGCTTCACCATCGGCTCGGATTCAAAGGCATAGGTGTTCGGGACCAGCGCGGATTTCGGCTTCGGAAACATCAGAGATAGCCTCGTGGAAATGCGGAGGAACAATGCTGCTGGCTTTAGCGAATGCGTCGCCGCAGCGAAAGGCAGGATTGACGGCTTGTGGCGAATAATTACGGCAGATTTGGCGTCGGCGAAATACCTGCACGCCGGCGCAATCCGCCGCGCTATTGCGCCCTGCGAGCTGCTCTGCGCATCGAACAATTGACACGTCGGGCAACTCACCGATACATTTTCATCATCGCAACAATTAAGCCCGCACCGGAAAATCCGCTGCGGGCTTTTTCAATCGGACAGGTCGCTGTCGGCCAATCCACTGCCGGGCGCACTGGAATTGGCCACCACAGCGAGCCGAACGCGCTGATAGCCAGGGCCGCTCCCGCCGACAGACGGGCGCCCGAAGACGATGGGCAAGCCGAACCGGAAGTGACGCTTCCGCGCCATCGCGCAAGCCATCCTTCAAGCACTTTGCCCTCAAGCACTTGCCTTCAAACATCCAAAGCCAACCCAGCCCTCTCCGCGAGGTGCGGTCACGCACGGGCTCGCCCGAAGCTGTCCGCAATATCTGTAGGTGATGATCAATGCCCAATTACTCTCTGGTGCCGGTGGACCATCAGCCGGACTTCGATGACTACTCGCTCGTTCCCGTTGACCACGATCCGTTCGCCGCGGATGGCGTAACTCAACTGGCGCAGTTTCAACAGCCGCCGACACCGACTCAACCGGCGCAGCCACAGCCGCAAACCCAATTGCAACAGTCTGCGACAGGAGCCGATCAACCCGGCGTCAATGGGCCGGCGACTGGCAGCAACCCCAGCGGATCGGGTGGCGTCGCCGGCGTCGGCGATGCAGGAAGCGATCCAAACAACCCGACTTGGGCTCAAGGCTGGTCGATCGAGTCCAGCCCCTTCGGCGGAAATCCGGCACCAACGCAGTCCCTGACGGATGATCAGCTCAACCTCATACGTCAGAAAATCGTCGATCGAGCTAACGCTCAAATTGGTTCAACCGCATGGACCACCGGGGTGGCAAGGGGAAATTTCGCTGAAAGAAAGAACAAGTGCAATTTGTTCGTGCATGAGATGCTGACCGATGCTGGGACGAGTCCCGGTCTCCCGAATGGGCATTGGTATTGGAAGCATTTTCCGCCCGCCGCCGGACAATGGGCAGATCCATCGTATGCAATTCCCGGATGGCGCGTCCTGGGTCCCGACGAGTCGCCCCAGCCGGGCGATGTGGCGGCGCAACCGAGAGATTATAGCGACGCGACGGGGCATGTCGTGATCGTGGGGCCGAACAACACGTTCATCGGCGTCGGGTCTCCTCCCTACGATGGGGCTCCCGAAAAGATTGAAAGCGGCCCAAAAAGGACATGATAGTACGCGCCCCTGCCAAGGGTCCGATACTGTATCGACGCTATGTCGGGCAATAACGTGCGACGTTTCATCCTGTCTTGTGTACTGTCGCTCGGCTGCGCGTTCGCGCTCTGTCTGAATGCCGCCAGCGCGGCCTCCAACGGGAGCGAAGCAAGCGCGCCGCACGATGAAGACAAGTATCAAGCCTATGTCGAGAAAGTCGCCCAGGCGACAAGAGATGATGCTGTTGACCGCATACCGCCCCAATATCCCCCGTCCGGCGACGCGTTCGAAGAGCTTGTGGCCGCCGCGCCAGAGAACATCGATTTTTGCATTCGCTATCTAACGGAAGGAAGGGAGGGCGGGCGCATCGCCCTCTATGCGATGTATCAACTCGATGTCGATGACTATGTCGTGCTTATAAGAAAATTGGTGAAACTGTACCGCAGTGGCCTGTTACCCGAACTCTCATTAGCAGGAGCGATATATTATCGCTATTCTCTTGTTGCCCGTGATCATTACGATCATCCGAAAATTCAGGCACTTTTCAAGGAATTGGCGGCACAAGACTTTCCGGACCATATCAAGTGGGAAATTAGATATATCCGTTCTGGTGAGGGGTTTGCGAAGAAGAGATGGCGGGATTTTGATCGGGAGTGCTCGCGCTGGTCGGAGATACGATCGATCTCAGCATGCGTTTCGCTGGCGGCGGAGATATTGAGGGTCTATGCGGTCTCTTTGGCGACGCGGTGATCAGAAGGCGTCTTGATGGCGCAGCCGCTTACGCTTGAACAGTTGTGGGGCCGAATGCCAACTTCCTCGGTGTTGGAGAGAGCGAAAAGATCGAGAGCGTTGCTGCAAAGATGATGGGTAAAAATCAGCCTGGTGGTCTGCTGGTTTATTCGTCGTTACGAGCCTTAGCATGCGGCGCGCTCGAATATGGCTCTTGCTATGCTTCGGATGCCTCTTCGGTTGCTGTCCAGAAATCGCTGCCGCCGAACCATCTAGTCGTAAGGCCGACGGCTCGTATGACGCTAGGAGTGATAGGGCTTTGCTGGATCGGCTCATGACCTCCGACCCACAGGACTGGTGTGCAGTCAGTTCCTGTCCTCGACCCGCTCCCCCTGAATCATCCGGCAGCGGTGCAGCGAGTAATTATGAGGGATACGCGGACAAGGTTGTTGCCACGGACCAGAACCATGAGCGTGTTGGGGTTTCAGTCTACGAGTGGCTCGGCATAAATAGCTTCCAGCAACTTGTCGATGCGAGCGCCAGGAACCCCGATTTCTGCATCCGATTTCTCTCGGAGAAAAAGTACTCAGAACGCCAGAGACACGTAGCAATTCTGTCGATGTATGGGCTTTCGATTGATCAACATGTGGTCTTCGTCAGGAAACTGATGAAATTACGTGACCAGGATTTGATATCTCCCGAGGAGCTCACGAGCGCCATGGTGCCTCGTTTATCGACGATGCTGGTTTTGGCAAACTACCAAGACGAGGGCATTCAGTCGCTTCTGAACGAGCTGGAAGCGCGGGATGATATTGGTCCTTCTCCCAAGTCCCGGATACGGAGCATTCTTTCGGGTGAGGCGCTTGAGGAACGTCGATTATTTGATTTGGAATGCTGCTCGGTGCGGCAATGAGCTGCTCCCGGTTCGGTGGACACCGGGCCAATCCCGACTGCGACAGAATCTCTTGCCAGCAAGGCCAAATGGAAGAGATGGAGTCAAAGCGCCCCTGCGCTACGCTGTTGCGCCCCACGAATTGCTTGAGCGCTATCGCTCCGACCCGGCATTGTTTCTAGGGGGCGCTAGGGATGGACAGGCAGGTATTGCCGTGCGGTTGTCATTTCAGCCGCTCCCGGCGCTCTGCAATCTGCGCAACGAATAATTGACACGTCGGGCAACTCACCGATACATTTTCATCGTCGCAACAATTGAGCCCGCACCGGAAAATCCGCTGCGGGCTTTTTCAATCGGACAGGCCGCTGTCGGCCAATACGCTGCCGAGCGCGCCGGAATTGGCCACCGCAGCGAACTGAACTCGCAAATAGCCAGGGCCACCCCCACCGACAGACCGGCGCCCGGCGAAGGCGATGGGCAAGCCGAACCGGAAGCGACACTTCCGTGCCATCGCGCAAGCCATCCTTCGAGCACTTTGCCTTCAGGCACTTAAAGCCAACCCAGCCCTCTCCGCGAGGTGCGGTCGCGCACGGGCTCACCCGAAGCTGTCCGCAATATCTGTAGGTCATGATCAATGCCCGATTACTCTCTGGTGCCGGTGGACCATCAGCCGGACTTCGATGACTACTCGCTCGTTCCCGTTGACCACGATCCGTTCGCCGCGGACGACATCATTCAACGGACAAGGACGCAACCGGCAAGCCATGCGCAAACGGATGCGGGTTTCGATCGGCCGCCGTCCGTTCCGCAAACGCCGGGGTCCGCGCCGCCACACTCGATTGCGGCGGGGGCCGCTGACTTCTTCAGGTCCATCCCTCGCGGAATCGCTTCTGGCCTGAATAGTGCGGGGAGCGCATTGGCTCGCGCCACGCAGGCCGAAATGGGGCAAGACGTGGACGCGCCGACTCCAGCACAGGGGATGGACATTCTTGAGAAGAATGTAACCGGACCCATGCACAGGCCGGAAGGCCGGGCGGGCAAACTCGGTGCATCTGTCGGGGAATTTGTCGGCAATCCCGCTTCCTATGTCGTGCCCGGAGGATTGCCGTTCAAAGTCGGAGCGGCTGCGCTGGGGGGCTTGGGGAGCGAAGCTGGCGGTCAACTTGGTGAGGGAAGCTCGCTGGAGCTGCCTCTCCGGATTCTCGGCGGCCTGGTCGGTGGCCTTGGTGCCGCCAAGATAGCACCTGCGAGCAGGGTGAGGCCGCCGACGGGTGCAGTTGAAGACGTTCCAGGCGCTGGGCTTCGTAACCTATATCACTACACCGACGAGGCTGGTCTGAACGGCATCCTGAATGAAGGAAAGCTAAATCCTTCTCTGAAAGCCCGAAGACCACGCGATGTGAAGTATGGCAACGGTCAGTATCTTACCGATATTGAGCCCGGCACAATGGAGCCGGAAAAGCTTTCGGTGGCCCTCGTACAAAATCCCCACCAAGTGAAAAAATTCACTCACTACCTCGAAATCAACCCGGCCGGTCTGAATGTCGTTGAGGGCCGGTCCGGCGTTTATGTTATCCCAAACGAAGGACCGTTGGATTTGAACAACAGGATTATCCGCAGCGGAAAGGTGTCCGACCAATGACCTATCTCAAAGTGAAGTGGATTCACGCGTACCCCGATCAACCGGTCCTGATCTACAGCGAGTTGGATCACGAACGTTGGGAGCTTCGTAAGGTCGAAATCTTTTCCGACGGAAGGATCTGGTATGCCGATGCTGAAGTTGAGGTCGGGGACACGGGCCTTGGTCAGATGCCATTGCCGTCCGTTGAAGAGATCGCCGCCGATCCCCAGTTCGTGCCGGAAGTGATATCAAAGGCCGAGTTCGAAAAAATCTGGGCAATGGCGACGGCGTGAACTGGTTTCGCCGCTGCACGGCAATTAAGCCCGCATCGGAAAATCCGCTGCGGGCTTTTTGAATCGGATGGGCCGCTGTCGGCCAATACACTGCCGAGCGCGCCGAAATTCGCCACCGCACCGAGCCGATCTGGCTGATAGCCAGGGCCGCCCCACCGACCGACAGGCGCCCGGCGAAGACGATGGGCAAGCCGAACCGGAAGTGACGCTTCCGCGCCATCGCGCAAGCCATCCTTCAAGCACTTTGCCCTCAAGCACTTGCCTTCAAACATCCAAAGCCAACCCAGCCCTCTCCGCGAGGTGCGGTCACGCACGGGCTCGCCCGAAGCTGTCCGCAATATCTGTAGGTGACGATCAATGCCCAATTACTCTCTGGTGCCGGTGGACCATCGGCCGGATTTCGTTGACTACTCGCTCGTTCCCGTTGACCATGATCCGTTCGCTGCAGATGGCGTGACTCAACAGGCGCAGATTCAACAGCCGCCGACACCTACTCGACCAACGCAGCCACAGCCGCAAACCCAGTCGCAACAGCCTGCGACAGGAGCCGGTCAGCCCGGCGTCAACGGGCCGGCGACTGGCAACAGCTCCAGCGGATCGGGTGGCATCGCCGGCATCAAGCGTTTCGGCGGCGACGAAGGTGGTGACTATCCGAGCCGCAATGCGGGGATCGGCTTCGAAAGCGCGGAGAGCGCATGGGATGCTGCCCTCAAGGAAATGAAAGACCTTGGTGCCCAATATTACCCGGAAGAGACCAAGAGGAGGGGCTTTATCCCGGAGCTGGGCGTCGAAACCTTCAAACGCAACGGACTATACTACTACGATCAGATAGCGCGCGGGTACCAAGAGGGAGCGCTGGGCGGTGGCGTGGGGTTTGGCGATAGCGGTGCGGTCGCAAGAGGGCACATGCATTGGGATAGTCAGGATGAAAGTGATGGAGATAGAGCCAACGCGCGCGCTTACACTCAGCAAGTTCCAGATTACAATGCATGGGTTGGATCTTGGTATGGGTACAAAAAGTATTGGCATAACGGCAAGCCAACGGGGCGCGGGATGCCGGATTGGAACCGATACAAATATTGAGGCCTGTCGATGAAAACAGTCGCGCTCGCTGGAGCTTTATCGCTTCTACTTGCCAGTTCAACGTTATGTATCGCGAACTCCAGTCCCTGGTGCGCAGCGGATGTTGCGATCTTGAATTTCAAAAATTACAAAGGTCAAGATCTTGCAAAGATCGAGCTTCGTTCCCTCAAAGCGGTTTGCGATCGTAACCCGGGAAAGGAAGGGTTTGGCGCAAACCTGGAACGCTCGATGCGCATCGAACACAATGGGCAATGGACTGACGTGCCGAAAGCGTGTCTGTCCGGTTTTTCTTTTGCGGTGGAGGGGCTGGCGCTATCGGGTGACGATGCCGGTCTGGGCATACTTCTTATTGGAAAATCGACGGACGACGACAAGCGTGTAAAACGCTCGATATTCAAATTGGACGATGGGATTTCCTGCTATCAGATAGAGCGCTATCCGAATGTCGACGATCAGGATCACGAAATTAGGGAGTACAATAGGGACTTACAGTAGGTGCGCCCGGAGACCGACTCGACACTCTGCGCAAGCGCTTCAGTGATCCGAGTTTCTGCCGAAATGGGGACATGATCCGCATCGCAGGGGAAGACATGGAGAGGTCTTATGAGGCTTCTTAGGACCGGGATACTCGCGCTTTCGCTAACCGTGACGGCGACCGTTGGGCTGGCTGCGGATTACGAAATTTTCGCTGAGTTTGCGACTGTGGAGACTGGGGTAAACCATTATGCCGTCGAACGCCTCGACCACAAGAACGGGAGGCTTCATCACTGCACCGCAGTCCTCGACGCCGAGACTAAGCAATTAACCGGTCAATGCACCGAGAGGCCCGGCTTTCCGGAGAAAACGACCGGCATTAACGTACAGGGAGGGATTTCAGACATTTTTGGCGGATTGCCGGTGTTAGGCTCTTGGAAAATCGATCCGACTACCGGGAAAACCGAGTTCTGTATTTCAGACCCTGGTCAGTGCGTGGAGGTAACTCCGCAATAGACTTGGATAGGGCCTTGATGCCAATCGGCCTTACTGCTCCAGCAACAATTTGCCGTTGGCATATTCGAAGCGCTTCAGCTTCGACAGGAAGGACAGGCCGAGCAGGTTTTCCGACAGCGCCTCATCCGGCAGCACCAGGGCGTCGACGTCGCGCACGGTGATGCCGCCGATCTCGACCATCGCGATGCGGGCGCGTGCGGCCTTGATGGTGCCGTTGGCGGTGGTGACGCGCGAGGTGTAGTCGCCCGGCACCGGGCGCAGCCCGAAGCGCGCGGCCGAGGTCTCGTTCAGGGCGACCACGGAGGCGCCGGTGTCGACCATGAAGTTGATGCGCTGGCCGTCGATCCGGCCGTCGGTCGCGAAGTGACCGCGCGGATCGGGCGTAATGCTGAGCGTCCGGGCGCTGGCCTGCGCCACCGTGACGGCCGGAGCGATGGTCTGCTTTGCGGTCGTCGCGGCGGCGGGCGACATCTTGCTGGCCATCTGGGCCATGAAGGTGCCCAGCCCGATCAGGATGGCCGCGAAAATCATCAGGTTACGCATGACACCATACTCGGAAAACCGAACACGCAATTTCACCACGCCGCCCGCCCCGCCGCGAGCGAGGGCGGCAGCACGAGGCTGCCATTTTGACGAAAAGGATGAGCGAAGGGTTAATGCGAGCCCGGAGAGGCGGCCGAATGACATCGGCCGCCCGATTTGCCGGCTTCAAGCAGCCTTCTAGGCCGTCCTGGCGACCGGGCTCGGCATCGCCACGCGCAGCGCGTAATAGACCGCGCCGGCGATCGCGACACCGAAGAACCAGCCATAGACCGCCCACCAGGCCGGCAGGATCGAGGTGAAGTTCGGCAGCACCGACGAGAACAGGGCGCCGACCGCGGCTGCGATCAGTGCGCTGACGTTCCAGCCGTTCTGGAAGCGATACTCGCCGTGCTCCTGGTACAGCGCCGGCACGTTCACGCGGCCCTTCGCGATCAGATAATAGTCGACCATCATGATCCCGTAGATCGGCCCCATGGTGGCGCCGATCAGCCCGACGAACGAGGCGGCGCTGCCCTCCCAGGGCGCAAACGGATACAGCGCCAGCGCGATCAGCGCCGCGATGTAGCCGCCCTTCTTGAAGTCGATATGCCGCGGGAACACGTTGGAGAAATCGAACGCCGGCGAGACGAAATTGGCGACCACGTTGATGCCGAGCGTCGCGACCGCAAAGGTGACCGCGGCGAGCAGCGCCAGGAACCAGCTGTCGAACTTCGCCGAGATCTGGTCGGGATGCAGCAGCACCTCGTGGTAGACGTTGAACGCCGCGATCGTGGTGACGCCGGCGACCAGCGAGAACAGGATCAGATTGACCGGCAGGCCCCAGATATTGCCCTTGCGCAGCGCGTTGACGTCAGGCGCGTAGCGCGAGAAGTCGCAGAAGTTGAGATAGAGCGCGGCGAAATAGGTGATCCAGGTCGCGGCGACGGCGCACAGCGCCGGGAATGAGCCGGGCACGCCGGGCACGCCGGCCTCCTTGGTCTTCTCCAGCAGCACGTCCTGCGGGATCGGCGCGGTGAGCGAGATGCCGCCGGCCGCGATGCAGAGATAGATCGCGAGGATCAGCATCATCAGCCACACCGCAGGTCCGGCCCAGTCCTGGAAGCGGCGCACCGTCTCCATGCCGCGCTGGATGATCAGGAGTTGCAGCGCCCAGATCACGACGAAGCAGATCACCTCGAGCGTGGAATGGCCGAGCATGTGGCTGGACTGGTGGAACGCCTTGAAGCTGTCGATGCGCGTCAGCAGCGCGACGATCGCCCCTGATGCCGCCGCGGTCTGCGCGCCGTACCAGAAACAGGCGACGATGGCGCGCACCAGCGCCGGGATGTTGGCGCCCCACACGCCGAACGAAGCCCGCGCCAGCACCGGATAAGGCACGCCGGTCCGCACCCCGGCATTGCCGACCAGGCTCATCAGCACGAAGATCACCAGCGAGCCGATGCCGATCGCCAGGATGAAATTGACGAAACTGCCGCAGAGCAGGAACAGGCTGGCGGCGAGATAATAGCCCCACAGACTGTGGACGTCGGAAGTCCAGACGTTGAAGATGCTGAAGGCGCCCCAGTTGCGTTCCCTGGCCGGCGCCAGGTCTTCGTTGTACAGCGACGGCGATGCGTTCTTGATCTCCACGACGGCCTCCCCAATTGCGAGCCCGTGATCCCATCCCAGCCCGCAAATCTAATCACCGTTTGCTGGCGCTCGCCAGCGGAAGAATTCATTCAGCTCGTCATCCATGGCCGCGCTCGCTTCACCTCTCCCCTTGAGAGAGGTGAGCCACGTCCGCCGGCAACTCAGGTGCCGCGCGGCTTCACGCGCCTGGTCGGCAGCGCGCTGGCGGGATCTTCCGGCCAAGGATGGCGCGGATAGCGGCCGCGCAGGTCGGAACGGACGGCGGCATAGCTGCCGCGCCAGAAGCCGGGCAGATCGCGCGTCACCTGCACCGGCCGCTGCGCCGGCGACAGCAGTTCCAGCACCAGCGGCACCGCGCCCCTGGCGATCGAAGGATGGGTGTTGAGCCCGAACAGTTCCTGCAGCCGGACGGCAATGGTCGGGCCCTGCTCGGCCTCGTAATCGATCGCAAGCTGCGTTCCGGTCGGCGCCTCGAAATGCGTCGGCGCCTCGCGATCGAGCCGGGCGCGCAAATCCCACGGCAGCAGCGCCATCAGCGCGTCCGACAGGTCACCGGCCGACAGATCCTTCAGCGCGGTCTTGTCGTAGAGCGCGGGTACCAACCAGGCGTCGGCGCGTGCAGCGAGCGCGGCGTCGGACAGATCAGGCCAACTGTCGTCCTCGGCCTTGCGCAGGAACATGACGCGGTCGCGCCATTGTTTCGCTTGCTTCGACCACGGCAGGCGGTCGAGACCCACAGCGATCAGGCCGTCGGCGAACTCCCGCGCGGTCTCGGCAGATGGCTTGAGCGGCATCGGCGATTCCGAGAACGTGATCGCATGCAGCGAACGGCGGCGGCGCGCGCGCAGTGCCATCGCGCCGCGGTCGAACGTCACCTCCTCCACATTCTCGATCTGGTCAGCGAAGCGCTGCTCGATCTCGTCCTGGGTGATCGGCGCCGCCAGCAGGATGCGGCCGCTCGCGGCCGTGCCGGTCAGCTCGGCGACCGCGATATAGGGTAGCCGCGCCAGCGCCGCGGTCTGCTCGACCGCCGCGCCGCGGCCGTTAGCGAGCACGAAGCTGCCATTGCCGCGGTTCTTCGCGACCCGGTCCGGAAACGCGAAAGCCAGCATGACGCCGGTCGAAAGGTCTGCGTTAGGGACGCGAGAGCGGTAGGGCTCCCCTCCCCCTTGCGGGGAGGGGTTGGGGAAGGGGGTGGCCCCGGGAGAAACTGCCCGTGTGGCCCCCTCTCCCCGACCCTCCCCCGCAAGGGGGGAGGGAGAAGTAAGTGCGTCCTCGTTTGCCTTCACCTGCGAGGCCCAGCGCGCGGCCATGCTGCGCGCGCTCGAGGCACGCGGCGAGCGGTCGCGGCGGAACTGGTCGAGCCTGACGTCGAGATCGACGCTGTCACCGCCGAGCCCGCGCTCGGTCAGCACGGCGGCGATCTCGGCCGCCTCCTCGCTCATGCCGAAGCGGGCGGAATCCACGATCATGCGTGCCAGCCGCGGCGGCAGCGCCAGCGCGCGCAGGCTCTTGCCTTCCTCGGTGATGCGGCCGTCTGCGTCGAGGGCGCCGAGTTCGGACAAGAGCGATCTCGCTTCCTTCAGCGCCGGTCCCGGCGGCGGATCGAGGAAGGCAAGGCCTGCGGGATCGCTGACGCCCCATTGCGCGAGGTCGAGCACCAGCGATGACAGATCGGCGGAGAGGATCTCGGGCGCGGTGTAGGCCGGGAGCGACGCGGTCTGCGGCTCGTCCCAGAGCCGGTAGCACACCCCGGGCTCGATACGGCCGGCGCGGCCGCGGCGCTGATCGACCGCGGCGCGCGAGGCCCGCACGGTCTCGAGCCGGGTCAGCGCCGTGTCAGGCTCGTAGCGCGGCACCCGCGCGAGGCCGGAATCGACCACGATGCGCACGCCCTCGATGGTCAGCGAGGTCTCGGCGATCGAAGTCGCCAACACCACCTTGCGAATGCCCTTCGGGGCTGGCGCGATGGCGCGGTCCTGCACGGCGGCATCGAGCGCGCCGAACAGCGGCACGATCTCCACTGAAGCGTCGTGCACGCGCTCAGCGAGGAAGGTTTGGGTGCGGCGGATCTCGGCTGCGCCCGGCAGGAAAGCGAGCACCGAGCCGGCATCGGTACGCAGTGCGGTCGCGATCGTCTCGGCCATCTGCCGCTCCACCGGCGCGTCGACCTTGCGGCCGACATAGCGGGTCTCGACCGGAAAGGCGCGGCCCTCGCTCTCGACCACGGGCGCATCGCCGAGCAGCTTTGCGACCCGCGCGCCGTCGAGCGTTGCCGACATCACGAGGATGCGCAGGTCCTCGCGCAGGCCGGTCTGCGCGTCGCGCGCCAGCGCAAGGCCAAGATCGGCATCGAGCGAACGCTCGTGGAATTCGTCGAACAGCACGGCGGCAATGCCGTCGAGCTCGGGATCGTCGAGGATTTGCCGCGAGAAGATGCCCTCGGTGACGACCTCGATCCGCGTCGCCCGCGACACCTTGGAGCCGAAGCGCACCCGATAGCCGACGGTCTCTCCGGGCCGCTCACGAAGCGTCTTGGCCATCCGCTCGGCACTGGCGCGTGCAGCGATGCGGCGCGGCTCCAGCACGATGATCTTTTTGCCTTTGGCCCAAGGCGCGTCGAGCAGCGCCAGCGGCACGCGCGTGGTCTTGCCGGCGCCGGGCGGCGCGACCAGCACGGCGGCGTTGTGGCGATCGAGCGTGCGGTCGAGCTCGTCGAGCACGGCGTCGATCGGCAGCGGGCTATCGAATTGGTGCGGCAAGGAGTCTCATCGCGGCGGCGCTCGGCCGGGCTTGCGTCCTGTGGTTAACGAACGTCGGATTCTCTTGGGATTTCCAAGCCTCTTAGACCATTCGCCCGGTCCAGGGAACCGGGGACAGGGCCGACGTTCGCTGGCACATCCTTTGTATTGATAAAGGAGAAAGCAACCGATCGGGCCGATGATGGCGCCGATCACGCCGAAACGGGACAAGGATGGCTACAAACGGCACAGTCGCTGCGACAGATCGTTCCACCGGGAGCGTGAGCGCGCGTGTCGATTGGGTCGATTATGCCAAGGGCATCTGCATCATCATGGTCGTGATGATGCACTCGGTGCTGGGGGTCGAGAAGGCCGCCGAGCAAACCGGCTTCATGCACTATGTCGTGATGTTCGCAAAGCCGTTCCGGATGCCGGACTTCTTCCTGATCTCGGGGCTGTTCCTGTCTGTGGTGATCGACCGCGACTGGCGCACTTATCTCGACCGCAAGGTGATGCACTTCGCCTATTTCTATGTGCTGTGGGTGACGATCCAGTTCGGCTTCAAGGCGCCGTCGCTGGCGGCCGAGACCGGTTGGGCCCAGGTCGGGCTGCAATATCTCGAGGCCTTCATCGAGCCGTTCGGCACGCTGTGGTTCATCTATCTGCTGCCGATCTTCTTCGTCGTCGCTAAGCTCACCCGCAATGTCCACCCGCTCGTCATCTGGCTGATCGCGGCAGCGCTGGAGAGCGCGCATGTCACGACCGGCTGGACCGTGATCGACGAGTTCTGCGCCCGCTTCGTCTATTTCTTTACCGGCTATGCCCTGGCCGGTTACGTGTTCGCGCTGTCGGACCGCGCGCGGGCACGGCCTGCGCTCGCCCTGCCCGGGCTTGGGCTGTGGGCCCTCGTCAATGGCGGCCTGGTTGCGCTCGGGGTCAGCGAATGGCCGGTCGTCTCGCTGGCGCTCGGCTTTGCCGGCGCCTGCGCGATCATCGTGACCGGCACGCTGCTGGCGCGGGCGCAATGGCTCGGCTTCCTGCGCTTCTGCGGCGAGCACTCGATCGTGATCTATCTGGCCTTCTTCCTGCCGATGGCCGCGACCCGCACGGTTCTGCTGCGGTTCGACGTCATCCCCGACATCGGCCTGATCTCGCTGATCGTTACCGCGGCCGGCGTCGCCGGTTCGCTGCTGATCTGGCGGCTGGCGCTGGCGGTACGGGCCAATTTCCTGTTCGAACGGCCCGACGCGTTCTGGATTGCCCCGAAAAAGGCATCGCCCGCTTTGCAGGCGGCCGAATAGGCCCAGGTAGTGCCGAAAGTCATAAGCCGGATTCGTTCCCACAGCGGCCGGATTCGGCCGCTGCTATTTTCCGTGCATTGAAATGACAGGCTTTTTGCCCGCGAATGTTTCGTCGTTCGGCCGGCGACGAAACAATTCTCCCGGTCATGAAACCATTTTCCGCTTTTGGCGCAGACATCCGGAAACCGGCGCTAACTAGCTTTCTCTCAACGAACCGCCGCCCAACGGCGAACTGGGAGCCTGTCATGCCGAACGTCATCGCCATTAACTCTGCAGCCGAGAAGCATATCGACGCTGCTCGCGCGACCTCGGATGAAATGCTGCTCGCGCGTATCGCCAAGAACAACCGCACCTCGATGCACACGCTCTATGCCCGTCACAACGTCCGGGTTTACCGCTTCGTGCTGCGCATGGTGCGCGACACCACCATGGCCGAGGACCTGGTCAGCCAGGTGTTCCTGGACGTCTGGCGCACCGCGGCCCAGTTCGAAGGCCGCTCGCAGGTCTCGACCTGGCTGCTCTCGATCGCCCGCTTCAAGGCGCTGACCGCGCTGCGCCAGCGCAAGCACGAGGACATCGACCAGGACGACGTGCTGGAGATCGCCGACGGCGCCGATACGCCGGAAACCTCGCTCGATCGCGCCACCACCAGCGAGATCCTGCGCGCTTGCGTCGCCAAGCTGTCGCCGGCGCATCGCGAGATCATCAACCTGGTCTACTACCATGAGAAGTCGGTCGAGGAGGCCGGCCAGATCATCGGGATCCCGCAGAGCACGGTGAAGACCCGCATGTTCTATGCCCGCAAGCAGCTCGCCGATCTCCTGCGGGGTGCCGGCGTGGACAGCGTCGCGGCATAAAGCGAAGCAGATACAGATAGTTAAGGGAGATCGAGGAACCCGGGCAATTGTCCACGAAGCCAAAAAAGTTCGGCGACGAAACAATTGAAACAATCGACGACATCACCCGGAAAAACACGATCCCTATACCCATATCCAACGACGCAACCCCAACCCAAGTGACTGACTCAGTTTCGAGACTTCCCTAGTTCTAACCTCCCAAGTAAACCTCCAACGACCCGGCCGGGATGCCCCCCAGCCGGGTCGCTCTGTTTTCGGCGCGTGGTCGTGAGGCCGATCACGGCACGTCTCACACGGACGTGACGGCGCTCCGCCGTAACGGCCGGACCGTCCTTTCGAAGACCATCATGCGTACCCGGCACGGCCCTCTGGCGCGCCGGGACTTCTGATGGACGGATGACGATGCTCAGCCTTGCCCCTGCCCTTACCCTGGCCCTGCTTGCCGGTGTCGCCACCGTCGCCGCCCCTTGCACCCTGCCGATGCTGCCGATTCTGCTTGGGGTATCGATAGGCCAGACCGGCAAGGCGCGGCCTGCGATGATCGCGCTCGGCTTCGTAATGTCATTCTCTGCGGTGGCATTGCTGCTGAGCGCGATCACGCGCGCCTTCGATTTCGATCCCAACCTGCTGCGCACCGGCGCGGCCGTCCTGCTCGCCGGCTTCGGCCTGCTGATGATCTGGCCGGCGCCATTCGAATGGCTGTCGATCCGGCTCAGCGGTGCCGCGGGCAGCCTCAGTCAGGCCGCGCCGTCGCAGAGCCTGTTCGGCGGCTTCGTGCTCGGCACCACGCTTGGCCTGGTGTGGACGCCGTGCGCCGGCCCGGTGCTCGGCTCGATCCTGACCATCGTCGCGACCTCTGGGGATACGGCGTGGGCGAGCCTGCAGCTCGTCACTTACGCGATCGGCGCCGCGATCCCGATGCTTGCCATTGCCTATGGCGGGCAGGCCGTCACCACCCGCGTGCGCAGCATGGCGCGGATCGCGCCGCGCCTGCAGCAAGGCTTCGGCGTCGTGATCATCGGCTTCGCCGCGCTGTCCTACCTGCAATACGACACGCTGATCGTGGCGTGGCTGACCCAGTTCTATCCCAACGGCCAGATCGGCCTGTGAGCTCACAAGGAGAGATCGATGTCCCTGCGCTTGATTGCTGTATCCGCTCTGGTCGCCGGCCTTGGCCTCGGCGGCGCCGTGATCCCCGGCCTCTGCACCGAATCCGACGCGCCGGCGCAACCGGTGCCGCGCGCGGTCGCCATGACCACCGAACAGAGCCAGACCGCGCCCGAGTTCGCCGGGATCAGCAACTGGTTCAACTCGCAGCCGCTGAAGCTCGCCGACCTGCGCGGCAAGGTCGTGGTGGTGGATTTCTGGACCTATGGCTGCGTCAACTGCGTCAACACACTGCCGCACGTCACCGAACTTTATTCAAAGTACCGGGATCGCGGCCTCGTCGTGATCGGGGTCCATACGCCTGAATTCCCGTTCGAGCATTCGGCCTCCAATTTGCAGGCGGCGCTGAAGCGGCACGGCATCCTCTATCCGGTGGCGCAGGACAACAATTCGCTGACCTGGAACGCCTACCACAACGAGTATTGGCCGGCGCAATACATCATCGACCAGAACGGCAAGATCGTCTTCCAGCATGCCGGCGAGGGGCGGTACGAGGAGATCGACCGCACCGTCGCCCGGCTGCTCAACGCCAATAGCTGATTAGACAATCCGCCCAGTGTTGTCGTCACACCTGACGTGGTAGGGTCCACGTCAGGTCGACGGCAGGTGGTGGATCATGTTCGAAGGCTGGGATGCGGTCGTACTCGCCCGCGCGCAATTCGCTTTCACGATGTCGTTCCACATCGTGTTTCCTGCATTCTCGATCGGACTTGCGAGCTATCTCGCGGTGCTGGAGGCGCTTTGGCTGATCACCAAGCGCGAGGTCTACATCAACCTGTTCAATTACTGGCTGAAGATCTTCGCGGTCGCGTTCGGCATGGGCGTGGTCTCCGGCATCGTGATGTCCTACCAGTTCGGCACCAACTGGGCGTCCTTCGCCGACAAGACCGGGCCGGTGATCGGCCCGATGATGGCCTATGAGGTCTTGACCGCATTCTTCCTCGAGGCCGGCTTCCTCGGCGTGATGCTGTTCGGCCTGTCGCGGGTCGGCCCGCGGCTGCATTTCGTGGCGACCCTGATGGTCGCGATCGGCACGCTGATCTCCGCGTTCTGGATCCTGTCGGCCAATTCCTGGATGCAGACCCCGGCCGGTCACGCGGTCAATGCCGACGGCCAGTTCGTCGCCGCCGACTGGCTCAAGGTGATCTTCAACCCGTCCTTCCCCTATCGCCTGGTGCACATGGTGCTGGCGGCCTACCTCACCACCTCGCTGGTGGTCGGCGCGGTCGGCGCCTGGCACCTGCTGCGCGACCAGCATCTGGCGGGGGCGCGCGTGATGTTCTCGATGGCGATGTGGATGGCGACGCTGGTGGCGCCGATCCAGATCCTGGCCGGCGACCAACACGGCCTCAACACGCTGGAGCACCAGCCCGCCAAGGTGATGGCGATGGAAGGTCACTTCCAGAGCCACAAGGACGGCGCGCCGCTGATCCTGTTCGGCTGGCCCGACGAACGCGATGCCAAGGTGAAATACGCGATCGAGGTGCCGAAGCTGTCGTCGCTGATCCTGAAGCATTCGCTCGACGCACCGCTCGCCGGCCTCGACACGGTGCCGCGCGAGAACTGGCCGCCGGTGCCGATCACGTTCTGGGCGTTCCGCATCATGGTCGGGCTCGGCTTCCTGATCATGGGGCTCGGCCTGTTCAGCCTGCTGATGCGCTGGCGCGGCATGATGTACCAGTCACAGCTGCTGCATCGCTTCGCGGTGCTGATGGGCCCGGCCGGCTTCATCGCGGTGCTCGCCGGCTGGATCACCACCGAGACCGGGCGGCAACCGTTCACGGTCTACGGGCTGCTGCGCACGACGGATTCCGCCTCGCCGCTGGCGGCGCCGGCCGTGGGTTCCTCGCTGATCGCCTTCATCATCGTCTATTTCGTCGTGTTCATCGCGGGCGTGATCTACATCCTGCGGCTGATGGCGCAGCCGCCGCATCCCGGCGAACAGGGCCCGACCAAGGACCTTCCCGCCCGCGCGGCCGGCATCACGCCGGCGGCAGGCGCCGCCGTGGAGGGCGCGCGATGATCGACCTGACCACGATCTGGGCCTTCATCATCGCCTTCGCCGTGTTCGTCTATGTCGTGATGGACGGCTTCGACCTCGGCCTCGGCATCCTGTTTCCGCTGTTCCCGCAAAAGACCGATCGCGACGTGATCATGAATACCGTGGCGCCGGTGTGGGACGGCAACGAGACCTGGCTGGTGCTCGGCGGCGGCGGCATGATGGCGGCGTTTCCGCTGGCCTATGCGGTGCTGATGCCGGCGCTCTACACCCCGATGATCGCGATGCTGCTCGGCCTCGTATTCCGCGGCGTCGCCTTCGAATTCCGCTGGCGCACCCAGAAGGCGCGCAACAAATGGGATCTCGCTTTCGCCGGCGGCTCGCTGGTGGCAACGCTGGCGCAGGGCATCGCGCTCGGCGCCATCCTGCAGGGCATCCATGTCGAGGGACGACACTATGCCGGCGGCTGGTGGGACTGGCTGACGCCGTTCAGCGTCCTGACCGGCATTGCGCTCGTGATCGGCTATGCGTTGCTCGGCGCGACCTGGCTGGTGATGAAGACCGAAGGCTCGCTGCGCGACCGCGCCTACCAGCTGAGCTGGATCCTGCTGGTCGCGATGCTGTGCGCGATCGGTGCCGTCAGCATCGCAACGCCGTTCCTGGCCGTACAGTACACCCAGCGCTGGTTCGCCTGGCCCAACATCGTCCTCACCGCGCCGGTGCCGATCGCGGTCGCCGCAGTCACGGCGCTGTTGCTGCGCGCGCTCAGCAACAGGAACGACCACCAGCCGTTCTTCCTGACGCTCGCCCTGTTCGCGCTGTCCTATGCCGGGCTCGGCATTAGCATGTATCCGTACATCGTGCCGCAGAGCATCACGATCTGGCAGGCGGCGGCGCCGGCCAACAGCCAGATCTTCATGCTGTTCGGAGTCTCGATCCTGGTGCCGCTGATCCTCGGCTACACCGCCTGGGCCTATTGGGTGTTCCGCGGCAAGGTGCGGCCCGGCCACGGATATCATTGATGCCGCCCGATCCCGGTCAGCGGCCGCTCAGTCAGCGCCTGCTGTGGTTCGTCGTGCTCTGGCTCGGCGGCGTCGGCACGGTGGCGCTGGTCTCGTTCGCGTTGCGGCTCTGGATCGCGCCGAAATGAGGCGGCCCGCGCCGCGCGCCGCCGTCCCCGACGACAAAAAACGGAAGCATTACAGTGATATAGTGTGACGCCCGCCCTAAACTTGCCATCAAGCTGCCGCTGAGATTTGATGCTTCCGAACCTGATTTGGGTGGAGCAACCATTGGCTGCTTGCCAACAAGGAGAGCTTTGCATGACGAAACTTCGTCACCTGGTCTGGATGTTGATTGCCACAGGTGCGCTCGTGCTGTCGACGTCGCAGGGCTTCGCCCAGAGCCGCCCCGATGCCGACGAGCCGGGCCTGATCGCCGACGACAGCTACCAGCTCGATCCGGAATGGCAGAAGCAGGTCGTGTACTACCGGACCAACGAGGCGCCGGGCACCATCATCGTCTCCACCGCCGAACGCCATCTCTATCTCGTGCAAGGCAATGGCCGCGCGCTGCGCTATGGCATCGGCGTCGGCCGCGACGGCTTTCAGTGGCAGGGCCTCGTGACCATCACCCGCAAGGCCGAGTGGCCGGATTGGGTGCCGCCGCCGGAAATGATCGCCCGCCAGCCCTATCTGCCGCGCTTCATGGCCGGCGGCCCGGGCAATCCGCTCGGCGCCCGCGCGATGTATCTCGGCACCACGGTGTACCGCATCCACGGCACCAACCGGCCCGACACCATCGGCACCGCGATCTCGTCCGGCTGCTTCCGCCTGGTCAACGCCGACGTCGCCGATCTCTACAACCGCGTTCCCGTCGGCACCAAGGTGATCATCCGCCAGAAGCCCGAACTCTGATCCCGACCCCGCCTTCGATATCCGACCCGCTTTTCCCCCGATCATTCGCGAGAGAGAACCCATGCGTACATTTCGAGGCGGCCTGACGATCGGGCTCGCGGTCGCCGCGCTCGTTGCGGCCGCCGCCATCACCTATGAGCGTTACGACACCCGCACGCTGAAGCGCACCGTCCGCCGCGGCGACGTGCTGTGCGGCGTCAACAAGGGCCTGCCGGGCTTCTCGATCCCCGACGACAAGGGCAACTGGACCGGCTTCGACGTCGACTTCTGCCGCGCGGTCGCCGCGGCGATCTTCGACGATCCGTCGAAGGCGAAGTTCGTGCCGCTCGATGCCAGCGAACGCTTCAAGGAGCTGCAGAACCGCAAGGTCGACATCCTCTCGCGCAACTCCACCTGGAGCATGTCGCGCGAGACCAATTACGATCTCTATTTCCCGGCGGTCGCCTATTATGACGGCCAGGGCTTCATGATTCCCCGCGCGCGCAACATCGATTCCGCGCTCGACCTCAACGACAGCAAGGTCTGTGTGCAGGCCAACACCACGACGCAGCTCAACCTCGCCGACTATTTCCGTGCCAACAACATGAAGTACACGGAGATGAAGTTCGACAAGCTAGACGATGTCGTGAAGGCCTATGATTCGGGCCAGTGCGACACGCTGACCTCGGACGCCTCGCAGCTCTATGCGCTGCGGCTCAACCTCTCCAAGCCGAACGACCACACCATCCTGGCCGACATCATCTCCAAGGAGCCGCTGGCGCCGGTGGTCCGGTTGCGCGACGACGACTGGATGATGATCGTGAAGTGGACGCTCTACGCCATGATCAACGCCGAGGAGCTCGGCATCACCTCGAAGAACATCGACGAGGCGCTGAAGTCGAAGAAGCCCGAAGTGATGCGGCTGGTCGGCACCGAAGGTTCCTATGGCGAGGATCTCGGCCTGACCAAGGACTGGGCGGTGCGCATCATCCGCCACGTCGGCAATTACGGCGAAGTCTACGACCGCAACGTCGGCGCCGATTCCAGGCTGAAGATCCCGCGCGGCATGAACCAGCTCTGGAACGCCGGCGGCGTGCAATACGCACCGCCGATCCGGTGACGCTATTCCGTCATTCCGGGATGCGCCGATAGGCGCAGGCCCGGAATCCATCAAGCCGCAAAGCTGGTGGCGCCATGGATTCCGGGCTCGCGCTTCGCGCGCCCCGGAATGACAATCAGTACCCTTTGCCGCTCGCCAGCTGGTCGGTGTGGAAATTGCTGTCGCCGAACAGCTCCTGGCAGACCCGGGCGCGCTTCATGAAGAAGCCGATGTCGAACTGGTCGGTCATGCCCATGCCGCCATGCATCTGCACGCCCTCCTGCACAGCCAGCGTTGCCGTGGTGCCCGCGCGCGCTTTTGCCACCGCGACCGCATGCGCGGCCTTGTCGAGATCGGTATCGAGCGCCTGCAACGCCTTCAACACCGCGGCGCGGGTGATCTCGATATCGATGTAGAGCTGGGCGGCGCGGTGCTGCAACGCCTGGAATTCGCCGATCGCCTTGCCGAACTGCTTGCGCTCCTTGAGATAGGTCACGGTGCGGCCGAACACCTCGTCGGAGAGACCGACCATTTCGGAGGCGACCGCACCGCGGCCGATATTGAGCACGCCCTCGAGCAGCCCAAAGCCCTGATCGACCTCGCCGAGCACGCTGTCGGCATTGACCTCGACATTGTCGAACACGATCCGCGCCGCGTTGTGCGAATCGACCATCGCGGTGCGCTCGACCGCGAGCCCCTTCGCCTTCGGATCGACCAGGAACAGCGTCAACCCGTTCCTGTCGCCGGCGCTGCCTGCGCTGCGCGCGGCAACGATCAACAGATCGGCAGTGTGGCCATCGACCACGAAGGCCTTGTCACCCGACAGCTTGAAGCCGTTGCCGGCGCGCACAGCCTGCAATTTGGTCTGCAGCGGACGATGCTTGGCGCCTTCATCGATCGCGAGCGCCGCGAGCAGCGAGCCGTTGGCGATTTTGGGCAGATGCTGCGCCTTCTGCGCCTCGCTGCCGCCGCGCGACAGTGCGGAGGCCGCGAGCACCGAGGTCGCAAGGAACGGCGACGGCATCAAGGTGCGGCCGATCTCTTCCATGACGATGCCGGCCTCGACGCAGCCGAGCCCGCTGCCGCCGAACTGGTCCGGCACCAACAGGCCGGAGAAGCCCATCTCGGCAAAGGTTGTCCAGAGCTCGCGCGAGAAGCCGGTCGCGTCCTTGTTGTCGCGCAAGGACCGCAGATGCGCCACCGGCGCCTTGTCGCTGATGAGACCGCGCGCACTGTCGCGCAGCATGGATTGTTCTTCGGTGAGGACGAGGGCCATGGAGAATCCGATCTAACGTTCGAAGCTGATATGTCTAAGTTCGTCATTCCGGGATGGCCCGAAGGGACAGGCCCGGAATCCATAACCACGATCTGGGGTTATGGATTCCGGGCTCGCGACTGCGTCGCGCCCCGGAATGACGGGTGGAAAGACCGCGTCACGCCCCCGGCAGATCGAGGATGCGCTTGGCGACGATGCCGAGCATCACCTCCGAGGTGCCGCCCTCGATCGAGTTGGCCTTGGTGCGCAGCCAGGCGCGCGGGCGGGCGCCGCCTTTCGAGCGATCGCTCTCCCATTCCAGCGCGTCGATGCCGCCGGCGGACATCAGGATCTCGTAGCGGCGCTTGTTGAGCTCGGTGCCGTAATATTTCATCGCCGAGGAGAATGCCGGATGCGACTGCCCGGCCTTGGCGAGATCGACCGCGCGCTCCGCGGCCGCGGCGAGCGCCGCTTCGTCGACTTCGAAATTCGCGATCTGGCTGCGCAGCTGCGCGTCGTCGAGCCTGCCTTGCGCATCCGCGCCGACCGAGTCGGCGGCGATCTGGCCGAGCGGACGGCCGACGCCGCGCTCGCCCATGCCCGAGATCATCGCGCGCTCGTGCTGCAGCAGGTACTTCGCGACATCCCAGCCGCGATTGACGGTGCCGACGACATGCGACTTCGGCACGCGGACATTGTCGAAGAAGGTTTCGCAGAACGGCGAATAGCCGGAGATCAGCAGGATCGGTTTGGTCGACACGCCCTTCGAGGTCATGTCGAACAGGATGAAGCTGATGCCGTCGTGCTTCTTGGCCGCAGGATCGGTGCGCACCAGGCAGAAGATCCAGTCGGCATAGTTGGCGTAGGAGGTCCAGATCTTCTGGCCGTTGATGATGTAGTCGTCACCGTCGCCGACCGCGCGGGTCTGCAGCGAGGCGAGGTCCGAGCCGGCGTTCGGCTCGGAATAGCCCTGGCACCAGCGGATCAGGCCCGCGGTGATCTTCGGCAGATGCTCCTTCTTCTGCTCCTCGGTGCCGTATTTCAACAGCGCCGGCCCGAGCATCGAGATGCCGAACGAGGTCAGCGGCGCCCGCGCGCCGATCGCCGCCATCTCCTGGCGCACGATCTTGGCTTCCTCGCCGTCGAGGCCGCCGCCGCCATACTCCTTCGGCCAATGCGGCACGGTCCACCCCTTGTCGCGCATCCGCTCGAACCAGACCCGCTGCGCGTCCGACGAGAATTTCGCATTGCGGCCCCCCCAGAAGGTGTCGCCATCCGAGGTCATCGGTTTGCGCATCTCGGCCGGGCAGTTCTGCTCCAGCCAGGCGCGGGTCTCTGCGCGGAATTTCTCGAGGTCAGCCATGGTGCGTTTCCAGTCAAATTCGACGAATTGGATTCGACCTTAGACCTACGCAGCCGCCGAATTCAATATGCCTCGCGGCCGCGCCATGCTCTGGCGTCGCTACTCACCTTGCGCGATCGGGTGTATCGCCGAGACGGGGTAACGGTTGAAAAACAAGAGGAAACGGACATGCGGCTGAAACTGCTTTCGCCTAGCGAAATGAACGCCGCCCAGAAAGAAACCTACGACGAGTCGATCGCCGGCAAGCGCGGCGCGCCACCGGCGCCGATGATGGCCTGGCTGAACAGTCCGGAGATGGCGCGGCACGCCACGCGGCTCGGCGAGGTCTTGCGCTTCGACACGATCTTTCCGCCAAAATTGTCGGAGATCGCGATCCTCGTCACCGCGCGGCACTGGACCGCGCATTACGAATGGTATGCCCACAAGCGCCTCGCGCTGAAGGGCGGGCTCGATCCGAAGATCATCGAGGACATCCGGGTGCGCCGGACGCCGACCTTCGACGACCCCAAGGCCAGGATGATCTACGACGTCGCCAAGGCACTGCACGAAGGTCACGGCCTGCCGAAGGCACTGTATGACGAGGCGATCGAAGTGCTGAGCCAGCGCGGCCTGGTCGAGGTGATCGGCCTCTGCGGCTACTACACGATGGTCTCGATGACGCTGAACACGTTCGAGTTCCAGCTGCCCGGCGGCGAACTGTCGGAGCTCTGCTAGATCCGGCCGGAAGTGGCGCCATCCGGAAACGCTGCGTTTCCGGATGGATTGCTCCGGCCCCGGCAAATCCGCACTATATCAGGCGGCGAAGCCTTGCCGCTGACGGCAGGGCGTTGATGCCACCGGAGCCAGCTCATGCCTGAAAATCCCCCCATCGTCGCGGGCACGCGGATCGGGCATGTCCACCTCAAGGTCGCCGATCTCGAGCGCGCGCTCGGCTTCTATTGCGGCGTGCTCGGTTTCGAATTGCAGCAGCGCCTCGGGACCGATGCGGCCTTCATCTCGGCCGGCGGCTATCACCACCACATCGGCCTCAACACCTGGGAGAGCAAGGGCGGCCGCCCGCCGCCGCCCGGCACCACCGGCCTGTTCCACACCGCCATCCTCTATCCGACCCGGCCGGCGCTCGCTGACGCGCTGCATCGGGTGCTGTCGGCCGGCATCCAGCTCGACGGTGCCAGCGACCACGGTGTCAGCCAGGCGCTCTACCTGCGCGATCCCGACGAGAACGGCGTCGAGCTCTATTGGGACCGCCCCGAAGCCGAATGGCCGCGCAGCGCGGACGGCAAGCTCTCGATGTTCACGCGACGGCTGGACCTCGAGGATTTGCTGAAGCAGCGGGCGGCATAATTCCGCGACCCGATAATTCCGTAGCTCGGATGAAGCGAAGCGAAATCCGGGATCTCGTTTCGCGGGGGCATATCCCGGATTGCGCTCAGCTCCATCGGGCTACCAGGATGACGACAGCCGCCCGATCCAGCCGGCCGCGTAGAGCCCGCCACCGAACACCGCATGTGTCACGAGACTTTGCAGCCGCGCGGCCCATGGATGGGGCGTGCGGCTCGCGGCAATGCCGGCGCCCATTGCGGGCTGCATCACCAGGAATGGCGCGGCCACGCTGCCGATCCCAACGAGCAACGCCGGACCGATGGTCGGCTGCCGCGCCCAATCGAGGCCGAAGATCGCAAGCAGCAGCCCGGCGAAGCCGATCCCTATCAGATAATGCGCGATCCATCCGATCACCCGTTCGCCGGTGACCTGCGGCGAGGCGGCGATGCGATCGTGACGCAGGCGTCCGGATGCGAGATGGCCGAGCCAGCGGCCGACCAGGGCATAGTCCAGCGACGGGACGCCAAGCAGATGCGCGCGGACCATCCCCCAGATGTCCATCACAATGGTCGCGCCGGTCCCAATCAACGCCGCGCTCGCCAGGTATTCCACGGCGTCAGCCATGAGCAGCGCCGTTCCGGCATTTGAGCTGCTCGTCGTCGACCTGCGATGCGGCATCCATGCTTCTTGATCCTGCTTGCTGCCTGCGGCGGGCAGGCGATAGGCTGCACACTGCCAGTTCAAGTGAACTTGAGGTCAAGAGGCGTGAGGGACATCGACATCGCGGAGGTTGCGGAACAGTCGGGCGTGCGTGCCTCGACGTTGCGCTTCTACGAGGAGAAGGGGCTGATCGCCTCGCATGGACGGCGCGGGCTGCGCCGCCTGTTCGATCCGGGCGTGCTGGACCGGCTGGCGCTGATCGCGCTCGGCCGCGCCTCCGGCTTCTCGCTCGACGAGATCGGACGGATGTTCGCGCCTGACGGCAGGCCGCGGATCGACCGGAAGATGCTGGCGGCCAAGGCCGACGAGCTCGACCGCACCATCCGCCGCCTCAACGCGATGCGCGACGGCCTGCGCCACGCCGCCGTCTGCCCGGCGCCGAGCCACATGGAATGTCCGACCTTCCGCCGCCTCCTGCGGGTCGCGGCGGCCGGGAAGATGGAGGCACCGAAGAAGACGAAGAAGTCACGTCGAAAATCATAACCGGCGTTGCTGGCTTCGGCCGCGGGTCATGATCGTCACCGCCGCGATCAGTTCGAGGCCGATGCAGCCGTAGAACGGCAGCGTGTAGCTGCCGGAGAGATCGTGCAGCAGCCCGATCACGCCGGGGCCGAACGCATAGGTGATCTGGTTGATGGCGGTGATCAGGCTGACCAGCACGCCGAACGCGCGCGGATCGAATTCGCGCTGCACGATCAGCGCCGGCAGCGTGATCAGATTGCCGACCGAGAAGCCGAACAGCGCGCAGGCCGCGATCTGCACGACGTCATTGTGCACGTTGATGATGAGAGCCAGCGCGATCGCCTGGCTGACAAAGGACAACGCCGACGCCAGCCGCTGGTTGAGCTGGTCGATCACGAAGGAGAAGGAGACCCGGCCGACCACGGCCATCGCGGTCAGCAGCGCCATTGCCACCGTGGCGCGCTCGCGGCCGATCACCTGGTCGAGATAGGCGATCAGATGCACGATGAAGCCGACCTGGGCGAACAGCACCAGCGCGAAAGCAATCGAGACCGAAAGGAAGCGGATGTCGCGCAGTGCCCGGGCGCGCACCTGCGTCGCCGACGGCGCATCGGCAGCCGCTGAAGTCACCGCGTGCAGATGCGCCGGTGGCCGCCCGACGAAGATCAGGATGACCGGCACCATGATCACGACCAGCAGCCCAGCTGCCGCGATCATCGCGCCGGAGAAGCCGAATGCGCCGATCCCGGCGACCAGCAGCGGCACGCCGACGATGCCGCCGAAGCTCGCGCCGTTCAGCGCCAGGCTGATCGCCATGCCGCGCTTCTTGTCGAACCACAGGCCGAGCGTGTTGGTGATGATGCCGAGGCTGGTGCCGGCCCAGCCGACCGCCAGCAGCGCGTCGGCGAGATAGAGCTGCCACGGCTCGCGCACCTGGCCGATCGCGACCGCCGCGACCGCCATCGCGAAGGTGCCGGCGATCAGGCAGCTGCGCGCGCCGAACGCCTTGATCGCCTCGCTGACGAAGGCGACCAGCGCGGCACCGAACAGATAGAAGAAGGTCGTGCCGGACGAGACCAGCGAGGCCGGCCAGCCGTGCTGCTTGTGCAGCTCGGCGACATAGACGCTCTGGCCGTAGAAGCCGAGACCCCAGCCGAAGGTCGCCAGCAGGAAGCAGACGGCGACGATGCGCCAGCCTTCGTAACCGAGCGAGGATTCGTCAGTTCGCGTGGGTGAGGATGCGTCCATTTCTTGCTCTTGCTTCCGACATCGTCAGGACCGGATTATCCGTTCTCACGATGTAAGGAGCCGCGCAAGCCGGTCACTTCGAAACGGATCGAAGTGTCAGCAGCTGGCAGGAGCATGATCCGAAAAAGCGCGAAGCGGCCTTTTGAAGGATCATGCTTGGAAAGCTTCAGATGCTTGGATCCGGGATTTCTTCCAACGCGCGCAATTTCGCCCGCCGCCTGGCGAACGAGGCGAGCGACAGCACGGCAAGGCCGAGCAGAACAGGCGGAAACACCACCCAGTTGACTGCGTTCCAGCCGTAATGCGCCAGCAGCTGGCCGGATGAGAACGAGCCGATCGCCATCATGCCGAAGACGAGGAAATCGTTGAACGCCTGCACCTTGTTGCGCTCCTGCGGGCGATGCGTTTCCAGCACCAGCGCGGAGGCGCCGACGAAAGCAAAATTCCAGCCGACGCCGAGCACGAACAGCGTCGCCCAGAAGTGCGGCGCCGTGATACCCGACAACCCGATCATCGCGGCCACCGCCTCCAGCGCCAGCCCGAGCGCGACGATGCGAGGCGCGCCGAACCGCGCGATCAGCGAGCCGGTGAAGAAGCTCGGGCCGTACATCGCCACGATGTGCCACTGGATGCCGAAATTGGAATCGCTGACCGTGAGCCCGCACATCTTCATGGCGAGCGGCGCCGAGGTCATCACCAGGTTCATCATCGGATAGGCGATCACGCCGCACAGCGCGGCGGCGATGAAACGCGGCTGTTTGGCGATCTCGAGCAGCGGACGGCCGCCATGCAGATCCGCGGCCGCGGGCTTCGGCGCGTCGACCCCCGACAGCACCGCCATCGCCACCAGCGCGACCAGTGCCTGCATCACGAAGGAGAACGCGAACAGATAGGGCGGCCAGATGTCCATGGTCCATTGCACGAGCTGCGGCCCGAGCACGCCGGCGAACACGCCGCCGGCCATCACCCACGACACCGCCTTGGGCCGGAACGCGACGCTGGCGCCGTCGGCCGCCGCGAAGCGATAGGACTGAGCGACGGCGCCGTAGAGCCCGCCGAGGAAGGTCGCGCCGCAGAACAGCCAGAACGAGGAGTGCAGGATCGCGAAGGCGCCGAGCGCGCCGGTGAGCGTGCCGCAGAAGGTGCCGACGATGAAGGCTGTGCGCCGTCCATAGGCGCGCGAGATCGCGCCGGTCGGCAGCGTGCCGGCGGCCAGGCCGAGCACATACATCGAGAGCGGCACGGTGGCGAGCGAGACGCTCGGCGCCAGCGTCGCGCCGACGATCGAGCCGGTGGCGAAGATCACCGCCGAGTTGGCGCCGGTCAGCGCCTGCGCCGCCGCAAGCCGCCAGACATTGCCGCGCGCCCGCGCGTCATCGCTGGTCTCATCCGCTGCTGTCACGTCGATCATCGGCATTCCCGCATCGAAGCCCCGGCGGGAGCCTCCAATCGCCGGCACTATGGAGAGCGGGTACGGGCCGATCAACCGGCGCAAACGGGCGCAGGCCATGCGGGAGGCGCACGCGCGATGGCCTGGTCGAATACTCTCCGACGTCGTCCTGGCGAAAGCCAGGACGACGTCAAGTGTATTCCAACGCGCGTTGCCTATCGCACAGGCTTCTTGCCCGGCCGCTTCTCGGCGCGCAGCGCGCCGGTCTTGTGCACCTTGGAGCGTGGCTCGACGAAGGTTGCTTTCGCGATGCCGGGCGCCCATTCCAGCGCCAGCGAGGCAGCGAAGCCGAAGAAACTTGAGCGGCTCATGCCAATCGAGGCCGCGTGCTTGTCGATCCGCGTGATCAGGCTTTTCGGCAGATAGACATTCACCCGCTCGGACGGATCGGGCGGATCGACGCCGACCATGAAGAAGGCGGCGACATCGGAGCCCTTGGGCGGCACGATCCGCTCGATCGGCGTCGGCTCCGGCAGCGCGCGGCCCTGCTCGGCCCAGCCGTCCACCGTCTGCGCCAGCGCATGCTCGGCGCGCTCGATCGCCTCCTCCTGCGACTTGCCGCCGGCGACGCAGCCGGGAAAATCGGGAAACCATGCCCCGAACGCGCCGCGCGGACCGCGCTCCAGCACAGCCGGATAAAGCCGCCTCTTCATTCTGGCCTCCGTCGTTTAAGTATGCTATTTCACACACCTTGGTGTGTCAAATGACACATGAAGGCAAAGGGAGCGCCGTGATGGACCCGCAAGCCGAACTCCGCATCGTCCGCGGAGCCTATGCCAAGCAGATCCTGGCCGCCGCCAACGTCGCCGATGCGCGGCTGACCGCGGCCTTTGCCGCCATCCCGCGCGAGGACTTCGTCGGCCCGGGACCTTGGCTGATGCTGCGGTGGTGGAACGGCAACTACATGCCGACGCCCGATGCCGACCCGGTCTATCTCTATACCAACGATCTGGTCGCGTTGCTGCCCGAGCGTCGCCTCAACAACGGCCAGCCGTCGCTGCATGCCTATCTCATGCACCAGGCCGCGCCAGCGGCCGGCGAGCATGTGGTGCATGTCGGCACGGGCACCGGATACTACACAGCTCTGCTCGCGCATCTGGTCGGACCATCCGGCCGCGTCACCGGCATTGAATATGACCCGGAGCTTGCAGCGCGCGCCAGCGCCAATCTCGCTCCTTACGAGAATGTCGCGATCATCGCGGGCGACGGCACGCAGGTGGAGTTCGGGCCGGCCGACGTGATCTACGTCAATGCCGGCTGCACCCGGCCCGCCGCGCGCTGGCTCGACGGCCTCGCCGAGGGAGGCCGCCTGATCCTGCCGCTGACATCGGATGAGGGCTTCAAGGGTGGCGCGCCGGAACAGGTGGCGCGATCCGGCGCCGTGTTCCGGGTCCGACGCGAAGGCGCAGGCTATCAGGCCGCCTGGATATCGCCGGTCGCGATCATTCCCTGCGATGGCGGTCGTGACGAACGATCGGAAAAAGCCTTGGCCGAAGCCTTCACCCGCGGCGGCTGGCAGAAGGTGACGCGACTGTACCGCAATGCCGACGTCCCCGACGACGGTTGCTGGCTGCGTGGAGATGGATGGTGCTTGGCTTACGATTGAGCCGGAAATCGCCCGACCTGTAGGATGGGTAGAGCGTAGCGAAACCCATCAATCGGCGCCTCAATCAAGCATGATGGGTTTCGCTTCGCTCTACCCATCCTACGCTTGAGCGGCATCCTTCCGCACGAACATCAGGATCAAATTGTTGGCCGGCATCTCGAAGCTGCCGCCAAGCTTCAGCCCGACTTGCTCCGCAAGCGCCTCGACGTCGGCGATGTCGCGCACACCCCACTCGGCGTCGCGCTCGCGCAGCGAGGTGTCGAACACGGCATTGCTGAGCGCTGTGTGCTTGCCGCCGCGCTTGAACGGGCCATAGAGGAACAGCCGGCCGTCGGCGCGCAGGTGCCGCGCGGCGCCGGCGAACAGGCCTTCGGCGACGCGCCACGGCGCGATGTGGATCACGTTGGCGCAGAAGATCGCGAGCAGCTTGTCCGGACCTTTGCCGTCTGACGGCGCCGGCGACCAGGCCGGATCGGACAAATCGATCGGCTGCGGCGGCCGGATGTTGGCGAGCCCGGCGTGGACGCGCCAGGCCGCGATGCTGCGCAGATGCGCGGCATGGAGGTCGCTCGGCCACCAGGTGATGTCGGGCGTCCGGCCGGCGAAATAGACGACATGCTGGCCGGTGCCGCTGCCGGCCTCCAGCACGTCACCGGATTGGCCGGCGAGGAAATCCTTCAGCACCGCCCAGATCGGCTGATGGTTGCGGTGGAAGGCCGCCGCATCGAGCCGCCCATCCGCTTCGACCGGCCGCCCGTCTTTGCCGAACTCCACCACGAACTCCGCCACCGCGCTCTCCTTACGCCTCAACCGCACTCAACCGCACCAACATGGCAGGTGGAAGGCTCAGGGGACCACTCCAGTTCCGGACCACCACGCTGTCATTAACCCCGTCGCAACGCGCCTATTCTCCAGATTGCCAGCCGATGGCCTTTGTGCTTTCCACTCTTTATATTGCGATGGGATCATCGAGATTGAAGCCCGGGAAACGTCCTTGATCGCCACTTTCTCCAAGCCAGCCTTCGTTCTGGCGCTGCTGGCCGGCACTGCTATGGCTGCGTCCGCGCAAGCCCAATCCGCCGCCGAAGGCCAAAAGCTCGCCTTCGACCGCGGCAAGGGCAATTGCCTGACCTGTCATGTCATCAAGGGCGGCGAGCTGCCCGGCACGATCGGCCCCGAGCTGACTGGCCTCAAGGCGAAATACAGCCGCGACGAGCTGATCGCGATCGTCACCGATGAGACCAAGCGCAACCCGCAGACCGTGATGCCGCCGTTCGGCCGCAACCGAATTTTGAGCGAGAAGGAAATCGACGCGGTGGTGGACTTCCTGCAGACCCTGTGACGCCGCGACCGCTTGAGGAGATTTCGATGAACATTGCGACCAACGAATATTCCGAAGCGCGCCGCCTGCTGCTGAAGGGCGCGGGCGTCGCCGCACTGGTCGGCCTCGGGGTGATCCCGTTCGACGTGCCGCGGGCGCTCGCCGCCGCCAACGACAAATATCCGGAAGATGCGTTCAAGCAGAAGACCGTGGCGGACGCGATCAAGGCGCTCTACGGCAAGACCGCCGAGCCTTCGGACAAGGTCAAGATGGACGCGCCGGAGATCGCCGAGAACGGCGCAGTGGTACCGATCTCGGCCACCACGACGCTATCAGGCGTCACCTCGATCTCGTTCCTGGTGAGCGAGAACCCGATCTCGCTGGTCGCATCCTACAAGATTCCGGACGGCACGCTGCCGAGCGTCGGCAACCGCATCAAGATGGCCAAGACCAGCAACGTCGTGGTGCTGGTCGAGGCCGACGGCAAGCTCTACAGCGCGACCAAGGAAATCAAGGTCACCGTCGGCGGCTGCGGCGGCTGATCGCACGCTAAACAACAAGGAAGCAAACCGATGGCATCGAGCATTCGCGTGCGCGCCACCTCGAACGGCGACACCACCGAGGTGCAGGCGCTGATCCAGCATCCGATGGATTCCGGCTTCGTCAAGGACGCCAAGGGCGAGATCATCCCGCCGCATTTCATCCAGGTGCTGACTTTCGAATATGACGGCAAGCCGGTGTTCGTCGCCGACTGGGGCGGCGGCGTGTCCAAGGACCCCTATGTCAAGTTCGCCTTCAAGGGCGGCAAGAAGGACGGCGAACTCAAGGTCAGCTGGGTCGACAACAAGGGTGCGACCGACGCCACCACGGCGAAGATTCAATGACGCGGCGCCTCGTAATCCGCGCCGCGTTCGCCGCGCTCACGCTCGGCGTGCTGGCGCTCGCGCCGGCACGCGCGGCCGACAGCGTCGATCCCACCGCCGACAAGGCCGCGTTCCAGAAATTCTTTACCACCAAATTCCCCAAGCTGAAGCTCGAGGATTTCGTCAACGGTCCCTATTCGATGAACGAGGACCTGCACAAGCAATGGGAAGAGAAGGAGCAGTTTCCGCCCTACGAGTTCTCGCTCGAAGCCGGCAAGGAGATGTTCTCGACGCCCTTCAAGAACGGCAAGACCTACGCCGACTGCTTCCCGAACAAGGGCATCGGCATCCGCCAGACCTATCCCTATTTCGACGAGAAGGAAGGCAAGGTCGTCACGCTCGAGCTCGCGCTCAACCGCTGCCGCGAGGCCAATGGCGAGGCGCCGTTCTCCTATGTGAAGGACGACATGGCGGCGCTCACCGCCTACATGGCCTTCACCTCGCGCGGCAAGCCGATGGACATCAAGATCCCGAACGATCCGCGCGCGCTTCAGGCCTACCAGAAGGGCAAGGAATATTTCTATACCCGCCGCGGCCAGCTCAATTTCTCCTGCGCCACCTGCCACATCCAGAGCCCGGGCGAACGGATCCGCGCCGAGGTGCTGGCGCCGGCGCTCGGCATCTTGAACGCGATGCCGATCTACCGCTCGGAATGGTCGGGCATGGGCACCACCAGCCGCCGCTTCACCACCTGCAACAGCCAGATCCGCGGCGTGCCGCTCGATCCGCAGGACGACGAATACCGCAACCTCGAATATTATTTGTCCTATGTCAGCAACGGGCTGCCGATTTCGGGGCCGGGAGCACGGCCATGAGGACGGTCATGCGAGCCATCTTCGCCGCATCGGCCCTGCTGACCACAGCCGGGAGCAGCGCCCTTGCCGCCTCCGAGGCCGATTACAAGGCGGCCTATGCCGCGGCTGAAGCCGCCAACAAGGAAGCCGGCTCTCTGCGCAACCAGTGGACCACGACAGCTTCGACGCTCGCCGCCGCAAAAAAGGCCGGCGAGGCTGGTGATTTCGACACCGCAGTCGCCCAGGCCAAGGAGGCCGAGGCGCTGGCAAAGGCATCGATTTTCCAGGCGACCAGCGAAAAGGAACGCTGGAAGGACATGGAAGTTCGTTAAAGGCGCGCAGGCCACGGGCCGCGCGGAGAGAGCGATGATCATCCGCCGCCGGGATTTCCTAAAGACTTCGGCCGCCGCGACGCTTGTGGCCGGCCTGCCCCGCCTTGCCCGCGGCGCCGATACCGCGAGCGTCTACGACCTCGAACGCTTCGGCAACGCCCGCATCCTGCATTTGACCGACACCCATGCGCAGCTGAAGCCGGTGTTCTTCCGTGAATCCAGCGTCAATCTCGGCGTCGGCGCGATGGCCGGCCAGCCGCCGCATCTGGTCGGCAAGGCATTCCTCGACCGCTTCGGCATCCGGCCCGATAGCGCCGACGCCTATGCCTTCACCTGTGTCGAGTTCGAGAAGGCCGCCGGACGCTTCGGCCGGCTCGGCGGCTTTGCCCATCTGAAGACGCTGATCGACAAGTTGCGCGCCGATGTCGGCGAGAAGCGCTCGATCCTGCTCGACGGCGGCGACCTCTGGCAGGGCACCGGGCTTGCCAACGCCATGAACGGCGCCGACATGGTGGAGGCCGCCAACCTGCTCGGCATCGAGGCGATGACCGGGCATTGGGAATTCACCTATGGCGAGCAGGTGCTGCGCGACAATCTCTCCCGCTTCAAGGGCGAGTTCCTGGCGCAGAACGTATTCCTGACCGAGGAAGCCGCGTTCAACGACGCCAAGGCGTTCGATCCCGCCTCGGGGCGGGTGTTCAAGCCGTCTGTTATCAAGGAGATCGGCGGCCATCGCGTCGCGATCATCGGCCAGGCCTTCCCCTATGTGCCGATCGCGCATCCCAAGCGCTTCACGCCGGACTGGACATTCGGCATCCGCGACGACGAATTGCAGAAGCTGGTCGACGGCCATCGCAACAACGACAAGGTCGAGGCGGTGATCCTGCTGTCGCATAACGGCATGGATGTCGACCTCAAGCTCGCCAGCCGCGTCACCGGCATCGACGTCATCCTCGGCGGCCACACCCATGACGCGATCCCGATCCCGATCACGGTGACCAATGCCGGCGGCGTCACGCTGGTCACCAATGCCGGCTCCAACGGCAAGTTCATCGGCGTGCTCGATCTCGACCTCGCCAAGGGCAAGGTCGCCAATCTCCGCTACCGCCTGCTGCCGGTGTTCGCCGAGCTGTTGAAGCCCGATCCCGCAATGCAGGCACTGATCGACAAGATGCGCGATCCGCATGCCGACGAATGGAGCGACAAGCTCGGCACCGCCGACCGCCTGCTTTACCGCCGCGGTAATTTCTCCGGCACCGTCGACCAATTGATCTGCGACGCGCTGCTGAACGAGCTCAACGCCGAGATCGCGCTGTCGCCGGGCTTCCGCTGGGGCCTCACCACGCTCGCCGGCCAGCCGATCACCATGGAGGACGTGCTGTCGGAGACCGCGATCACCTATCCCGAGACCTACCTCGCGACGATGACCGGCAGCCAGATCAAGGATGTGCTGGAAGACGTCTGCGACAATCTGTTCAACGCCGATCCCTATTATCAGCAGGGCGGCGACATGGTGCGCGTCGGCGGCCTCGCCTACACCTGCACGCCCACCGAGAGCGTCGGCAAGCGCATCTCCGAGCTGAAGCTCGGCAACGGCAAGCATCTCGAAGCCGGCAAGCATTACAAGGTCGCGGGCTGGGCTTCCGTCAACCAGCAGAACGGCGCGCCGATCTGGGATGTCGTCGCCAGGCATCTACGCGCCGGCCGGCCGCCGAACCGCGAAGAACCCGGCGTGACGTTGAAAGGCGTCGAGGGCAATTTGGGCATTGCGAGGCACGGATGACGCGGCGCGCGCTGATCGCGGCGTTCGGCTGTGCTCTGATCGTGCTGGCGATGCCGCTCGCCCGCGCCCAGCTCGCGCCGTTGCAGGACAAGCCGTTCGCCGAGCACAAGGTCGTGCTGCAGCTGTCCGACAACGATCCGAGAAAGCAGGGCCTCGTCCTCAGCGTCGCCAGCAATCTGATGAAGCACTACGACCCCGACAAGGTCGCGGTCGAGATCGTCGCCTTCGGCCCGGGCATCGAGCTGCTGAGGCCCGATAACGCCAATCGCAAGCTGGTCGAGAGCCTGGTCGCGCAGGGCGCGCGGATCGACATCTGCCTCAACACCGTCGACACCATCGAGCGCGACACCGGCAAGCGGCCGGACTACATCGCCGCCGCCACGCCGGTGCAGGTTGGTGTCGCACAGATCCTGCTGTTGACCGAGAACGGCTACACGCTGGTGCGGCCGTAGGAATCCCCCAAAGCGAATACCCGTCATCGGAAAGAGCCGGGTTGTCGCCCCTTCAAGACGCGCGACGCGCTGCCCAGGATGACGCTGGATCTAGGGGTGCGGGCCGGGCGCCGCGGGGATGTATTTGCTTTGAATCAACCATATTTATGGAATAATATGCTTCTAATGACTTGAATCGAAGAATAGGTAAGCCGCCATGATCTTTCGTCAGCTGTTCGACAGCGTGTCCGGCACCTACAGCTATCTGCTCGCGAGCCGCGCCGGCGGCGAGGCGCTGATCCTCGATCCGGTGCTGGAAAAGGCCGACCGCTACTGCAAGCTGCTGCAAGAACTCGACCTCCGGCTGGTGAAAGCCGTCGACACCCATCTGCATGCCGATCACGTCACCGGCCTCGGCGAACTGCGCGATCGCACCCAGTGCATCACCATCATGGGCGAGCAGAGCAAGGCCGACGTGGTCTCGATGCGCGTCTCCGACGGCGACAGGGTGACGATCGAGGGCCTCTGCCTCGAGGCGATGTACACGCCCGGCCACACCGACGATTCCTATAGCTATCTGATGGGCGACCGCGTCTTCACCGGCGACACGCTGTTGATCCGCGGCACCGGTCGCACCGATTTCCAGAACGGCAGCGCGCGGGCGCAATACGATTCGATCTTCAACCGCCTGCTCAAGCTGCCCGAGGAGACGATGGTGTTTCCCGCGCATGACTACAAGGGCGACACCGTCTCCACCATCGGCGAGGAGAAGCGCTACAATCCGCGGCTGCAGGTGAAATCGATCGACGACTATGTCGAGCTGATGAACAACCTCAATCTGCCGAGCCCGAAGCTGATGGATGTCGTGGTGCCCGCTAACATGCATGTCGGCCTGCACCAGGACGAACTTGCCAAGGAAGGCCTCTCGCTGAACACGCGCGACGCCATCGCAAGCCTCGGCCGGCCCGACGTGCTGCTGGTCGATCTGCGCGAGAGCGCCGAGCGCGCCAAGCACGGCACGCTGGCGGGCGCGCTGCATGCGCCGTATCCCGGGATTTGCGCCACCTTGCAGCCGGGAGGCATGCTGCGCGAAGTCGCCGCCGCGACCGGCCGCCGCGTCGTGTTCTTCTGCGCCTTCGGCGAGCGCTCCGCAATGGCGGTCGCCGCCGCCAAGAAAGCCGGACTGACCAACACCGCCCATATCGAGGGCGGCATCGACGCCTGGAAGAAGGCCGGCGGCCCGGTGGTGATGGGATAGGCGCCTAACCGCGCGCACACATGAATATCACCGTCACTGAGGTATTCGCCTCTTCGGCGAGCCTCGAAGGGCGACGGTCCCGCTCTCTGCACATGTGGAAATGTCCGGGCCGCGCATCCTTCGAGGCTCGCAAGAGCTCGCACCTCCAGCGACAAAGGCGAAGCCTTTGCGCGGGGATGACGGGACCGCTCTACCGCGTCACCCGCTTGAGCTCTTCCGTCAGCCGATCCAGCGCATCGGCCAGCATCACGCCGCCGCATACCGTGAGCCGCTCGGGCAACACGATGCGCTTGCCCTCCGGATAGAAGCGCTCCAGCGCCGGATGCAACAGGAAGGCGCGGCCCTCGTCCTCGGCGTGATTCCCGGCCTCCGACACCAGGATGAAATCCGGCCGTAGTTGCACGATCGCCTCCAGCGAAGCGAAGCCGCCGGCACCAAGCCCGAGCTCGCCTGCGGCATTGGTCAGGCCGGTTGCCGCCAGCAACGAGCTGATCAGGCTACTGTCGCCCGCGACGAAGCCGCGCCGCTCCAGCGGCAGCACGCGATAGTGATGCGCGCTCGCGACCGCCCGCACCTGCGCGACGGCCGCGTCGAGCCGCGCGATATCGGCTTGCGCGCGCTGCGGATGCTGCAGCACGTCGCCCATCGCCCGGATCTGGTCCTTCACCTCGTCCAGCGTGCGCGGCACGGTGAATTCGACCAAAGACAACCCGTGGGCCTTGAGCAAGTCGCGAGTCGCGCGCTTGTCGAACAGGCTGACGACGACGAGATCGGGCTTGAGCAGCAGAACGTCCTCGGCCCCGCCGGACAGGCGCGGATAGTTGCGCGCCTTTCCGGCGGTCCAGGATTGCCAGGCGTCGCGCGAGAAGCGGCTGAGACCGAGGATCTGATCCGGATCGGCCAGCGACAGCACCAGCTGGTCGCTGCAGACGTTCATCGAGACGATGCGTGGTCCGGCGGCGGACGCGGCATTACACGACATGATCCATGTCAGAAACGCGAACACCAGCGCAAGGTGAAACGAAGCGAGATGCCGGCCGCGCCGAAACTGCGCCCCCTCTCCCGCTTGCGGGGGAGGGCTGGGGTGGGGGTTCTCTCCGCGAATCGCATTGTGGAGAGAGCCCGCACCCGCATCGCATCCCTGATGCGATGCGACCTCCCCCGCAAGCGGGAGAGGTGCACCGAGTTCGTGGCAATGCCGGATCATCACACGTCCGCCCACGGCACGATCACTGTCTCGCGCCGAAATTCGGCGCGATAGGCGCTGACCCGGAACACGCTGGCGAGGACGCTCTCCGACAATGCCTCATCAGGCGTGCCCTGCGCCGCCAGCCGTCCCTCCGACAGCACCAACACATGATCGGCGAAGCGCGCGGCGAGCCCGAGATCATGCGTCACCACGATGACCAGCACGCCGGTGTCGGCGACATTGCGCAGCTTCTGCATCACGTCGATCTGGTGGCGCGGATCGAGCGATGCGGTCGGCTCGTCGGCGAGGATCACCGGCGCCTCGACCGCGAGCACCCTAGCCAGCGCTACGCGGCTGCGCTCGCCGCCGGACAGCTCGGTGACGCGGCGATCACTGAATTCGACGACGTCGACCGCCTGCATCGCTCGCAGCACGGCTTCCACATCCCTCGGCGACAGCCGTCCCGGGTCGGTGGCGCCATGCGGATAGCGGCCGAGCGCGACGATGTCCCGCGCCGGCAGCGGCCAATGCACCATGTGCCCTTGCGGCAGATAGGCGAAGCGCTTGGCGCGCTCGCGCAGAGGCAGCAACGCCAGCGCATCGTCGCCGATCCGGATCTCACCGTTCGACGGGATCAGCCCGGCCAGCGCGCGCAGCAGCGTGGTCTTGCCGGCGCCGTTCGGCCCGACCAGCGCGACCAGATGACCCGGGGCCAGCGACAACGAAATATCATGCAGCACCTCGCGACGGCCGAGCGACGCATAGAGACCACTGGTGGTAAGCAATGTCATGCCACGCCCCCACCGAGCGCGCGGCGTTCGCGCATGATCAAATAGAGGAAGAACGGCACGCCGATGATCGAGGTCAGCACGCCGACCTTGATGTCCGAGGTCGACGGGATGATGCGCACCGCGATATCGGCGGCGAGCAGCAGGGCCGAGCCGGTAAGCGCGCTCGGCACCAGAAGCCGCGCCGGATCGTGGCCGATCAGCGGTCGCATCAGATGCGGGGCGACGAGCCCAATGAAACCGATCGTGCCGGTCACGGCAACCGCGCCGCCGACGCCGAGCGCAACGCCTGTGATCACAAGGAGCCGCAGCCGGGCGACATCGACGCCGAGGCTCTGTGCGGCCTCCTCGCCGAGCGTCAGCGTGCGGAAGGCGTTCGCCTGGCTCAGCAGGATGGCGGCACCCGCGACGATGAAGGGCAGCGCCAGCGCCACGTGCTGGAAGCTGCGGTCCTCCAGCGAGCCGAGCAGCCAGAACGCGATCTCCAGCACCACGAACGGATTGCTGGAGAGGTTCATCACCAGGGCGGTCGCGGCTCCCGCAAAGCTCGAGATCGCGAGCCCCGCGAGGATCAGGATCAGCAGCCCGGCATTGCGGCCGGCGATCGCGAGCAGCGCGAACACCGAGCCGAAGGCGGCGATGATCGCCACCACCGGCAGTGCATACGAGCGTACATCGGCAAGCCCCAGCGCGATCACCAACACCGCGCCGAATGCCGCGGATTGCGGCGCGCCGAACAGCGATGGCGAGGCCAGCGGATTGCGCAGCAGGCCCTGCAGCGCCGCGCCTGACAGCCCGAGAATGCCGCCGATCGCGAATGCAAGGATGGTGCGCGGCAGGCGGATCTCGCGCACGATCACCTGCGCCACGTCGCTGCCGCCGCCGAACAGCGCCTCGATCACCGCAAGCGGCGACAACCGCACCGGCCCGATGCCGAGCGAGATCACCAGCAGCAGCGCCACGAGCGCGAGCAGCGCCGCGGTGGCACCCCACCGGCGCCGCGCCGCGACCTCGGCCGCCAAGGCAAACTCCTGCACGCTCATTGGATCCATGCTCTTACAGCGATCGCCGTGGCAGACAAGCGACACTCGACAAAAACCGTGGCCGTGCGGCGATCGCCCGACCGCCGCCGGATTGACTTTGCTGCGCGGCCGAACCCTAGATGAACATGACGGTTCTTTGATGAGATGAAAAGGGAATGCGGTGCGGGGAAACCTCCCCAAGGCCGCGGCTGCCCCCGCAACTGTATGCGGTGAATCCTTCGTCAGATGCCACTGGGAGTCTCGGTCCTGGGAAGGCGACGAAGGGTAACGACCCGCGAGCCAGGAGACCTGCCGTCAGCCGTGGTCACACGCGAGGATGCCGGTCGGGGAGTACAGGCATGAGCTTCACCTGATGCGGCAAGCACATGGTGAGACTGGTTCGCGGTGACGTGCCACTGACGTTACCGAGGTCTCGCCTATGTTCTGCTACCCTGCCCGTCGGCGCCGCGCGCTTCTGCTCGCGTCGACGATGATCGTGCCGTCAATCATCATCTCAGCCGCGCGGGCGCAGCAGGCGCCCGCTCCCGATCAGCTGCCCGCGATCGAAGTCACCAAGCCGGGCGACCAGAATGTCACGCGCGCCAAGCCGGCGGCCGACCAAACACCGGCACCGCGCCGCCCGGCGCCGGGCACCACGCAGAGCAACAACGCGGGCAGCGGAAGCGGATCGGGCGCGACCGGGACCGGTGTAGTCACCGGAACGGGCGACGCCGGTGGCGGCCGCCAGTTCGCCGGTATTGTCGGCTCCTCCTCGACCGTGATCACGGCCGACGACATCGCGCATTCGCCGGTGCAGTCGCTGCCCGAGATTCTCGCGCAGGTGCCGGGCGTGCAGTTGCAAACGCCCTATGGAGGACCGAACGGCGCCAAGACCTCGGTCGACCTGCGCGGCTTCGGCGCGTTCGCCTCCGACAACACCCTGTTCCTGCTCAACGGCCGCCGCCTCAACGACGTCGACAAGGCCGGCTTCGACCTCACCACGATCCCGCTCGATTCGATCGCGCGGATCGAGATCGTCAGAGGCAACAGCGGCGCGGTGCTCTATGGCGACAACGCGGTGGGCGGCGTGGTCAACATCATCACCAAGACCGGCGCTGGCGGTCCACCCGCCACGATCAGGGCCGAGGGCGGGTTCGGTTCCTTCAATAGCCGGATGGCGGCCGTGTCCGCGGCGCTCAATTCCGGACCCTGGTCGACCTCGTTCTACGGCAATGGCATCAAGTCCGACGGCTACCGCGTCAACAATGCGCTCGACCAGCGCAACGCGGTCGGCAGCGTCAACTACACCACGTCGGATCTAATCGCCTTCCTGACCGTCACCGGCAGCGACCAGAAGCTCGGCCTGCCCGGCGGACGGCTGGTCGATCCGTCGATCGGCGTCAACCAGCTGCTCACCGATCGCCGCGGCGCGGCGACGCCGTTCGACTACGCCAACCAGCAGACGGCAAGCGTCACGGCCGGCTTTACCAAAACATTGACCAACGGCGTCGACCTCATCGTCGACGGCGGCTGGCGGCAGCGTGAGACGCAAAGCGGCTTCTTCGGCACAGTGCCGACCATCAGCTTCGCCTCGACCTACAACGATGCGGCGCTGCAGACCTGGTCGCTGACACCGCGGCTCAGCATCAAGAACGTCGCGTTCGGAATGCCGTCGACGATCCTGACCGGCATCGACTATTACGATTCGACGTTCCGCGAGGCGCGCGGCGCCTATCAGGGCGTCGACCCCTTCCACATCTACAACATCGAGCAGCAGACCGTCGCCGGTTACTGGCAGCATACGCTGGGTCTGTTGCCGACGACCGATTTCTCCTACGGCGCGCGCGTGCAGAATACCAACGTCTCGGCGCGCGACCGCTACGACCCGAACGCGCCGTTCGCGTTCGACACGCAGGCCTCCCCGCTCGGCAGCAACGAGACGCAGTACGCTGCACATGTCGGCATCGAGCATCGCTTCACCGACACCTTCTCGGTGTTCGGCCGCGCCGCGCGTGCCTTCCGCACGCCCGATGTCGATGAGCGCGTTTTGTCAGGCCCGGGCTTCGACGCGTTCTTCAACCCGTTGCCGCAGAACTTCCAGCTCAAGACCCAGACGTCAGAGGACGTCGAGGGCGGCTTCCGGGTCAAGACCAACCTGTTTCAGGTGCAGACCAGCGTCTATCTGATGGACCTCGAGAACGAGATCCATTTCAACCCGGTGCTGTTCTACAACGTCAACCTCGACCCCACGCGGCGCTATGGCTCCGAGACCAGCGCATCGCTCAAGGTCAGCGACAGCGTCACGCTGCGCGGCGGCATGGCGATCACCCGTGCCGTGTTCCGCGACGGCATGTGGGCCGGCAACGACGTGCCGCTGGTCTCCCGCTACACCGGCAACATCGGCCTGACCTGGAATATCTGGCAGAACTATCTGGTGTTCGACGCCACGGTGCGGGCCTGGAGCTCGCGCATCATGGACAACGATCAGGCCAACACCCAGAGCCGGATCCCCGGCAACGCCACCGCCGATCTGAAGCTGAGCGGACAAGTCGACCGCTTCTTCTGGTCGCTCAGCGTCAACAACCTGTTCAACGCGCTGTACTACGACTACGCCATCGCGAGCTCGTTCACGGCCGGCCGCTTCTCGGCCTATCCGCTGCCCGGCCGCACCTACATGGTCAAGGCCGGCGCGACCTTCTAGAGCCTGACTGGCGCGGCGGAGTGTGACCGGCCGCGCCATCTCCTCACGTTACAAGCGCCAGGGAACTGAGTAGAATTCCGGCAGATGATTTGACCCGTGCAGAGGAAACGCATGGCCAAGGCAGGAAAGACAAGCAAGGGCGGCGCCACGGCTCGCGACAAGCCCGACGACAAGCCAAAGAAGCCGCCGCCGCCAGCGGCGTCTCAGGACGACGATTACGAGGATGGCGACATCGCCACGCCGAAGCTCGACCGCTACGGCAATGATGACGAGCCGTTGTGAGCGATGAACGATCCATCCCCACGGCGTCCCGGCGAAAGCCGGGACCCATACTCCGCGGCGGATGTTGGGAATGGGACTCGTTGTTCCACCGTCACTCACCAAGGACCGTTCGTGGTTATGGGTCCCGGCTTTCGCCGGGACGACGTGTTGAGGGATCGTGCAAGAAATCCTCCCCCTCGATTGTCCTGATGCTCCCGCGATCGAGCAGGTGCGCGCCGAACCCCCCGCGCGCCAGCGATGCGGCGATCGGCGGCGAGGCCAGCAGCAGCGCGGCCGTCATCCCGAGCGGCACGGCGCTGAGCCAATCGAGCCGGACCGGCGTCAATTCCTCGGCGCTGCCCCGATAGAGGCCTTCACCCGCAGCGATCCGGCCGCATTCCCGGATCAGGTCGCGCCGCGTGCCGTCGCGCGAGGCGCTGCCGAGCAGCGCCTGCATCGCAAGGTGCGTCCGCACACCGGCGCGGCTCTCCCCCAGCGGCGCCGGGGTCTCGCCGCGCGAGACCCGCAGCAAGAGATCGACCAGATCAGTGCCGGACTGGTAGGCGTTCATCGGCTCGACCAGCCGCGGATTGCAGTCGATCAACAGCGGGGTTGCGCTGTCGAGCGGCATGATGACGTCGACCGAGAGCGCGCCGTGCCAGCGAAGATGCGCACCGATGGTCTCGAGATTGGCGCGGATCGCCGGCCGGCTTACGCTCTCCTTGATCGCCTCGCCGCCGCCGACCCCGGCTGCGATCTGCCGGTAGGCATGGAAGCCGACCAGCGTGCCGCGGCAGAACACCGACTGCGCCTTCGCGACCGTACCGGTGATGAGATCCTGCGCCAGCACCTCGCCGGCAAAATCGCCTGACGATTCGAGATCGTAGAGCGCGCGATTGAGATCGCCGGCGTCGCGCACGAACCAGATGCCGCGGCTCGCGGTGCCGACCGACGTCTTGACCACGGACGGAAACTGCAGGCCGTCGCGCAGCTCCTCGGCCGAGGTCACGATCCGGGTCGGCGGCTGCGGCTGGCCGAGTTGGTCGAGCAGCCGGCTGAAGCCGGCCTTGCTGTGCACGGCGCGATAGGAGGCGAAATCCGGCAGCGCCAGACCAGTGCGCGAGGTCAGCCGCGCCGCGGCGCGGGCGAACAGGAAGCCTTGCTCATGGGTCGGCAGCAGCACGTCAAAATGCTGCGACGCCAACAGCTGCTCGACGAAGCGCAGGTAGCCGGCCGGATCCGACCGCAGCGGCGGACAATGGTGGTACTTGCGGACAAAGCGGGAATAGCGGGCCAGGCACCAGCGTGAGGGATCGCAGACCTCGACGTGATGGCCGGCCAACCCCAGGATCGTGATCGCCTCCCGGCCGGAGGTGCTGGAGCCCTCTGACACAAGCACCCGGAGCGGCTTCTTGGCGTCGATCATGGCCGATCATCACCGCAGCCCCGCACTTTGTCGCCGCCTTTAATGCCGCATGTGTCGATCCGGCACGCCCGCGCCGGGGGCAGCCATGCACCTGCGTTCATGGACAATTAGCGGCCAGCCTCTATTTTCTGGCGGCCCTGCCGGGCATTACTTTCATTTGACGCGTTTTCTTCACGCGAACCGGTATCCACTTCGCTTGAAAACGCGCTGGAAGATGGGGTTGTCTCAGCAATGGTCGACATTCTGGCCGCACCGCAGCAAGCGAGAACCGACAGCGCGCTGCGCACCCTGACCGGGATTTCGGTCGCCCATTGGGTCAGCCATTTCCATATCTTCGTGCTGCCGATGCTGTTCCCATTCCTGAAGCAGCAGCTCGGCGTCGGCTATGTCGAGCTCGGTTTCGCGCTGACGGTGTTCGCGGTGGTGTCGGGCCTGACCCAGGCGCCGATCGGTTACCTTGCCGACCATATCGGCGCGCGCAAGATCCTGCTGGTCGGGTTGACCGTCGGCGGCTGTGCGCTGATCGGACTCGGCCTGCATCTCAGCTACACCTCGCTGATCGTCTGTGCCGTGCTGCTCGGCCTCGCCAACAGCGTCTATCATCCGGCCGACTACGCGATCCTGTCGGCCCATATGGATGAGGCGCGGATGGGCCGCGCCTTCTCGATCCATACCTTTGCCGGCTTCCTCGGCGGCGCGGTGGCACCGGCGATCATCGCAGCTCTCGTCGCCTCGATCGGCGGCCACGGCGCGTTGATCGTGGCCGGCGCGGTGGGACCTTTGGTGGCGCTGTTCCTGATCGTGCTCGGCATTCCCGATGCCGGCGCCAACAAGACCAAGGCAAAGGACGATACCGCAGCCAAGGCCAGCGTGATCACGCCGGCGCTGATGGTGCTGACCGCGTTCTTCACGCTGCTGAGCCTGTCGACCTCGGGCATCAACAATTTCGGCGTGGTCGCGCTGATGGGCGGCTACGGCGCCTCGTTCTCGACCGCCAACATCGCGCTGACCGCACTCCTCGGCGCCAGCGCCGCGGGCGTGCTCGCCGGCGGCTATCTCGCCGACTGGACCCATCGCCACAGCCAGCTCGCCGCGGCCTGCTTCGCGGTCAATGCCGTGCTGGTGCTGCTGGTTACGCTGGTGAGCCTGCCGCCGGTGGCGCTGACGCTTACGCTCGGGCTCGCCGGATTCCTCGGCGGCGTGATCGCACCGTCGCGCGACATGATGGTGCGCAACGCCGCGCCTCCCGGTGCCGCCGGCCGCGCCTTCGGCATCGTCTCGACCGGCTTCAACTTCGGCGGCATCGTCAGCCCGCTGCTGTTCGGCTGGATCATGGACCAGCACATGCCGCATTGGGTGTTCGGCGCGTCGGTGGTCTTCATGGTGCTGACCGTGCTGCTTGCGTTGGTCACCGAGCGCAAGCCGCAGGCCTCCGGGTTTACGATCCAGGCGCAGCCCCGTTAGGGCAACCGCACGGATCGCCTGTGGACGCCGGCGTCACCGGCCCCAGAACGCGGGCGCCGTCTTGAACCGCCGCCAGCTCTTGCGCAGCGTTTTCGCCATCGCGATCTGATCGCGGGCCAGCCAGCCGGCCATCGCGCCGATGCCGAGATGAAGTTCAGGCTGGTCGTCCTGCCGGATGGTTTGGAGCAGCACGCGCGTGCTTCCGATGTCGCACACCCGGCCCAGACTGCTCTGCAGCCCGGCGAGCCGCTTCACGTAGCGCTTCGCCGGTGCGTGGGCTGCATAGAGCGGCAGGAAGAACTCCGCCGCATAGCGCAACTTCTTCAGGTTGATCCGCAGATTGTGCTGCGCATGGATATCGAGCCGCCGGAACCGCGCACCACGCTTCAATGTCTTGCGGTGCAAGCGTTCCAGAATGCGATCGGCAAGCACCGGCATCGGTTGCGACAGGATCGCCAGCGCTTCGCTGTCGATCTCGTTGCGCCAGCTGCGGCGCTCCACCAACTGCCCCAGCGAGAGCAGGAAGCGGCTGCAACGGGGATCGGCTAGAACGTCCTGCAAGGCGCCGTAGCTCGACTTCTGGCGCTGTTCGACCGCTTGGCGGAGACCGCCGAGATCGATATCCGGTACCGCTTTGACCAGGCGGGTGATCGTCGTTTCGGCGAAGACGTCCCAATCCCGGGTCTGGCCGAGTTTCCGCATCAGCCATTTGGCTTCGCCGTTGACCGCCAGAAATGCCGGCGATGGAATGTCGCGTCGGAACAGCGCGCAGATCGTCCGCAAGCGCCGCAAAGCCACGCGCATCTGGTGCACGCCTTCGGGATCCGAGCCCTGCTCGGCCACCGCATGATTCTTCAACAGATGATGCCAGCAGGACCCTACCAGCAGCGCGATGACGTCGTCGACCGCAAGCTCCGCGGTGATGCCCGACAACTCGGCCTTCGCCGCGGATGGCGCGACATCGAACGCGAGCGCATAGCCGCGTTCCGCCTTGCTGCGCGTACCAATCTGCAACGGCGCGGCGTCGAGCAACTGCGTTCCGAGATCGAACAGGACGCCGGCATTGCCGCTCTTCAGTTCGATCTCGATTTCCGACAGCACCTCCTGGCGTGCATCGGCCTCGATCGTCCCCTCGTCGAACGCGACTTCAACCGACGCGTCGGGCAGATCGAGTTGTCGCGCGTGCCGGCGCACCTTGGTCGCGAACACCGGCACCAGCGCGTCGTTGCTCAGCGCCGCCACGACATCGCCGACCTCGTCGGCGGGGAACAGCGCGAGGTCGGGGGTGATGCCGGCAACCGGCATCTCCCACTGGCGTCGCTTCAGGGGCTGCCCGTCATCGGGTGGAAGCTTCAGCGTCTGGATGAAGTTCTTGCCGCTGTGTCGCACGCGTAGCGACATGCCCCGCTGAAACAGCAGGCGCTCCGCCGTGTCGTAATACACGGTTTCCAGCCGGTGATATGCGCCGCGGTTGCGCGCATGCTGCACGATACAGGGCGCCTCGCGCAGCTTTTCGAGGCTTCCTTGCGGCGCAAGCAGCTTGAGCTCGAACTCCGCCTGATCGCCATGCCTGACGGCAATAGCAGTCCCTGCATCGGTCACGACCGGCCGCCGTCCATTCAATGATATCGTTCCCCTCATGGTCTATGAACGTTTCATGACAATGACAAGGCATATTGCCGTTATCCCAGCGTGTAATAGCCGTAAAATGTATCAAAAATACCGCTTTAAGTCGCATTTGTCCGGGTTGCCAGCCAAGGGCGAAGGGGCGTGCTACACGGGCGCGCGGCGTTGTTCATTCCGATCGCCGCGACAAAATCTGCTTGAGGTCGGCGTCTCGCTTCTGTCTCGCGCAGGAGGACCAGCGCGTCGTCGGCAGTATCGGCCGGAAGGACCTGGTGCGCGGGCGCGCCCGCTCGGCGGAACAAATTTCCGCGGCATGGTGGCGCGCGATCCAATCGCCGCCAGCGCATTCCAGAGCTTCATCGGCGCTGGTTGACAGCACGATGGGGTCGCCGATGATGCCGGACAATCAAAAAGCAGCCCCGGGATGAAACGCCATGACCTCGACCCCAGACCTCGTGATCCGCGGCGGCACCATCGCCGATGGCAACGGCGGCGAGCTCTATGAAGCCGATGTCGCAATCACCGGCGGCAAGATCGCCGAAGTCGGCAAGGTCTCCGCCAAGGGCAAGGAAGAGATCGACGCGCGCGGCAGGCTGGTGGCGCCCGGCTTCGTCGACGTCCACACCCATTACGACGGCCAGGTGACCTGGAGCCAGGACATCACGCCGTCATCGCAGAACGGCGTCACCACGGCGATCATGGGCAATTGCGGCGTCGGCTTCGCGCCGTGCCGGCCGAGCGATCACAACCGGCTGATCCAGCTGATGGAGGGCGTCGAGGACATTCCGGAGCCGGTGCTTTCCGCCGGCATTCCCTGGGCGTGGGAAAGCTTCCCCGACTACATGGACTGGCTGTCGAAGCGCAGCTTCGACATGGACATCGGTGCGCAACTGCCGCATGCGGCGCTGCGGGTCTATGTGATGGGCGAACGCGGCGCACGCCGCGATCCGGCAACGCCCGAGGACAACAAGCAGATGGCTGCGCTCGCCGGCGACGCGGTGCGATCGGGCGCGCTGGGGTTCTCGACCTCGCGCACGCTCAATCACCGCACCTCGACCGGCGACTACACGCCGACGCTGAAGGCGGGCGAGGACGAACTGACCGCGATCGCCGGCGCGATGCACGGCGTCGGCCGCAGCGTGCTGCAATTCGTGCTCGACCAGAGCACCGTCCACGAAGACCTGCCGATGATGCTGCGGGTCGCCGAGAACACCAAATGCCCGATCTCGTTCTCGGTCGCGCAGGCCGACAAGGCTCCGCGGCGCTGGCGGCAGACCATGGACACCATCAATGAAGCCGCCGCGCGCGGCCTGTCGATCACGACGCAGATCGCGGCGCGGCCGGTCGGGCTGTTGCTCGGGCTGGAATTGTCGCGCAACCCGTTCCAGACCCATCCGAGCTATCGCGAGATCGCGAAGCTCCCGCTGGCGGAGCGGCTGACGCATCTGCGCCGGCCCGAGATACGCGCCGCGATCCTGAGCGAGAGCGCGACGGCGACCGACGATCCGCTGTTCTTCCGGCCGAACTACGACAAGATGTACCTGCTCGGCAATCCGCCGGACTATGAACAGCCGCCGGAGAACGCGCTCGGCCCGCAAGCGCGCCGCCAGGGCCGGCAGCCGGAAGAGCTCGCCTATGATGCGATGCTGACCGACGAGGGCCGCGGCATGCTCTATGTGCCGTTCCTGAACTACGCCGACGGCAACCTCGACGCCGTGCACGAGATGCTGCGCGAGCCGAGCGCAGTGCCCGGCCTGTCCGACGGTGGCGCACATTGCGGCATCATCTGCGACGCCAGCTTCCCCACCTATCTCTTGACGCACTGGACCCGCGACCGCAGCCGCGGCGACAAGCTCTCGATCCCGTTCGTGATCGCAGCGCAGTCGCGCAAGACCGCGCTGTCGGTCGGCCTCACCGATCGCGGCGTGATCGCGCCCGGCTTCAAGGCGGACGTCAACGTGATCGATTACGATCGGCTGCATCTGCATCCGCCGAAGGTGCATTACGATCTCCCGGTCGGCGGCCGCCGCCTCTTGCAGCAGGTCGACGGCTACGACGCCACCATCGTCTCCGGCATCGTCACCCAGCGCGAGGGCAAGGCCACCGGCGCACGGCCGGGCAGGCTGGTGCGCGGCGCACAGGGATTGAACTGAGATAGGTGCGGCAATGCACCCTCCCCTGGAGAGCAGGGGAGGGTGAAGCGTGTGCCTGCCTTACGTCGACGACACCGCGCCCCTGATCGCGCCCGCCGGCTGCGACGTGCCCGTCAGCCGTGCGCGCTCGGTGTTCGGCCACAGCAGCAGCAACCCGAACACGCCCGACCCCACCATGATCGCTGCGTTGATGGTGAAGCCCGTCATGTAGCCGGCCATCACGGCTCCGGCATGCTGGATCACACTGCCCATCACCTGCGGCGCCAGAATGCCCGAGAGCGTGTACAATGCGCCGTAGATCGCGATCATCGCGCCACGCTGCGATACCGGGGTGAACTCGCCGAGCATCGCCGGACACACCACATAGATCGAGCCGCACAGCCCGGAGCCGACCACCAGCAGTGCGATCATCAGCGGGCCGGGCGCGACATGGGGCAGCGTGGCCAGAATGCAGCCACCGACGATCAGCGGCACCGAACCGAGCACGCCGCGCGCGCCGCGGGTGGTGAAGCCGCGCGCCAGCATCAGCTGCGAGATCCAGCCGGTGAGGATCACGACGACAGCGCCGAACACCCATGGCAGGATCGAGATGAAATTGGCCTGCTGCTGGGTGTAGCCCAGTCCCTCGATGATGAAGGAGGTGAACCAGGTGAGCCCGAGCGACAGCGCCCAATAGGCGCCAAAGGTCGCCGCCACGCAGCCGATGAAGGTGCGCGACGTCAGAAGCCGCCAGTAGGGAATCCGTTGCTCTTCGGTGACGACAGCCGCCGTCGACACCAACGGCCCTTCCTTGCCGAACACAAACCAGGCGACGGCCCAGAGCAGGCTGACGACACCGAGCACACCGAACGCCAGATGCCAACTGTAGCTGTTGATGACCCAGCCCAGCGCGGGCATCGTCAGGATCACGCCGAACGCCGAACCCTGCGACAGGATCGCGGTCGGCAACGTGCGCTTCTCGTCGGGGAACCATTTGTAAATCGCATGAATGGCAACCGCCGCCGCCGGTCCTTCGCCGGCGCCGAGGATGATGCGGCAGATCATCAGCGTCGTGAAATCGACCGTCCCGACCATCGGAAACTGCGTCACCGCCCAGATCAGCGCCAGGATCAGCAGAATCCAGCGCGTCGACGCCCGGTTGGCGACGAAGCCGATCACGATCGCCGAGATCGAGAACAGATAGAAGAACGACGATCCGAGGGTGCCGAACTGCTCGGGAGTGAGGCCCAGATCCTTCCTGATCGGGACGCCCGCCAGACCGACCACAATCTTGTCCGCAAAGTTCACCACCATGAACAGGAACAGAAGGAAGGTGATTTGCCAGGCGCCTTTGGGCGTGCTCTTCACCATCCCCCTGGGCATCGGTTGTGTCGTCATGTCTGGCTCCCCGTCGTTTGTTTTTTTGGCTTCGTAAGTTCGGCCCCAATCGGCGATGCTAGCCACGCCTCGCCGCGCAACGCAACAGCGCATTTTCCTATGGTCGCAGCCGTAACAGCCGATCACGATCGCGTCGGCGCGGCCGCGACACGGTGATCTGTCATGGCGGCGCTGCTATGTTCTGCGCAACGAAGAAAGCCCGGGGTTATTCCATGAGCAGATCAATCCTACGCGCAGCCGCCTGCATGGCATTGTTGTCCGCCGCGGCGCCCGCTGTCCGCGCGCAGGACGCGGCGAGCCCCGACTATGCGGCAATCGTCGCCGCACCCGATCGCAGCGACGCCGATCGCCAGACCGACCAGCGCCGGCAGCCGGCCAGGATGCTCGCCTTCGCCGGCGTCAAGCCCGGCATGACTATCCTCGATATGGCGGCGAGCGCGGGCTACAGCACCGAATTGTTGGCGCGCACCGTCGCCCCGTCAGGCAAGGTCTACGCCCAGGATTCGGCCAGTGTGCTGGAGCGATTCGTGAAGGACAAATTCGACACTCGCGCGAAGGCGCCCGCGATGAAGAACGTGGTCCATGTGGTGCGAGACTATGACGATCCGATTCCGCCCGAGGTGAAGGACTTCGACATGATCACCTTCTTCTTTTTCTATCACGACATCAGCTATCTGCCGGTCGATCGCGACGCCATGAACAGGAAGATGTTCGCAGCACTCAAGCCGGGCGGCTATCTCGTGATCGCGGATCACTCGGCCAAGCCGGGCGACGGCACCAACGTCGCCAAGACGCTGCACCGGATCGAGGAGAGCACCCTGAAACAGGAGATCGAGGCCGCCGGTTTCAAGCTGGTCGCCGAGGGCGATTTCCTGCATCATGCGGAGGACCCGAAGGACATTCCCGTCTTCAAGGCCGCAGTGCCGATCGACGAGTTCGTCCTGAAATACCAGAAGCCGCAATGAGGCATCGCCATCGCTTCGCCTGACCAGACCGCCGCGCTGCTTCGCGTCACCGGCCTGACCAAGAGTTACCGCTCCGCCGGCGAAGACGTCGCGGTGCTGCGCGGCGTCGACCTCAATGTGGCGACCGGCGAGAGCGTCGCGCTGACCGGCGAGTCCGGCAGCGGCAAGAGCACGCTACTGCATCTGATCGCGGGGTTAGACGCCGCCGACGGCGGCGAGATCACGCTCGCCGAGATCATCGTCTCCGGCCTCAATGATGCCGGACGCGCCGAATTGCGGCGCGACCGGCTCGGCCTCGTGTTCCAGCAGTTCAACCTGATCCCAAGCCTGACGGTCGCGGACAATCTCGTGTTCCAGTCGCGCATCGCCGGCCGCCACGATGCGGCCTGGCATGACGAGCTGGTCGAGCGCCTGGGGCTGAAAGAGCTATTGAAACGCTATCCCGAGCAATTGTCCGGCGGCCAGCAGCAGCGCGTCGCGATCGGCCGCGCGCTGGCGCCGAAGCCGCTGTTGCTGCTCGCGGATGAGCCGACCGGCAATCTCGACGAGGACACCGCCGACGAGGTGCTGCATCTGGCGCGTGATCTCGTTGCTCGCACCGGCTGCGGCTTCCTGATGGTCACCCACAGCGCGCGGCTCGCCGCGACGCTCGACCGCCAGGTCACCCTGCATGCTGGAGTTATTGCGTGAGGCGCCCGCTCTGGATCCTCGCCGTGCTGCTCAGCCACTGGCGACGGCATCCGATGCAGCTTGCGACGCTCTTGATCGGGCTGATCTCGGCGACTGCGCTGTGGAGCGGCGTGCAGGCGCTGAACCAGCAGGCGCGCATCGCCTATGACCGCGCGGCTGCGACCTTCGGCGGCTCGCGCACCGCGATGCTGGTGAGCCGCGACAGCGCAACCTTCCCGCAACGACTGTTCGTCGATCTGCGCCGCGCCGGCTGGCCGGTATCGCCGATGCTGGAGGGCCGGATCCAGATCGACGGCCGCAGCTTCCGCCTGCTCGGGGTCGAGCCGGTGACGCTGCCCTCCGAGGTCGGCACCGCGCCGGCGGTGGGGCGCGGCAGCCTGCAAGCCTTCGTCACGCCACCCGGCGAAATGCTGGTGGCGCCGGAGACACTGCGCGATCTCGGCCTCAAGGAAGGCGAGCGGCCGCGCGCCAGTGGCATGACTCTGCCGCCGCTGCGCGTGCAGGCCGAGCTCGCACCCGGCGCGCTGGTGGTCGATATCGGCATCGCGCAGGATATCTTGAAGCTACCCGGCCAGGTATCGCGCCTGCTGGTCGGAAGGTCCAAAGGCAAATCCGAGGCACCGCACGCCACGCTCGAAAGCGTGGCGGGCGACAAGCTTCGTTTGATCGAGCCGAGCGCCGAGAGCGACCTCGAACGGCTGACCGACAGTTTCCATCTCAACCTCACCGCGTTCGGCTTGCTGTCATTCTTCGTCGGCCTGTTCATCGTCAACTCCGCGATCGGGCTCGCCTTCGAGCAACGGCTGCCGATGCTGCGCACGTTGCGCGCCTGCGGCGTCTCGGCACGGATGCTCAACAGTGTGCTGGTGATCGAGCTGGTGTCGCTGGCCCTGGTCGCGGGCCTGATCGGACTCGTCTGCGGATATTTCATCGCGGCAGCGTTGCTGCCGGACGTCGCGGCGTCACTGCGCGGGCTCTACGGCGCGCAGATTCCGGGACAGCTTTCGCTCAAGCCGGTCTGGTGGCTCGCCGGCGTTGCCATCAGCATCCTGGGCGCGCTGGCCGCCGCGGCCGCGAGTCTGATCAAGGCGATCCGGATGCCGGTGCTGGCAACCGCGCAGCCGCAGGCCTGGCAGCAGGCGCAACGGCGCTGGCTCATGTTCCAGAGCACAGCAGCGCTCGCGGTGTTTGCTGTCGCTGCCGCCCTCATCCGGTTCGGCGATTCCCTGATCGCGGGCTTTGCCGTGCTCGCCGCGCTGATGCTGGGCGCCGCATTGATCCTGCCGATGGTGCTGCAGATCGCGCTCGCGATCGGCCAGCGCAGCGCGCGGGCGCCGGTCGGCATCTGGTTCTGGGCCGACAGCCGACAGCAGCTTTCGGGACTGTCACTGGCGCTGATGGCGCTGCTGCTCGCGCTCGCGGTCAATGTCGGTGTCGGCACCATGGTGGACAGCTTCAGCCGCACCTTCCTGGTCTGGCTCGACGGCCGCCTCGCCGCGGACGTCTATGTCAGTGCCGCCAGCGATGCGCAGGCCAAGGAGATCAAGGCCTGGCTGCACGACCAGCCGGAGGTCGAGGCGATCCTGCCCGGCGGCCGCGCCGACACGCAATTTGGCGGCTCGCCGATCGAGGTGCTCGGCCTGCCCGATCACAGCACCTATCGCGACAACTGGCCGTTGCTGGAGAGCACGGCGAATGCCTGGATCAGGCTGCGCCCGGGCGACGCCTGTCTCGTCAGCGAGCAGCTGGCACGACGGATGAATCTCGGCCTCGGCGACCACATCGAGGTGCCCACGCCCGGCGGTAACTGGTCGCTCGAGATCGTCGGCATCTACGCCGATTACGGTAATCCGAAGGGTCAGATCGCGGTCAACTTCGCTGCGCTGACGCGCCGATTCCCGCAGACGCCGCAGACCCGGCTCGGCCTCCGCGTCGCGCCGGATCGCATCGCGCCGCTGATCACGGCGATGCAGGAGAAGTTCGGTCTCGATGACCGCAGCGTCGCCGACCAGGCGACGATGAAGCGGGAATCCAAGCGGATCTTCAATCGCACCTTCTCGGTGACCGCGGCGCTCAACGCCTTCACGCTCGGTGTCGCTGGCATCGCGCTCTTGACCAGCCTGCTCACGCTGGCCAATTCGCGGCTGCCGCAGCTGGCGCCGCTATGGGCGATCGGCCTGACGCGGCGGCGACTTGCGGCGCTCGAACTGCTGAAGACCATGGCGGTCGCGCTGATCACCGCGCTGTTCGCGCTGCCGCTCGGCCTTTTGGTCGCCTGGTGCCTGCTTGCGATCGTCAACGTCAAGGCATTTGGCTGGCGGCTGCCGTTCCACGTCTTCCCGCTGCAACTGATCGAGCTGCTCGCGGTGGCGATGGCCGCAGCGCTCTGTGCCGCCGCGCTGCCGGTCGCCAGACTGGCCCGCATGCAGCCGGCCACCCTGATCCGGACTTTCGTCAATGAGCGCTAGCGGCACGATCACGCGGCGCGCGTTTGCCGGCGGCGCGCTGGCGCTGGCACTCGGCGGCAAGGGCTTTGCGCAGGGCTTTGCCGGGCTCGGCGAGAATGCCGAAGGTTTTTCCGCCGTCACGCCGGGCAAGCCGTTCGCTTTCCCTGTCGATCACGGCCCACATCCCGAGTTCCGGATCGAGTGGTGGTACGTCACGGCGAATCTTTCCGACGCCAGCGGCGCGGCCTATGGCGCGCAGTGGACGCTGTTCCGCCAGGCGATGAAGCCGGGCGGCCCCAACGAGGGCTGGGCCAACCAGCAACTCTGGATGGGGCATGCCGCCGTGACCAGCGCCACCACGCATCGCTTCAGCGAGACGTTTGCGCGCGGCGGTGTCGAGCAGGCCGGTGTCGCGGCCGTGCCTTTCCACGCCTGGATCGATGCCTGGGAGATGCGCGGGCTCGATGGATTCGACGCGCAGCGGGTCGCGCCGCTCGAGCTCAAGGCCTCCGCCGCCGACTTCTCGACCACGCTCCGGCTCGACGCCGACCGTGCGCTGGTTTTACAAGGCGACCACGGCTACAGCCGCAAATCGGATCGCGGGCAGGCCTCATACTACTACAGCCAGCCGTTCTACACGGCGTCCGGCCGCATCGTGATCGACGACAAACCGGTCGACGTAACCGGCACGGCGTGGATGGATCGCGAATGGAGCAGCCAGCCATTGGCGGCCGACCAGACCGGCTGGGACTGGTTCTCACTGCATCTGCCCGGCGACGAGAAGCTGATGCTGTACCGGCTGCGCCAGCAGGACGGCCGCGAGAACCTGTTCGGCAACTGGATCACGCCGGACGGCCGCTCGACCGAGATCGCAGCCGCCGGCAATAGCCTCACCCCAATCGCGACCACCGAGATCGCCGGCCGCAAGCTGCCGACATCATGGCGCGTCGCTCTGCCGGCGCGCGGCCTCGCCATCGAGACCACGCCGCTCAATCCCCGGAGCTGGATGGGCACCAGCTTCCCCTATTGGGAAGGCCCGATCCGCTTTTCAGGCAGCTATGCCGGAATCGGCTATCTTGAGATGACGGGATATTAGGACGTCGACGGAAGATCGGCGCCGCAAAAGAAGCCCTGCTTGTCACACTGCGCGGCGCCGCCGCGTCATGACATCGGAGCCAACAGAAGAGGATACGCCTGCCATGTACCATTACACGGCCATCGTCACCTGCCTTGCCGTTGCGTTCTACTTCTTCACCTCGACACAGGTTTCGCGCGCCCGTGCCGCCTACGGCGTCAAGCTGCCGGCGATTTCTGGCAATCCGGATTTCGAGCGCATCTTCCGCATCCAGATGAACACGCTGGAATGGATGCCGATCTTCCTGCCGTCGCTGTGGCTGTTCGCGATCTATGTCGGCGACGCTGCCGCGGCCGCGATCGGCGCGATCTGGGTGATCGGCCGCATCGTCTGCTTCATCGGCTATCGCGAGGCGGTGGCGAAACGCAGCCCCGGCTTCGCCATCCAGGCGGTCGCCTCCATCGTGTTGTGGGTCGGCGCGATCGGCGGCGCGGCGTGGCGTCTGGCGCATTGAAGGCGCGATCGCGCCACAACCACCGCTGTCGTCCTGGCGAAAGCCAGGACCCATAACCACAGCAACCAGTTTTGCGAAGGCTGGGGCCACAGCGCAGCAGGGTAGCTAACATCGGTGGTTATGGGTCCCGGCTTTCGCCGGGACGACACCGATACTTGTTGCCCCAGCGACGCATCACTTCGTCAGCGGGCAACCCGAGTCCTTGGCCTTCGGGAAAGCCTGGTCGCCGGGCACCACGGCGAGCTGCTTGTAATAGTCCCACGGCTTCTTCGATTCCGACGGCTTCTTGACCTCGAACAGATACAGGTCGTGGACCATGCGGCCGTTCTCCTGCACCTTGCCCTGGGCAAAGGCGTCGTCGACCGGCAGCTCCTTCAGCTTCTTGGCGACCGCATCCGAGTCCTTGGTGCCGGCGGCCTTCACCGCCTTCAGATAGCTCAGCGTCGCCGAATAGGTGCCGGCGTGGATCATGCTCGGCATCCGTCCGGTGCGCTTGAAGAAGCGCTCGGAGAAGGCGCGGCTCTTGTCGTCATGATCCCAGTAGAACCCCTCGGTCAGCACCAGGCCCTGCGCGGCCTCGAGCCCGAGACCGTTCACCTCGGCGAGCGTCATCAGGAGGCCGGCGAGCTTCTGGCCGCCCCTGACGATGCCGAACTCGGCGGCCTGCTTGATCGAGTTGGTGGTGTCCTGGCCGGCATTGGCGAGGCCGATCACCTTCGCCTTCGAGCTCTGTGCCTGCAGCAGGAAGGAGGAGAAGTCCGACGAGTTCAGCGGCACGCGCACCGAGCCCAGCACCTTGCCGCCGGCAGCGGTGACGATCTCGCTGGTGTCCTTTTCCAGCGCGTAGCCGAACGCATAGTCGGCGGTGAGGAAGAACCAGCTGTCGCCGCCGGCCTTCACCAGCGCGCCGCCGGTACCGACCGCGAGCGCATGGGTGTCGAACGCCCAGTGGAAGCCGTAGGGCGTGCAGGCCGCGCCCGTGATCGCCGAGGTCGCTGCGCCGACCACGATGTCGACCTTCTTCTTTTCCTTCGAGAGCTCCTGGACCGCGAGCGCCACCGACGAGGTTGTCAGCTCGGTGATCATGTCGACGCCATCGGCGTCATACCAGCGCCGCGCGATCGAGGTCGCGAGATCGGGCTTGTTCTGGTGATCGGCGGTGATCATCTCGATCTTCTGGCCGAGCACCTCGCCGCCGAAATCCTCGATCGCCATCCTGGCGGCTTCGACCGAGTATTTTCCGCCGTAATCCGCGTAGACGCCCGACTGGTCGTTCAGGATGCCGATCTTGACACCCTGGGCCATCGCCGGCGCCGCCAGCATCAGGCTGCACGCCGCTACCGCGGCCAAAAATCCCGACTTCATTGTTATGCTCTCCCAGCAGTTTTTTGATCAGGAAAAATCGACGCGACATTATTTTATAACCCGGCGCCTGCCCATCGATTTCAGTTCAGCCAAAAGTATGGGCTTGCGGTGCCTTACCCCTGTCATTCCGGGGCGCGCGCAGCGCGAGCCCGGAATCCATCGGGCCGCAGTCCAGGTGGATGAATGGATTCCGGGCTCGCCGCTACGCGGCGCCCCGGAATGACGGAAGAGAGATCATGGCTCACCCCGCCGCAGCAGCCGTTTCCTTCGGCTTGCCCTCGTTCTTCCCTTCCGCGAGGTTGCGCACCACCATGTAGAAGATCGGGGTGAAGACGAGGCCGAACAGGGTGACGCCGAGCATGCCGAAGAACACGGCGACGCCGACCGCCTGCCGCATCTCCGAGCCCGAGCCGGTCGACAGCACCAGCGGCAGCACGCCGAGGATGAAGGCGAACGACGTCATCAGGATCGGCCGCAGGCGGAGCCGGCAGGCTTCGATCACTGCCTCCAGCCGCGGCCTACCCTCGAGCTCGATGTCGCGCGCGAACTCGACGATCAGGATCGCGTTCTTGGCGGCGAGCCCCACCAGCACCACGAAGCCGATCTGGGTCAGGATGTTGACGTCCTGGCCCATGATGCGCACGCCGATCGTGGCCGCGAACAGGCACATCGGCACGATCAGGATCACCGCGAACGGCAGGGTCCAGCTGCCATATTGCGCGGCGAGCACGAGATAGACGAACAACACGCAGATCGGGAACACGTAGAGGCCGGCATTGGCGCCGTTGACTTGCTGATAGGACAGGTCGGTCCATTCGAACGAGAAGCCGCTTGGCAAGGTCTCGTCGGCGATCTTCTTGATGGTGTTGAGCGCCGTCGTTGAGCTGACGCCCGGCGCCGGCTCACCCTGTAGTTCGGACGCCGAGTAGAGATTGTAGCGCGCGACACGGTCGGGGCCCGAAATGTCCTTGAAGTCGACCACGCTGCCGAGCATCACCATGTCGCCATTGGCGTTGCGGGTCCGCAGCCGCGACAGGTCGGTGGCCTCCTTGCGGAACGGCAGGTCAGCCTGTGCGGTGACGTGGTAGGTGCGCCCGAACAGGTTGAAGTCGTTGACATAGGTCGAGCCGAAATAGGTCTCGATCGTGTCGGTGATGTTGGCGATCGGCACGCCGAGCTTCTGCGCCTTGACCCGGTCGATATCGACGAACAGCTGCGGGGTGTTCGCAGAATACGGCGAGAACACCGATGTGAGGCTCGGCGACTTGCGCGCGGCCTGCACCAGCTCGTCGGTCGCGGACGCCAGCAGTTCGGGGCCACGCCCCTGCCGGTCCTGGACACGGATCGTGAAGCCACCGCCGGTGCCGATGCCGGGCACGGCCGGCGGCGGAATCACGATGATGAAGGCGCCCTGGATCACCGCCAGCCGCTTGCGCAGCTCGGCGGTGATCGCGTTCGCCGTCAGCCCCTTCTTCAGGCGCGCCTCGGGCTCGTCGAACACCGGGAACAGCGCCGCGGCGTTGCCCGCCTGGGTGCGCGTCGCGCCGGAGAAGCCGGCGAACGCCGCGACGCGAACGATACCCGGCGTATCCAGCGCGATCCGCTCGATCTCACGCACCACGGCCGTGGTCCGCGCCAGCGACGCCGCGCCCGGCAGCTGCGCCGAGATGATGACGTAGCCGCGATCCTGCGCCGGGATGAAGCCCTGCGACGTGGTCGCCAGCAGCCAGCCGGCACTGCCGATCAGTGCGAGATAGATCACGACCATCACCACGGTGTGCCGGATCACGAAGTCGGCGACACCAGCATAGCCATGGGCCAGCCGGTCGAACACCCGGTTGAACAGCGCAGTAAAGCTGTCCCAGCCGCGCGCGATGATGTTCCAGCGTGCCGGCGGTCGCTTCTCCTCGTGCGGCACCAGGATCTGCGAGGCCAGCGCCGGTGACAGCGTCAGCGAGCAGAAGCAGGAGATCGCGGTCGCGACCGCGATGGTCACGGCGAATTGCTGGAAGAATTGCCCGGAGATGCCACCGAGGAACGCAGTCGGCACGAACACCGCGCACAGCACCAGCGCGATCGAGACCAGCGCGCCGCCGACCTCCTCCATGGTCTTCAGCGCGGCGTCGCGCCTCGACATGCCGTGCTCGAGATGCCGCTCGACGTTCTCGACCACCACGATGGCGTCGTCGACCACGATACCGACTGCAAGCACCAGGCCGAACAGCGTCAGATTGTTGATCGAGAAGCCGAGCGCGGCCATCACCGCGAAGGTGCCGACCAGCGACACCGGGATCGCGATGATCGGGATGATGGCAGGCCGCCAGCCCTGCAGGAACACCAGCACCACGATGACGACAAGCGCCATCGCCTCGTAGATGGTCTTGATCAGCTCATGCACCGATTGGGCGATGAATTCGGTCGGGTTGTAGCCGATATTGTAGTCGAGCCCCTTCGGGAAGCCCGCCTTCATCCGCTCCATCGTGTCGGTGATGCCCTTGGCGGTCGCGAGCGCATTCGATCCCGGCCGCTGCGTCACCAGCAGAGCGACCGCGGACTTGCGCAGCAGGAAGCTGTTGGTCGCGTAGGACAGTGCACCGAGCTCGACGCGGGCGACGTCACGCAGCCGCACGGTGCGGCCGTCGGAGCCGGCCTTGACCACGATGTCCTCGAACTGCCTGATGTCCTTGAGGCGGCCGGTGAAGACGAGGTTGGGCTGGAACGCGCGATCGGCGATCGGCGGCTCGGCGATCTGGCCGCCCGCGATCTGCAAATTCTGCGCCCGGATCGCCGCCAGCACCTCGGCCGAGGTCAGACCGAGATTGGCGATCCGGTCGGGATCGAGCCACAGCCGCATCGAATAGTCGCGCGCGCCGAACATCTGGATGTCGCCGACGCCGTCGAGCCGCAGCAGCTGGTCGCGCACCTGCAGCAGCGCGTAGTTGGAGATGTAGAGCTGGTCGAACGTGTCGTCGGGCGACAGCATGAACACGACCATCAGGATGTCGGGCGAGTTCTTGCGCGTGGTGACGCCGTTGCGCTGCACCTCTTCAGGCAGCCGCGGCTGCGCAATCGCGACGCGGTTTTGCACCAGCACCTGGGCCTTGTCGAGGTCGGTGCCGAGCTTGAAGGTCGCGGTGATGGTCAGCTGGCCGTTCGAGGTCGCCTGGCTGTAGAGGTACAGCATGTCCTCGACGCCGTTGATCTCCTGCTCGATCGGGGCGGCGACGGTGTCGGACACGGTCTGCGCCGAGGCGCCCGGATACTGCGTGGTGACGACGACGGTCGGCGGCACCACCTGCGGATATTCCGAGATCGGCAGCGTCGGATAGGCGATCGCGCCGACGATCAGCAGCACGATCGACAGCACCATCGCGAGGATGGGCTGGTTGATGGAAAGCCTTCCGAGATTCATGGCTTCGCACCTGCCGCCGGCTTGGCATCTGCGGGAGCTTTGTCACCCGTCGGGGCCTGGGCCATTTTCGGCGTCACCTTGGCGCCGACGCGGGCGCGTTGCAGTCCGTCGACGATCACGTGATCTTCCGGCTTGAGGCCCTCGCGAATCACGCGCAGGCCGTCATCCAGCGGCCCGAGCGTGACCGCGCGTGCCTCCACCGTGTTGTCGTCCTTGACCACGAACACGATCTTGCGCGACTGGTCGGTGGCAATGGCGGTATCCGGGATCAGCAGCGCCTCATAGGGCGAGGAGCCGATCAGGCGGACGCGGCCGAACTGGCCGGGCAGGATCGACAGGTCCTTGTTCGGAATCACCGCGCGGCTGCGCAGCGTTGCAGTGGAGACGTCGAGACGGTTGTCGATGAAGTCCATCTTGCCCTCATGCGAGGGCTTGGTCTCGCCGGTCAGCGTCACCTGCACCGGGTTCGCCGTATCGCGCGAGCTCGGGCGCCGGCCTTCGAACCACAGCTTGCTGTTGCGCTGATAGGTCGCCTCGTCGACGTCGAAATAGATGTAGATCGGATCAAGCGACACGATCGAGGTCAGCAGCGTCGCGCCGCCCTCGCTGCCCTGCACGAGGTTGCCGGGGGTCACCAGATGCCGGCTGACGCGGCCGGTGATCGGCGCCAGCACGTGGGAGAACTCGACGTTGAGCTGCGCGGCCTTCAGCGAGCCCTCGGCCTGCGTCTCGGCGGCGCGCGCCGCCTGCAATGCCTGACGGCGCTGGTCGACGACCTGCTCCGAGACCGCGCTGGTCTGCACCAGGTTGAGCCCGCGCTCGAGATCGCGCTTGGCAAGCTCACCCTTGGCCCGCGCGTCGGCGAGCTGGCCTTCGGCCTGCAGCACCACGGCCTCGAACGGCCGCGGATCGATGATGTAGAGCAGATCGCCGGCGTGGACGATCGCACCGTCCTTGAACTCGACGCTGTTGACGAAGCCGCCGACGCGAGCGCGGACCTGCACCTCCTCGATCGCCTCGAAGCGGCCGGTGAATTCGTCCCAGTCGGTGACGGTGCGCTTGACCGGCTGCGCGACGGTCACGGGCGGCGCCGGGGGCGCGGTCTGCGACTGCGCGGCCTTCTCTTCGCAGCCGCCGAGCGCCAGCGCGGCCAGCAGCCCGAGCGGCGCCAGGCCGCGCCAAAGGCCGGGCGATGCTTGGCGTCGAAGCGAATGGCGCCCGACGCCGCTCACCGGAGCCAGACGGTCCGTTCTGTCAATCGACCTCAATTCCCTCTCCCCCAAAAGACCACGAAGCACGCCGACCAATGCAGGGCTACGAAAGTCGCAACTGAATTTGCGGTGTTTCAACGCGGATGGACCACCGCGATGCCGCGGCGGCGGACGTCACAGATGTAGCCGCCCCTCAGTGTGTTCAAGATGGCCGCCGGATCAAGAAAATAGTTGCGTAGTCTGAAAGCCTTACGACGCGCTCGCGAAACCGTGACGACGAAAAGGGGCAGATTGGCTGGCCTATCGGACGCGCGAGATCACAGACGAATGGTCCTTAATCAATCACAACGCGAATTCGTATCACAGATTCGTCACACCACGTCGAACTCGACTTTTGGCACGGAAACCTCCGCCCCGCAGCCGGCACGTCCGGCCGGATTCCCCCACTCTACCTCCCGCTGTAGGACAGGAATCGTCGTTAATGGCGCGGTTGTCATCCGTGCGCACATTGACACTCGGTTGTATCGCCAATACGGTCATGGTTGCCAAAGCATGAATTTTTTTGGCCGCCGCCTATTTCTCGAACATTCATCGTATTTTGTCGCGGCGCGAGTGTGTGAAGGCGACTACGTTATGGCAAGCGCATTTGATCTTGCTGATGTCACGGCTCCGCGGACATCGCGGCTTTCCCGTATTGCAGGCGGCTTGGTGCCGACCCCCGTCGCAAGCGGTCAACTTCAGCGTGTGAACGGCTTCACACGTCATCGTTCCCAACAAATGTAATTCTTGATCGGCTTGCACGCCGATCGCAGGAGTGCTCATGACGACCATACCTGCTTATACAATCGGTGGTTTAACTCGCCCCGAACTTCAGCTCGATTCGACCGGCCATATCGTCCTCGATTCGGCCGCGTTGTCGTTCGCTGACACGTATGGTCTGCAATATCTCTACCTCGGCTGTCCTCCCGGCACGCCGTGGCCGCCGGTCACCGAATCGCTGGCGACGCCGGTTGACGCCAATCCAGGAAGCGGCACGGTCAGCGAAGGTGCCGCAGCCAACACCCTGGTCAACATTACCGCGCAAGCCGTCAGCAGCAGTGGCAATCCCGTCACCTATACGTTGACCGGCGATAGCTCCAATGGCGGCTTCAAGATTGATCCGAACACCGGCGTGGTATCGGTCGCCGACCCCACCAAAGTCAACTACGTGACCAGCCCGGGTCACGCCTACACCATCACGGTTCAGGCGAACGACGGCATAGCGACGAGCTCGCAGAGCTTCGTCATCGCGGTCACTGACGTCGCGCCGTCGACGCCGGTCGACAGCAACGCAGTCCCCAACAAGATCGCGGAAGGAGCCGCCGCCGGCACACCGGTCGGCATCACGGTAGTCGCGGCCGACATGAATGCGGTGACCTACAGCCTGACCGGCGATAGTTCGGGCGGCGGCTTCAAGATCGACCCCAACACCGGCGTGATCACCGTCGCCGATCCCAGCAAGATCGACTACACGACCGCTCCCGGTCACGCCTACACCGTCACGGCGACGGCAAGCGACGGCACCCTGTCCAGCTCACAGACCTTCACGATCGCGGTGACGCTGGGCGCCGCCACGCACTTTGTCGTGAGCATCCCGGCCAACGGCACAGCGGGGACGCCGGGCTCGGTCACCGTTACCGCGCTCGATTCCCTGAACCACGTCGTCACCAACTACACCGGCACGGTTCATTTCACGTCAAGCGACGGCCACGCCGTGCTGCCGGCCGACGTCACCTTGACCAACGGGGTCGGCAGCTTCAGCGAGACGCTGGATACCGCCGGCAGCCAAACGATCACGGCGACCGACACGGTCGATCACACCGTCACCGGGACGTCGAATGCCGAAATCGTGACGCCGGGCGTCGCCACGCATTTTTCTGTCAGTCTCCCCGCCAATGGCACAGCAGGGACGCCGGGCTCGATCATCGTCACGGCGCTTGATGCCTTCGGTAATGTCGCCACCGGTTATACAGGAACCGTCCACTTCACCTCGACCGACGGCATTGCCGTGTTGCCGGCTGACACGACGCTGACCAACGGGGTCGGCACCTTCAGCGAGACGCTCGATACCGCCGGCAGCCAGACCATCACCGCGACCGACACGGCGCACGGTGCGATCACCGGCACCTCGAATACCGAGACCGTGAAGGGGGGCGCCGCCACGCACCTTGTCGTGAGCATTGCCGCCAACGGTGCGGCGGGGACGCCCGGCACGGTCACCGTCACCGCGCTCGACGCCTTCGGCAACATCGCTACCGGCTATTCCGGCACGGTGCACTTCACCTCGACCGACGGCCACGCCGTGCTGCCGGCCAACATGACGCTGACCAATGGCGTCGGCAGCTTCAGCGAGACCTTCGAGACCGTCGGCAACCAGACCATCACCGCGACCGACACGGTCAGCGCGGGCATTACCGGCACCTCGAACCCGGAAACAGTGGCGCCGGGGCCTGCGACCCATTTCACGGTGAGCATCCCGGCCAACGGAACCGCGGGCACGGCGGGTTCGGTCACCGTCACGGCGCTCGATGCCGGCAACAACATCGTCACCGGCTATTCGGGCACCGTGCACTTCACCTCGACCGACGGTCAGGCGGTGCTGCCGGCCGACGTGACGCTGACCAACGGGGTCGGCACCTTCAGCGAAACCCTCGATACCGCCGGCAGCCAGACCATCACCGCGACCGACACGGTCCACAGCACGATCACCGGCACGTCGAACGCCGAGACGATCACGGCCGGCGCCGTCACCCATTTTGCGGTGGCCATCCCGGCCAACGGAACGGCCGGTTCGGCCGGTTCGGGCACGGTGACCGCACTCGATGCCTTCAACAATGTCGTCACGGGTTATTCGGGCACCGTCCACTTCACGTCGACCGATGCCGCCGCCGTGCTGCCGGCCGACATGACGTTGACCAACGGCATCGCCACCTTCAGCGAGACCTTCGATAGCGCAGGCAGCCAGACCATCACCGCGACCGACACGGCGCACGGTGCGATCACCGGCACCTCGAATACCGAGACCGTGAAGGGGGGCGCCGCCACGCACCTTGTCGTGAGCATTGCCGCCAACGGTGCGGCGGGGACGCCCGGCACGGTCACCGTCACCGCGCTCGACGCCTTCGGCAACATCGCTAGCGGCTATTCCGGCACGGTGCACTTCACCTCGACCGATGGCCACGCCGTGCTGCCGGCCAACATGACGCTGACCAATGGCGTCGGCAGCTTCAGCGAGACCTTCGAGACCGTCGGCAACCAGACCATCACCGCGACCGACACGGTCAGCGCAGGCATTACCGGCACCTCGAACCCGGAAACAGTGGCGCCGGGGCCTGCGACCCATTTCACGGTGAGCATCCCGGCCAACGGAACCGCGGGCACGGCGGGTTCGGTCACCGTCACGGCGCTCGATGCCGGCAACAACATCGTCACCGGCTATTCGGGCACCGTGCACTTCACCTCGACCGACGGTCAGGCGGTGCTGCCGGCCGACGTGACGCTGACCAACGGGGTCGGCACCTTCAGCGAAACCCTCGATACCGCCGGCAGCCAGACCATCACCGCGACCGACACGGTCCACAGCACGATCACCGGCACGTCGAACGCCGAGACGATCACGGCCGGCGCCGTCACCCATTTTGCGGTGGCCATCCCGGCCAACGGAACGGCCGGTTCGGCCGGTTCGGGCACGGTGACCGCACTCGATGCCTTCAACAATGTCGTCACGGGTTATTCGGGCACCGTCCACTTCACGTCGACCGATGCCGCCGCCGTGCTGCCGGCCGACATGACGTTGACCAACGGCATCGCCACCTTCAGCGAGACCTTCGATACCGCAGGCAGCCAGGCCATCACCGCGACCGACACGGCGCACGGCGCGATCACCGGCACCTCGAATACCGAAACCGTCGCGCCGGGCGCCGCCACGCATTTCGTGGTGACCATCCCGGCCAACGGCAGGGCGGACGTTCCAGGCACCGTCACAGTCACCGCACTCGACGCCCACAACAACATCGCCACCGGCTATTCCGGCACGGTGCACTTCACCTCGACCGATGGCCACGCCGTGCTGCCGTCCAACATGACGCTGACCAACGGCACCGGCACCTTCAGCGAGACCTTCGGAACCGCCGGCAGCCAGACCATCACGGCGACCGACACGGTGAGTGCCGCCATCACCGGCACTTCGAATTCGGAAACGGTGGCGCCTCCGGACGCCCCGCCGGTCGTCACCGCGGGCCACACCCTGAACTACCTCGAGGCCCAGCCCGCGACGGCAATCGACCCGGCATTGACCGTCACCGATTCCGACTCGGCCAATCTGACGTTTGCGACCGTCCAGATCACCGGCAACTATTTCGCCGGCCAGGACGTGCTCGCCTTCAGCCCCATTGGTGCCATCACCGGGGCGTTCGATGCCGTGCACGGCACGCTGACGCTGACCGGCAACGACACGGTCGCGCACTATCAGGCGGCGCTGGATGCGGTGACCTATTTCAACACCAGCAACAACCCGTCGGCCCTGGCCCGCACGGTCACCGTCATCGCCAGCGACGGCATCGTCGACAGCACGCCAGTGACCGACACCATCAATGTCACGCCGGTCAACAACCCGCCGGTGGTGACGATCGGCGCGATCACCAACTTCAGCGAGCCGCCGGTCGGCACGCCGACCACGAGTTCCATCCCGGTCACGATCGCTCCCAACCTCACGGTTACAGACGTCGACAGCACCAATTTGATCAGCGCGACCTTCGTGCTGAACGACCTCAAGCCTTCTGACGCGCTCTCGATCGCGGGCCACGCCGGCTCGAGCGGCGACATCGGCAACATCCACTTCGCCATCACCAGCACGGCCACCACCGAAACCGTCACGCTGACCGGCACCGACACGATCGCGCACTACAATGCCGTGCTCGATGCCGTGCAGTTCAACAACACCGGCGAGCCCCCCGATACCACGGTGCGCTCGTATACCGTGACCGCACAAGACGATGGCGGCACCGCCAATGGCGGTCACGATACCGGTTCGGCGAACGCAACCCAGACCGTCACCGCGATCGACGATCCGCCAACCGCGACCGTGCCGTCGGATTCGTCGGTCGGCACCGCGTTCTCGCACACCAACCTCGCGATATCGGGGCTCTCGGTCGGCGACATCGATTCCGCAGGCCGCAATGAAACCGCAACGATCACGTCCAACCACGGCGCGTTGATCTTCGACACCACCGGCCTTGCCAGTTCCACCAACAACGGCAGCCACAGCGTTACGCTCACCGGCACGATCGCGCAGCTCAACACCGCGCTGGCAACGCTGAACTACAACAGCGACAGCGGTTTCACCGGCTCGGACACCGTTACGCTGAATATCAACGACAACGACCACACCGGCACCGGCGGCCCGCTCACGTCGGGACCGCAGAGTTTCCACGTCGGCGTCGTCCCGCATGTGTTCTACATCGACAACTCGGCCACCACGAGCCACAACCTCGGCACCCAGGCCGACCCGTACACCTCGATCGCGGCCTTCAACGCGGCGAATCCGGCAGGCGCAGGCGACTACGTCGTGCTCGAACACGGCACCGGCACCTACAGCGAAGCCAACGGCATCAGTCTCGCCAACGGCGTCAATTTGATCGGCGGCAGCCATCCGCTGCAGTTCACCAATCCGGTGACCGGCGCAACGGTCACCGCCAATGTCGGTTCCGGCACCGATCCGGTCATCCAGGTCACCGGCGCTCACAACGGCATCGACCTGCTCGGCACCACGGGCCACACCATCACCGGCGTCAACATCGATACCTCGGCCTCGACCGGTATCGGCATCAGCGACGACGGCAACAATGTCGGCACCGTCACGATGTCCGACATCACGGTCAAGACATCCAGCGGCGCCGGCTTGAGCTTCACCCATGGCGGCACGATCACCGTCACCGGCAGCAACAACACCATCGCGTCCACGACCGGCACCGCGCTCGATGTCGAGCACACCAACATCGGCGCCGGCAATCTCACCTTCAAGAGCATTTCCGCGACAGGCTCGTCGGGCAGTGCCGGCATTATCCTCGACACGACAGGAACGGCCGGCGGGCTGCATATCACCGGCACCGGGAGCGCGGGTTCCGGCGGCACCATCAACAACAAGACCGGCGCGGATATTCTCACCGGCACCGATGCCGGCGGGCAAACCACGTCGGGCACCGGCGGAACGGGTATTTTCCTGCACAACACCGCCAACGTGTCGTTCACCGACATGTCGCTGCACGATTTCAGCAACTTCGCGATCTACGGCAACAACGTCACCGGATTCACCTTCGCCAGCGGCAGCATCAGCGGCGTCAACGGCACCAATAATGCGGGGAACCAGGAAGAGAGCAGCATCCGGTTCGACAATCTGCTCGGTACCTCGTCGATCACTGGGTCGAGCATTTCCGGCGGCTTCGACGAGAATGTCGACCTCTACAACACCAGCGGCACGCTGAACCGCCTGACGATGGATAGCGACACGTTCGGCTTGGTCGGCTCCGCCGGCAACGACAACGTCCGCGCGCAGGTCTTCAACTCCGCGACGGCCAACTATACGCTGACCAACAGCACATTTGCCGGCACGCGAGCCGACTTCATCGCGATGGTTGCCAACAACAATTCGTCGATGGACGCCGTGGTCCGGAGCAACACGTTCCACAACGGCGAAACCATCGTTCCGGGCGGCGGAACGGCGGTCCATATTGCCAGCGGATCCGGCGGCAACGTCTCCGCCGCGACCACCACGTTCGACATCTCGCACAACATCCTGACCGACGGCGGCGCCAACGCCTTCGACACCGCGGGCATCTTCGTTTCCAAGGGCCAGGACAACGGCACCATGTCCGGCACGATCGCCAGCAATCAGATCGGCCCCGCTCAGGTGAACTCGAATTCCGACGGCATCTTCGTCCGCACCGCCGGCAATGGCAGCCTGACCACGCTGATCCAAAACAACACCATCACCGGCGTCGGCGACAATGGCATCCATCTACAGAACAACGACGGCAGTTCGACCCTGAACGCCACGGTCTACGGCAACTCGGTGTCGTCCCCGACCTCGACCAATCCGTTTGCGGCCATGCTCGTCGACAATGGCGCCACCGCGGGCCCGCCCGCCGACACCAGCACGACGAATATCGTCATCGGCATGGGCCCCGGCGGCACCGGCAGCAAGAACACGCTGAACCACAGCTCGCTCTACGCCACCGACGTCGAGCTGAGCAACTTCGGCAGCAGCACCCATCTGAACCTTTCGACGAACGGTTCGACGGCGAACAATCCTGCTGGCGTGATCACCGCCGACAACAGCAGCACCACGGGCGGCATCACCGTCGACACCACGGGCGGCAACGGCTTGACGACGCTGGTCTCGACGCTGCCGGCGCTTCCCGCGGTGGTCGCACCGCTGCTTGCCGAGGCGGGTGGCGTCGAGGCATCCAATCCCACCACGGGCGAGATGCACCTGACGCAGGATGAGCTCACCTCGGTGGTGTCGGCGGCGATCGCGCAATGGGCGAGCGCAGGCGCCAACGCGACGCAGCTCGCCCTGCTGCATGCCGCGACCTTCAGCATCGCCGACCTCTCCGGCCAGATCGTCGGACAGGAAGGCGCCGGGCATATCACGATCGATACCGATGCCGCCGGCCGCGGCTGGTTCATCGACCCGACGCCTGCTGACAATTTCGAGTTCACCCACGCCGTCAACGCTGCCGGCACCGATCTCCTGACCGATCCGTCGAGCGCCGCGGCCGGTCATCTCGATCTGCTGACCACCGTGGTGCACGAGCTCGGTCACGTGCTCGGCCTGCCCGATTCCATCTCGCCGTCCGATGCCAGCAGCCTGATGTATATCGGCCTCTCCGACGGCGAGCGCCGACTGCCCACGGCTACGGATGTCGCTCAATCCAACCTGGCGTTGCAGAAGGCCATGCCGGCACAAGACACGACGACCTCGGGTCAGCAGACGACGACGGTCAACGTGAGCAATGGGGATAGCTTCGACTTCTCGTCATTGACCAAGACGTCGTCGCAGACCACCACAAACCATGTGGACCCGATCGCGAACACACAGACCTTGTCCGATCTGTTCAGCGGGCTTTCCAATGCCGCGCCCCCTTGGTGGGTCGGCCACGAGGCGACGTTCGCCGCCATGGGCGGAACGCCGACCGATCACCTCCAGACCCATCACGATCTGGTGGTTTGATCGAACGCCGCGGCGACTCGAACAATGCCTGCCGGACCATCCGGCAGGCGTTTCGATCTTGATCGGATCGCATACGCATCGATGCGGGTTGCGAAAGCTCCACGTCATCGCGACGACATCCATGTGTCACGCATCTAAACAAAAAATCACAGAACTCATATGATCGTTGAGGTTGCACTTGGCGCAAAACACGCTATCGTGCATTTCGCTGTCGCACGACCGCATTTGCCTTGCATTTTATTCATTGCATCACTGACGAGACAGATCGTCTGACGGAGGATCGATGTCCCAGCCGTTTCTCTCGGAAATCAAGATGATGTCGTTCAGCTTCCCGCCGAAAGGCTGGGCGTTCTGCAACGGTCAGCTGATGCCAATCAACCAGAACCAGGCCTTGTTCTCGCTGCTCGGCACGACCTATGGCGGCAATGGCCAGACCACCTTCGGGCTGCCCAATCTGCAAGGCAAGGTGCCGATCCATATGGGCTCCGGCTTCACGCTGGGCCAGACCGGCGGCGAGACGACGCACACGCTGACGACCTCCGAGATGCCGCAGCACCCCCACATCTTCCAGGGCACGACCAACCCCGCCGACAATGCGGTGCTCACCAACAATCTGATGGCGCAGTCGGCCAATCTCTACACCACGCCCAGCAATCTGACGACGCTGGTCGGGAGCACCGTCGGCAATGCCGGTGGCTCGCAACCTCACGAGAACATGCAGCCCTACCTCACGCTCAGCTTCTGCATCGCATTGCAGGGCATCTTTCCCTCCCAGACCTGAAGGACGCCCATCATGAGCCAGCCCTACGTCGGCGAAATTCGGATGTTCGGCGGCAATTTCGCGCCGGCCGGTTGGATGCTTTGCCAGGGACAGGTCGTGCCGATCGATCAGTACGACACCTTGTACAATTTGATCGGGACCACCTATGGCGGAGACGGCCAGTCGACATTCGCGCTGCCGAACCTGCAGGGCCGCCTTCCGATGCACCAGGGCGCTGGCTTCGTCATGGGGCAGACCGGGGGCGTCGAACAGGTGACGCTGATCACCCAGCAACTGCCCGTCCACAACCACCCGATGGCCGCATCGCTGAACAATGCGACCGGCAACACGGTGACCGGCAATGTCGTGGGCAGTGTGGGCGCGACCCAGATCTATCGCGAGGCCCCGGCCGCCTCTGCGATGGCGAACCAGGCGTGCACGTTCGTCGGCGGCAACCAGCCGCATAACAACATGCAGCCCTACCTTTGCATCAACTTCATTATTTCACTGTTCGGCGTTTATCCGAGCCAAACCTAGGACGGGACCATGTCTGATCCATTCTTGGCCGAGATCCGCATATTCCCGTTCAATTTTGCGCCCAAGGGATGGGCCTTCTGCAACGGCCAGCTGATGCCGATCTCGCAGAACACCGCGCTGTTCTCCTTGCTCGGCACCACTTACGGCGGCGACGGCAGGAGCAACTTCGCGCTGCCCAACATGCAGGGCAATTCGCCGATGCAGCAGGGGCAGAGCATCACCGGCTCCTCCTACATCCTGGGCGAGAACGGCGGCACCCCCTCCGTGACATTGCTGCAAAGCGAAATGCCTCAGCACAACCATCCGATTCAAGGCAATATCAATCCGTCGGATCTCGCCACGCCCAGCCCGGCGCGATCGCTGGCGCGCGCGAACCCGGGCCAAGCCTACACGGCAACGCTGAGCAACATTGCGCAGTTCGCGCCGGCCAGCTCGATACTTCCGAACGGCGGCAGCATGCCCCACAACAATTTGATGCCCTATCTCACCTTGAACTTCTGCATCGCGTTGCAGGGCATTTTCCCGCCGCGCAGCTGAGCTGGACATGGCGGATGGCTTGAGCACAGATAGGGTTTCCGCGGCGTTCGGGTGGACACGCGCGGCGGATGCCGGCTTGACCTTCCGTCATATCACCGAAGCCGACCTGCCGTTCCTCGCGCGGCTCTACGCCTCGACCCGCACCGAGGAACTGGCGGTCACCCCGTGGAGCGCGGAGCAGAAGGCCGCCTTCCTCGCCATGCAATTCCAGGCGCAGCACGCGCATTACCAGCAGCATTATCCGACCGCCGACTGGCTGGTGACGATGCGCGGCGGCGAGGATGTCGGCCGTCTCTATCTCGACCGCTGGCCGAGCGAGCATTGCGTCATCGATATCGCCTTGCTGCCGGAATATCGCGGATCCGGCCTCGGCGGCGCGCTGATGCGCGACCTGCTCGACGAGGCCGCCGCGGCCGGCAAGGCGATGTCGATCCATGTCGAGAAGTACAATCCCGCGATGCGACTCTATCGCCGGCTCGGCTTCGTGACCGAGGAAGACAAGGGCGTCTACGACCTGATGCGCTGGCGCGCACCGGAAGCTCCCGGCGGTCAGGTGAAGACCGCCTGATAGCCGTTGCCGTCTTCGAGCGGGCCAATCGGCACCAGGAAGATGTCGATCACGCCGAGCGCCGGATGCCGCACCGGATAGATCGCCTGCGGCAGCCAGGCCCCCTTCGGCCCCGCGAACAGCAGCGAGAACGCGCCGCCCGGCCGGCCGCTGTTGCCCGCGGGCTCGACCTTGGCGAGCTTCAGCACCACCACGCGATCCGCCGCCCGCAACTCGAACCCGGCATCCTGGTACGGCGTGAAGTCATCAATATGCAATTTCGCGAGATCGACGGTGGTCATGCGCACGTCCTTGTTGCTGTCGACGTGTAACACACGTCGCGACGATACCGTCAAGGCTTCTGCCGTGCTCTCTCGCGGTCATTCCGGAGTTGCTCTCTCCCTCGTCATTCCGGGGCGACGCAAAGCGCGTCGCACCCGGAATCCATTTCACCAAAAGTGATGCGGCCCGATGGATTCCGGGCCCTCGCTTCGCGAGCCCCGGAATGACGGGAGGATAGAGGGGCGGCCCTTGCGCGACGCTGGAGCCACAATCCCGTTCATCACCGAATGCGGTGGCTATGGGTCCTGGCTTTCGCCAGGACGACGGCGGTGGATGCGGAGCCTCCGACCGTGCCACCGAGGTCCCTGATGACGACCCCGATTTCCTCCGCTAACCTCCACCCAAACGACCGCCGGCAAGGCGGACCATTTTGAGGGAGAGGCGCGTGCATCGAGGCCGTGTCGTATTCGGCGCCATGGACGAGGTCGTGTTCGGGCGGCCCGCCCGTGAGGCCGTCGTCGAGCAACTGGACCGGCTGGGCGCGCAGCGCGCGTTCCTGATGGTGTCGGGCACGCTGAACCGCGACACCGACGAGATCGAGAAAGTCCGCGCGGCGCTCGGGTCCCGCTGCGTCGGGACCTTCGACAAGATGCCGGCGCATACGCCGCGCGCCGCGGTCATCACGGCGACGGAACAGGCGCGCGATGCGCAGGCCGATCTGATCGTCACCATCGGCGGCGGCTCGATCACCGATGGCGCCAAGGCGGTGCAGCTCTGCCTCGCCAACAATGTCACCACATCCGACGGCATCGATGCGATTCGCACCCGTGGTGGCGTCTCGCCCGAGATGAATTCGCCGGCCGTGCGCCAGATCAGCGTGCCGACCACGATCGCCGGCGGCGAGTTCTCGTCGATCGCGGGCGTCACCAACGAGGTCAAGCGGCAGAAGGAGATGCTGCGCCATCCGCTGGTGATGCCGCGCGCCACGATCCTCGATCCGGACCTGTCGGTGCACACGCCGGACTGGCTGTTTCTGTCGACCGGCATCCGCGCGGTCGACCATTGCGTCGAGGGCATCTGCTCGCGCGAGGCGCATCCTTACGGCGATGCGCAGGCGCTGAAGGGACTTGAGATGCTGGCGGCCGGCCTGCCGCGGGTGAAGGCCAACCCGAAGGACATCTCGGCGCGGATGGATTGCCAGATCGGCACCTGGCTCTCGACCGGCCCGCTCGCCTCCGGCGTTCCGATGGGCGCGAGCCATGGCATCGGCTATGTGCTCGGCGCCGAGTTCGACGTGCCGCATGGCTACACCTCCTGCGTGATGCTGCCGGCGGTGATGCGCTGGAACAAGCGCGACAATGCCGGCCGGCAGGCGCTGGTCGCCGCCGCGATGGGGCGTCCGGGCGAGGACGCAGGCGACGTGCTCGACCACTTCATCCGCGATCTCGGCATGCCGCGCAGCCTGGCCGAGGTCCGTGTCGGCCCTGAACATTTCGACCGCATCGCGGCGGGTGCGATGCGCACGCCCTGGGTGCCACGCAACCCGCGCAAGATCGACGGTCCATCGCAGGTTCGCGAGATTTTGCTGATGGCTGCCTAGGGCATGATCAAGTTGCGAGTGAGGGGGAAATAAAGCTCAATGTATACCGGCAAGCATGCTTACCTGCGTCCGCTGCAACCCGCCTTCATCATGGCCGGGACCGGCGAGATCGTCACCTATCGCGAGTTGGAGGCGCGCAACAACCGCCTCGCCCATCTGTTCCGCAACCGCGGCATGAAGCGGCTCGACCATTATTCGATCTTCATGGAAAACAACAACCGCTACCTCGAGGCCTGCGGCGCCGGCGAGCGCGCGGGCCTCTATTACACCTGCGTCAATTCCTACCTCACCGCGGGCGAGCTCGCCTACATCCTGACCAACAGCCAGTCGCGAATCCTGATCACCTCGAAGCTCAAGCTCGACATCGCACGCGAGGCACTCAAGGAGTGCCCGCAGGTCGAGCTCTGCATCGTGGTCGACGGCGACAGCGAGAGCGATCGCATCGTCGGACTGCGAGAAGCCACCGCAGGACTGCCGGCAACGCCGATCGCGGACGAATATGCCGGCACCGCGATGCTCTATTCCTCAGGCACCACCGGCCGGCCCAAGGGCATCGTGCGGCCGCTGCCGGAGCAGCCGCCGTCGCAAAACCTGCCGCTGTTCGATTTCCTGACCAAGCTCTGGCACTACCGCGAGGGCATGGTCTATCTGTCACCAGCGCCGCTCTATCACTCGGCGCCGCAGGCCGCGGTCAATCTGACCATCCGGATGGGCGGCACCGTCGTCATCATGGAGAGCTTCGATCCCGAACGCTATCTCGCGCTGGTCGAGAAGTGGGGCATCACCCACAGCCAGCTGGTGCCGACCATGTTCTCGCGCCTGCTGAAGCTGCCCGAGCAGGTGCGCACCCGCTACGACCTGTCGACGCTCGAGATCGCGATCCATGCCGCTGCGCCCTGCCCGGCGCTGGTCAAGGACGACATGATCAAGTGGTGGGGGCCGATCATCCACGAATATTACGGCGCGACCGAAGGCCTCGGCTTCACCGCCTGCAACAGCGAGGAATGGCTCGCACATCGCGGCACCGTCGGCAGGGTCCTGCTCGGCGACCTGCATATCCTCGACGAGAACATGCAGCCCTGTCCGAAGGGCACGCCGGGCACGGTGTGGTTCAAGACCGCGACGCCGTTCGAGTATTTCAACGATCCGGCCAAGACCAGCGAGGCGCGCTCGGCCGACGGCAGCATGAGCACGGTCGGCGACGTCGGCTATGTCGACGACGACAACTTCCTCTACCTCACCGATCGCGCCACCTTCATGATCATCTCCGGCGGCGTGAACATCTATCCGCAGGAATGCGAGAACCTGCTGATCACCCATCCCAAGGTCGCCGACGCCGCGGTGTTCGGCGTGCCCAATGTCGATCTCGGCGAGGAGGTGAAGGCGGTGGTGCAACCGGCCGAGGGCATCGCGCCGGGGCCGGAGCTCGCCGAGGAGCTGATCGCGTTCTGCAGCCAGTCCTTGTCGCGCCAGAAGGTGCCACGCTCGGTGGATTTCGAAGCCGAGCTGCCGCGGCTGCCGACCGGAAAGCTCTACAAGCGCCTGCTGCGCGACCGCTACTGGGGCAACAAGACCTCGCGGATCGTGTGAGCCGAGCGATGCGGCTGACGACGCTGATCCGATCGGGCACGCGCCGCCGCGCGACGGACTCGCCCCTCGCGCTGATTTCGCGCTATGCTCCGGGATTGCAAGCCAGCTTCGCCGGAGGCCGCCATGCCGTCGCCCCAGCCGCGCGAGCCGGAGCCGGTGCAGGCCGGCAGGCTCGAATTCACTGCCGCCGAGATTGGCGCGCTCGCCCACCTCTATCGCGGCGAGGTCTACCGCAGCACAGTCTGGCGCACCCGCCTCGACAGCTCGACCAACTGGGCTGTTGTCACCACCGGGATCGCGCTGTCCGCGACCTACAGCAATGCGGAGGCATCGCCTCTGCCGATGGTGCTGGTCGGCCTGCTGGTGACGGTCTTCCTGCTGTTCGAGGCGCGACGCTACCGCTACTTCAATGTCTGGCGTGCCCGTGCCCGGCTGCTCGAAACCGATTTCTACGCGCCGATGATCCGCGGCGAAGACCCATCGCCGAATGCGGCCTGGACCGAGCTGCTGGCCAACGACTATCGCCGCCCCAGCTACCACATCAGCTTTGCCCGCGCGGTCGGCCGGCGGCTGCGCCGTACCTACGGCTGGATTTTCGCGATCCAGGCCATCGCCTATTACGGCAAGCTGGCGATCCATCCGCTGCCGTTGGTGGCGGTGACCGACATCTGGGACCGCGCCTCGATCGGGCCGCTTCCGGGAGCCATCGTGGTCCTTGCCGGCGTCGCCTTTCATTCGAGCTGGGCGCTGTTCGCCTTCGTCACGCAGCGCATTGAGGTCGCCGAACGACGCACACGGCACAATCTGATCGCAATGGGTTGAGATGCAGCGGGCCGCGTTGCCGGTGGCGGGGTTTTGCCCTAACCTCGCTTCAACAAGAAAAATCAGGGAGGAGCTGCCGATGGACGTGATCCCACTGCGCGAGGGGTTTGGCGCCGAGCTGCGCGGCGTGACGCTGTCAGACGTTGCCGCCAGCGATGCGGCCTACGCGGCGGTGCGCGCAGCGTTCGAGGAACATTCGGTGCTGGTGTTTCGCGACCAGGAGGTCAGCGACGACGTCCAGCTCGCCTTCTCGCGCCGCTTCGGTCCGCCCGAGACGACCAAAGTCGGCTCGATGGGCACCGGCTCGCATTTCGTGATCCTCTCGACCTTCGGGCCCGACGGAAAGGTGGTGCCGTCGGATCACCGACAGCAGCTGCGCGCCAAGGCCAACCAGCTCTGGCACACCGATTCCTCCTTCAAGCGCGTGCCGGCGCTGACCTCGATCCTGTCCGCGCGGATCATCCCAGAACATGGCGGCGAGACCGAATTCGTCTCGATGCGGCTCGCCTTCGAGCGGCTCGACAAGGACGTGGCGAGGCGGCTGGAGAACTCGTTCGCCTGGCATTCCTACGCGCATTCGCGCAGCAAGGTGGCCGCCGGGCTCGCGACGACGGAGGAGGTCGACGCGCTGCCGCCGGTGTGCTGGCGCATGGTCTGGCGCAATCCGGTCAACGGCCGCGGCGCGCTGTATCTCGCCTCCCATGCTTACGGCGTCGAGGGCATGGATGCCGATGCCGGCAAGGCGCTGATCGAGCAATTGACCGAAGCGGCGACCGCGCCCGGCGTCAGCTATCTGCATCAATGGAAACAGGGCGACGTCGTGATGTGGGACAACCGCGCCACCATGCACCGCGGCCGCCCCTGGCCGGCGCATGAGGGCCGCCTGATGATCCGCACCACCATCTCGGCGACCGACGCCGATGGTGTCGCCAACATGCAACTCCCCTCGCCGCAGGCGACGGAGTGAAGCGAGTGGTGATGCGACACCGCCATCTTGAGGAGCGCGAAGCGCGTCTCGAAGGATCGACGGCCCGGCTGGTGGCCGTGCATCCTTCGAGGCTCGCTCCGCTCGCACCTCGGGATGACGGGAACGAGCCAACCGCGACACTAGCAATCGGCGACAAACTGTCGCTGATTGCAGTCAGCTTCACGCCACACGCTTCAGCGTTAGCAATCAAATTCCAACAGAGACTCGTCACCACATAGCAGAACGGCCGGAGTTCCACATCATCAGACCCAATATTCCCGGTCCCCGGGAATTTTATGGTCAGTTGTCATCCGAATTGCCAATCCCTTCGTGACCCTCGCCGGTTGCCCGACAGCCTCACCGTGGTATCGTCGATGCCAATCGGCCATTGAGACCGAAATTCGTGGAGGGGACCATGCGGAGCGTGCAAGCGCTGGCCGTCGCGGTGTTATCTGTGCTGACCGTCGGCGACGTTTCACGCGCAACCGAGCCGAAATCCGGCGGCATCTTCAGGATCTATCACCGCGATAGTCCCGGCAGTGCCTCGATCCACGAGGGCGCGACCTATTCGGTGAACATTCCGTTCATGCCGATCTTCAACAATCTCGTGATCTTCGATCAGCATGTCGCGCAGAACAGCACCAGCACGATCCGGCCGGAGCTTGCCGAAAGCTGGGCCTGGAGCGGCGACAACAAGACGCTGACCTTCAAGCTGCGCAAGGACGTGAAGTGGCATGACGGCAAGCCGTTCACGTCGGCCGACGTGAAATGCACCTTCGACATGCTGATGGGCAAATCGCCGCAGAAGTTCCGGCAGAACCCGCGCAAATCCTGGTACGATCAGGTCGACGAGGTCACGACCAACGGCGATGATGAAGCGTCGTTCAAGCTGAAGCGGCCGCAGCCGGCGCTGCTGTCGCTGCTCGCCTCGGGCTATTCGCCGGTGTATCCCTGCCACGTCTCGCCGGCGGAGATGCGCACCAAGCCCGTCGGCACCGGGCCGTTCAAATTCGTCGAGTTCAAGGCCAACGAATCGATCAAGCTCACCAAGAACCCGGATTACTTCAAGAAGGGCCTGCCCCATCTCGACGGTATCGAATTCACCATCATCCCGAACCGCTCGACCGCGATCCTCGGCTTCGTCTCCGGCAAGTTCGACATGACGTTCCCGACCGAGGTCTCGATCCCCCTGCTCAAGGACGTCAAGTCGCAGGACCCAAAAGCGGTCTGCGTGGTGGAACCGAACAACGTCTCCACCAACATCATCATCAATTCAACCGCCCCGCCGTTCGACAATCTCGACATCCGCCGTGCTTTAGCGCTGGCGCTCGATCGCAAGGCGTTCATCCAGATCATGTTCGAGGGCCAGGGCGACATCGGCGGCACCATGGAGCCGGCGCCCGCCGGCCTGTGGGCGATGCCGAAGGAGATGCTCGAATCGATTCCAGGGTATGGGCCCGACGTCGAGAAGAACCGCGAGGAAGCCCGCAAACTGATGCAGAAGGCGGGCTATGGTCCGGACAAGCATCTGCAGATCAAGGTGTCGACCCGCAACATCGCGGTCTATCGCGACCCCGCGATCATCCTGATCGACCAGATCAAGAGCATCTATATCGACGCCGAGCTCGACGTGGTCGACACCGCGCAATGGTTCCCGAAGATCGCGCGCAAGGACTATTCGCTCGGCCTCAACCTCACCGGCAACGCCGTCGACGAGCCCGACCAGTCGTTCTACGAGAACTATGCCTGCGGCTCGGAGCGGAATTACACCAACTATTGCAACAAGGACATCGAGAAGCTGTTCGACCAGCAGTCGGAAGAGACAAACGTCGACAAGCGCAAGAAGCTGGTCTGGGAGATCGACAGGAAGCTGCAGGAAGACGTCGCGCGGCCGATCATCTTCCATGCTCGCACCGGCACCTGCTGGAAGCCCTACGTGAGGAATGTCACGATCATGTCCAACAGCTCCTATAACGGCTACCGTTACGAAGACGTCTGGCTGGACAAATAAGCCACAAGCGAGATCAGGGAGAGAGCCAGGGTGTTTGCCTATATCGTGCGGCGGCTGTTCCTGATGCTGGTGACCCTGTTCGGGATCTCGGTCATCATCTTCGTGCTGCTGCGCGTCGTTCCCGGCAACATCGTCGATATCCTGTTCGATGCTGCCGGCTTCGTCGATCCCGCCGACAAGGCCAATCTGGAGCGCGAGCTCGGGCTCAGCCAGCCGATCGTGATCCAGTATCTGCACTGGATCGGCGGCCTGCTGCACGGCGATCTCGGCTATTCCTATGTCTCGGAGAAGCCGGCGCTGGAGGAGATCCTGCCGCGGATTCCGATCACCGCGCGGCTCGCGGGCCTGGCGCTGCTGTTCTCCGCCTCGATCGGCATTCCGCTCGGGGTGATCAGCGCGGTGCACCAGGGCTCCAAGCTCGACTACGCGCTGCGCGTCGTCAGCCTCAGCGGCCTGTCGCTGCCGTCGTTCTGGCTCGGGCTGTTGATCCTGATGGCCTCGGTCTCGCTGTTCGGCACCATGCCGATCTTCAATCCGAACCCGAAGACCTGGCTCGAGGCGTTCAGCATCTATGCGGTGCCGGCGATGGCGGTCGGCTTCCGCAGCGCGGCGCTGACCATGCGCATCACCCGCTCCTCGATGCTGGAGATCCTGCGCCAGGACTATATCCGCACCGCGCGCGCCAAGGGCGCCTCCGAGGCTTCCGTCAACTATCACCACGCGCTGAAGAACGCCGTGCTGCCGGTCATCACCGTGATCGGCATCGAGGCCGCGTTCCTGATCGGCGGGCTGATCGTAACCGAGACCGTGTTCAACATCCCCGGCATCGCTCGCTTCCTGGTCGAGGCGCTGCGCTGGCGCGACTATCCGATCGTGCAGAACCTCGTGATGTTCATCGCCGTCGTCGTGGTGGTCGTGAACTTCATCGTCGACATGATCTATGCGGCGGTCGACCCGCGTATCCGGTTCGGAGACTGACCTGATGGCGTCGATCAATTTCGACAGCGAATTGCGACGCGCCGGAGCCAACGCCACCGGCGGCTGGGGGCGGCTGGCCTTCCTCGCGCAGCGGCATGTGCTCGGCACGATCGGCCTGATCATCATGCTGCTGTTCGTGCTGACCGCAATCTTCGCCAATGTCATCAGCCGCTACGACCCGCTCACCGTCGATTCCACGCACCGGCTCGCCGCGCCCTCCGCGCTGCACTGGTTCGGCACCGATTCCTTCGGTCGCGATGTCTGGAGCCGCATCATCCATGGCGCGCGAATCTCGCTTGCGGTCGGCATTGGCTCGACGACGCTCGGCGCCACGCTCGGCGTCATCGTGGGCCTCGCCTCGGGTTATCTCTCCGGCTGGGTCGATCTCGTGTTCCAGCGGGTGACCGACATCCTGCAATCGCTGCCGCTATTGGTGCTCGCGCTTGTCATGACCGCCGCGCTCGGCCCGTCACTGCCGAACGTGATCCTTGCGATCGCCATACCCTTGATCCCGACCGTGGCGCGCGTGATCCGCGCCAACACACTGGCGCTGCGCGAGCAGCCGTTCGTCGAGGCCGCCAAATCGATCGGCATGAGCGATATGCGGATTGCGCTGCGCCACGTGTTGCCCAACACCATCGCCCCCCTGATCGTGCTCGCCACCGCGCAGCTCGGCTCGACCATCCTGACCGAGGCGTCGCTGTCGTTCCTCGGCCTCGGCATTCCCGAGCCCTATCCGTCCTGGGGCCGCATGCTGTCGGAATCTGCCGCCGAATATGTCCGCACCGCGCCGTGGCTCGTGATCTTCCCCGGCATCGCGATCAGCCTCGCCGTGTTCGGCACCAACCTGTTCGGCGACGCGCTGCGCGACATCCTGGATCCGAGGCAGCGCGGCTGATGAGCGAGACGATTGCGGCAGAGATGGTTCTCGACGTGAAGAACCTGCAGACGGTGTTCTTCACCAATTCCGGCCTATTCCGCGCGGTCGACGACGTCTCGTTCTCGGTCTGCCGCGGCGAGACGCTGGCGATCGTCGGCGAGTCCGGCTGCGGCAAAAGCGTCAGCGCGCTCTCGATCATGCGCCTGGTGCCGGATCCGCCCGGCCGCATCGTCGGCGGTTCGGTGACGCTCGAGGGTACCGACCTCCTGAAGCTCGACGATGCCGCGATGCGCGGCATCAGGGGCAACCGCATCTCGATGATCTTCCAGGAGCCGATGACCTCGCTCAATCCGGTGATGCGGATCGGCGACCAGATCATCGAGGCGGTGCGGCTGCATCAGAAGGTGAGCAGCAAGGAAGCTTGGAAGCAAGCCGTCGACATGCTGCGGCTGGTGCGCATTCCGGAGCCCGAGCGCCGCGCCCGGGAATATCCGCATCAGCTCTCCGGCGGCATGCGCCAGCGCGCCATGATCGCGATGGCGCTGGCGTGTCGGCCGGCGCTGCTGATCGCGGACGAGCCGACCACCGCGCTCGACGTCACCATCCAGGCGCAGATCCTGGCGCTGATCGTCGATCTGCAGCAACGGCTCGGCACCGGGCTGATCCTGATCACCCACGATCTCGGCGTCGTGGCGCAGACCGCGCAGCGCGTGATCGTGATGTATGCCGGCAAGAAGGTCGAGGAGGCGACGGTTGAAGCTCTGTTCGAGACGCCGCAGCATCCCTACACGCGCGGCCTGATGGCCTCGATCCCCGCGGTGCCCTCGCCCGACCGGAGCGAGGACGTGCGGCTGATCGAAATCCCCGGCATGGTGCCGTCGCTGACAAGGCTGCCGCCGGGTTGCGCCTTCGCGCCGCGCTGCAAACTCGCGGTCGACCGCTGTCGCCAGGAATATCCGCCGCTCGATGAGGTCAAGAGCAATCACTGGGCCGCATGCTGGCGCGCCGGCGAGATGGCGAAGGCGTCATGACCGAGCAGCGCCCGCTCCTTGAGGTCACTGACCTGGTCAAGCACTACCCGGTGCGCGGCGGCGTGCTGCGCCGGCAGGTCGGCACCGTACACGCGGTCGACGGCGTCAGCTTCGCACTCGGCGCGGGCGAGACGCTCGGCCTGGTCGGCGAATCCGGCTGCGGCAAGTCGACGGTCGCGCGCACCGTGCTGCGGCTGGTCGAGCCGACCAGCGGCGCGATCAGGCTCGATGGCGAGGACATCGCGCCGCTCAGCAAGTCGGCGCTGCGGCCGTACCGCCGTTCGATGCAGATCGTGTTCCAGGATCCCTTCGCGTCACTCAACCCGCGCATGACGGCGGGCGACATCGTCGGCGAGCCTCTCACCGTGCACGGCCTCGCGCGCGGCGTAAAAAAGCAGGATCGGGTCGCGGAACTGTTCCAGCAGGTCGGCCTGCGGGCCGACCAGATGAAGAACTTTCCGCATCAATTCTCCGGCGGCCAGCGCCAGCGCATCTGCATCGCGCGTGCGCTGTCGCTCGGGCCGCGGCTGATCGTCTGCGACGAGCCGGTCTCCGCGCTCGACGTCTCGATCCAGGCGCAGGTGATCAATCTGTTGATCGACCTGCAGCGCCAGCAGAACTTTTCCTATTTGTTCATCGCACACGACCTCGCTGTTGTCGCCCATATCAGCCACCGCGTGGCCGTGATGTATCTCGGCCGCATCGTCGAGATCGCCGACAAGCACGAGCTGTTCGCCAACCCGCGCCATCCCTACACCCAGGCCCTGCTCGCCTCGGTGCCGATCGCCGACCCCAAGGCGAAGCGTTCCGCACCGCTGATCGACGGCGACGTGCCGAGTCCGATCAATCCGCCGCCCGGCTGCGCCTTCCACACCCGTTGCCGCTACGCCATCGATCGTTGCAGGACGGAGCGCCCAGGATTGCAGGCGACCGGCGCGAGACATCAGGTGGCCTGCTGGCTGAATGATGGAACGGGGCGCGACGAGTAACTCAGCCGTCGTCCCGGCGAAGGCCGGGACCCATACGCCGCGGCCATGGAAACCGGCAAGCGGCCGGAGATCGTGCCGCCAACCAACATTCGTGGTTATGGGTCCCGGCCTTCGCCGGGACGACACCTGTTATGCGGCAGCCTCGATCTCCACCACGATCTTGCCCGTCGTGACCTGTTCGCCCTCGGCGACATCGATCGACGACACCGTGCCCGCGATCCCTGCGGTGTGGACATGTTCCATCTTCATCGCCTCCAGCGTCATCACCGGCTGGCCGGCCGCGACCTTGTCGCCAGCCTTCACCAGCACCGCGACGACCCGGCCGTTCATGGCAGCACGCACCATGCCGTCGCCGCCGGCGACTGACGCACTCTCCGGTGGCGCAAGCGTGAGGTCGCGGGCCGACAGCATGACGCCGCGATGCAAGACAAAGAGCCGATCGCCATCGCGCAGGAATTTAGCCTGCTCCATCAGGCCATCATGGTGGAAGCGGATGCTGTCTTGATCGAGCTCGTCGATCACGAAGCTGAAGCGATCGCCGTTGCGGCTCGTGAGGTAGTTCCCGTCGCGTTCGCGGACGATCTCGATCTCCTGCACGCCATGGCCGAGATCGATCCGCAAGCCGAGCGGGAATGTCGCCGACAGCGACCGGCCGCGCTGCCATGGCGGCGCATGCGGATGGGTGACGTAGAACAGCAGCGCCGCAAGCGCGAGGTCGCTGCCGCGATCGGCCCGCGGCGCCAACAGCGCATCACGGTTGTCGCCGATGAAGGCCGTGGTCGCCTCGCCCTTGGCGAAGACCGGATGACGCAGGCAGTCGATCAGGAAACCTTGATTGGTGGTGACGCCGAACGCCGTGACCTGCTCCAGCGCGCAGATCAACTTGCCGCGCGCCTCGTCTCGGGTCGCGCCGTGGCTGATGACCTTGGCGATCATCGAATCATAGAACGGCGGGATCTCCGAGCCGGATTGCAGCGCATGCTCGACACGGATGCCGTCAGGCATCTGCCAGCGCGCCATCGTCCCGGATTGCGGCATGAAGTCGTGCGCGGCATCCTCCGAGCACAGCCGCACCTCGATGGCGTGCCCGGAGAAGGTGACGTCCTCCTGTCTCACGCCGAGCGGCTCGCCCCTGGCGACACGGAGCTGCAGTTCGACCAGATCGAGCCCGGTGATCGCCTCGGTAACGGGATGCTCGACCTGAAGCCGCGTGTTCATCTCCATGAAGTAGAAATTGCCGGCGCGGTCGAGCAGGAACTCCAGCGTGCCGGCGCCCTCGTATCCGATCGCCTTGACCGCCTGCACCGCGACCGCGCCCATCAGCGCGCGCAGCTCCGGCGTCACCGCGGGCGACGGCGCCTCCTCGATCAGCTTCTGGTGCCGCCGCTGCACCGAGCAATCCCGCTCGCCGAGATGGATCGCATTGCCATGGCGGTCGCCGAACACCTGGATCTCGATGTGGCGCGGATCGACGATCGCGCGCTCGAGGATCACATTGGGGTCGCCGAACGCGCCCTGCGCCTCGGATCGCGCGCTGCGCAGCGCATCCGGAAACGCCGCGGCGTCCGCGACCAGCCGCATGCCGCGGCCGCCGCCGCCGGCCACCGCCTTGATCATGACGGGGAAGCCGATTGCCTTCGCTTCCGCCAGCATCGCGGCATCGCTCTGGTCGGCGCCCTGATAGCCGGGCAAGCAGGGCACGCCGGCCTTTTGCATGATGTCCTTGGCGCCGGCCTTGTTGCCCATCGCAAGGATCGCTTCCGGCGACGGGCCAATGAACACCAGACCCGCATCGCGGCAAGCCTGCGCAAAGTCTTCGTTCTCGGCGAGGAAACCGTAGCCGGGATGCACCGCGGCGGCGCCGCTTGCCTTGGCGGCCGCGATGATCGCGTCGATCTTCAGATAGGATTGCGCCGGCAGCGCCTCACCGATCCGCACCGCCTGGTCGGCCTCGCGCACATGCAGCGCGTCGCGGTCGGCGTCAGAGTAGACCGCGACGACGCTGTAGCCGAGCCGCCGCGCCGTGCGCATGATGCGCAGCGCGATCTCGCCGCGGTTGGCGATCAAAACCTTGAAGAACGGCGTCCGCTTCACGATGGTACCGCTCATGGCCGCGCCACCGAGAACTGCATGCGCTGCGGGGTCCGCGCCTCAGCCTCGCGGCAGATCGAAAGCACCTCCGACAGCACCGTCCGCGTATCGCGCGGATCGATCACACCGTCGTCGAGCACGCGGGCGCTGGTCGAGAACACGTCCATTTGGCTGTCGAACACACCGGTGATCTGCGCCTTCATGGCGTCCAGCTTCTCCTTTTCGATCGGCTTGCCGCGCCGCGCGGCCGCCGCCTCCGTGACGATCGCCATGGTTTCGGCGGCCTGCTCACCGCCCATCACGGCGGTCTTTGCATTCGGCCAGGAGAAGCAGAACCGCGGATGGAAGCCGCGGCCGCACATGCCGTAATTGCCGGCGCCGAACGAGGCGCCGCAATACAGCGTGATCTGCGGCACCGTTGCCGAGGTTACCGCCTGGATCATCTTGGAGCCGTGCTTGATCATGCCGGCCTCCTCGTAGGCGCGGCCGACCATGTAGCCGGTGGTGTTGTTCATGTAGAGGATCGGTGTGCGCGACTGGCAGCAGGCCTGGATGAAATGCGTCGCCTTGTTGGCTCCGGGCACATCAAGCGGGCCGTTGTTGGTGATGATGCCGATCGCTTGGCCCTGGATGCGGGCATGACCGCAGACCGTGGCAGGTCCGTAATTGGCACCGAACTCGGTGAAATCGGAATCATCGATGAAGCGCGCGATCGCCTGGCGCATGTCGACGGGTCGTTTGTGATCCATCGGCATGATGCCGAGCAATTCCTCGGCGTCGTAGCGCGGCGGCTTGAACGCGGCAGGTTCTGGGCTCGGCCGGTCCCATGGCAGCTTGGCCATGATCTCGCGCGCGATGCGCAGCGCATCGCGGTCGTCCTCGGCTAGATAATCGCCAAGTCCCGAGACTTGGGTGTGCATCTCGGCGCCGCCGAGTTCTTCCTCGGTCGCAATCTCTCCGGTGGCGGCCTTGAGCAAAGGCGGTCCGGCAAGGAACGCGCGGGTGCGGCCACGCACCATCACGATGTAGTCGGAGAGCCCGGTCTGGTAGGCACCGCCCGCGGTCGAGGAGCCGTGAGTCACGGTGACGACGGGCAGCCCGGCCGCCGACAGTCGCGCCAGATTGCGGAAAATGTTGCCGCCGCGGACGAAATCCTCCACGCGGTAGCGCAGCAGGTTGGCGCCGGCGCTTTCGACCAGCTGCACATAGGGCAGCTTGTTCTCCAGCGCGAGCTCCTGCACCCGCAGCGTCTTGTCGAGACCGTAAGGTTGCAGCGCGCCGGCGTCGATGCCGGCATCATTGGCGCTGACCATGCAGCGGATGCCGGAGACGAAGCCGATGCCGGCGACCAGTCCGCCGCCGGGCACGCTCCTGTCGGCATCAGCCACATCGAACATGTAGCCGGCGAGCGTCGACAATTCGAGGAAGGGCGAGCCGGGATCGAGCACCAGCGCGACGCGCTCGCGCGGCAGCAGCTGGCCTCGCTTGTGGAAGCGATCCTTGGCGGCGGCGGAGGCCGTGCGCGTGCGCTCCTCCAGCCCGCGCATCCGTGCGATCAGCGCCAGCATGCCGTCGCGATTGCCCTGGAATGTGTTGCTGCTGGTGGAAATCGTGTTCTCGATGATGGCCACTAGGCGCGCTCCACAAAATGCCCGCTATACTGCTGCCGCAGTTCGACCTTGCGCAGCTTGCCGGTCGCGGTCATCGGCATCTCCTCCAGGATACGCACCAGCTTCGGCACCTGGAAGCCGCCGAGATGCTTTCGGCAATGCGCCTCGATACCGGCCTCGTCGGCGACCGCACCGGGCTTCAGCTTGACGAAGGCTGAGACCGCCTCGCCCCATTGCGGATGCGGCAGCCCGACCACGGCTGCGTTCTGCACGGCGGGGTGCGCGAGCAACGTCTCCTCGATCTTGACGGAGGCGACGTTCTCGCCGCCCGACTTGATCATGTCCTTCTTGCGATCGAGGAACAGCACCTCGCCATTGGCATCGATCAGGGCAACATCGCCGGTATGATGCCAGCCAAACTTGCGTGCCTCCTCGGTCGACTTCGGGTCCTTGTAGTAGCCCATCATCACGTTGGGGCCGCGATGCACCAGCTCGCCGATCTCGCCGCGCGGCAACAGATTGCCGTTGTCGTCCATGATCGCGGTCTCGTTGACAACAAGCGACTCGCCCCAGTAATTGCCGAACCGGTCGAGCTGCACCTCCGGCCGCGACATCGTCGTCGCCGGATACATCTCGGTCTGGCCGCTGGTCAGCACGAAATTCGGACAGAGGTCGGCGATGGCACGCTCGAGCAGCGGCTTGCCCATCGGCGCCATGGTGTAGATGCAGCAGCGCAGGACCGACAAATCGTATTCGCGCCGGCGCGGATGATCGAGGATCGCCTGGTACATCAAGGATAGGCCGACGAACACCGTGAGCCTGTCGCGGACGATCGCCTCCATGCAGACCACCGGATCGAAGCCGCGCATCAGCGCCATGCGACCGCCGACCGAGAGATAACTCAGCAGCAGCACATGGCCGGCGCAATGGAACAACGGAAACTGCCCGGTGATCCCGTCATGACGCGACAGCTGCATCTCGATGCAGTTGCTCATCACGGCCATGACCACGGCAAGGTGACAATGCATCGCGCCCTTTGGCCGCGACGTCGTGCCTGACGTGTAGATGATCATGGCGAGATCGCGGTCATTGATCTCGATCTCCGGCTCGATGTCGGACTGCCCTTCCAGCAGGCCGTTGAATTCCTGCAGTCCGGTCTTGCCCGCGTTGCCAGCCAGGTCGACCGCGATCATCTCCATGCCGCGCGCCTCCAGCGCGGCGCGCCGGTCGGCCTGGGCATGGAGGTTGTCGTCGATGATGGCAAAGCGGACTTCGGCATGGCCGAGGATGTAGTCCATGTCCGCCGGGCCGAGCATGGTGTTGATCGGCACCCAGACCAGGCCGGCGCGGTGGATGCCGAACAGCGCTTTGACGAACTCGACGGAGTTGTTGCAGATCGTCGAGATCTTCTCACCCGGCTTCAATCCACGCTGCACCAGATGGTTGGCGAAGCGATTGGCGTCGCGTTCGAGCTCGGTGAAGGTGACCTGTCTGCCGCCATCGGTCAGCGCGACGCGATCCGGAAACCGCCGCGCGGCGCGCTTCAGCAGATCGCCGATCGCGACCCGCCCGATGCGGCCTGGGCCCGTGACGCCGCCGGTTGCTGCGAGATTGTCCATGCCTTGCTCCTTGCTCGCTGTCATTCCGGGGCAGCCCGAAGGGCTGAGCCCGGAATCCATGGCGCCAAAGGACGTGCGGCCTGATGGATTCCCCGATGCGCAATTGCGCATCTGAGTTTCACGCTCCGCGCGCCCCGGAATGACGTCAGTGCCTGACCCCGAAAATCTGCCGCGCCTCCGCCGGGCTCGCGATCTCGCGGCCGGCGCGGCGGGCGCAGGCGGCGAGCCCTTCGACGAGCTGTCCGTTCGACGTCACCTTGGTGCCGTCGCCGAGATAGAACGTATCTTCCAGCCCGCTGCGCAGATGGCCGCCGAGATCGGCGGCGCGCTGGTGCAGCGGCCAGATCTCGGCGCGGCCGATCGCGGTGACCTGCCAATGCGCCTCCGGCGCCTTCAGCTTCAGGAGGATCGGCAACAGCTCCGGATCGGCCGGCATACCCGAGGCGACCCCCATGACGAAATTGTATTCGAGCGGGCCGGAATACATCCCGGTCTGCCGGTACATGCCGACGCAGCGCACGATACCGACGTCGAAGCATTCGAATTCCGGGATGGTGCCGGCCGTCTTCATCACGTCGAGATAATCCTGCACCTTCTCGACCGCGTTATCGAACATCATCGGCGGCCAGGCCCAGGTGTTGTCGGCCTTGACCTTCAGATAATTCAGCGAGCCGGCGTTGCAGGCGGCGATCTCCGGCTTGGTCTCGCGCACGCAGTCGAGCGCACCCTGATAATTCGGACCCGAGGTGCCGGTGGTGTGGTTGATGATCACGCCGGGGCAGGCCTCGCGGATCGCCTGCTGGATTTCCTTGCTGACGCCGACGTCCCAGGACGGCAGATGGCCCTTGTTCGGCTCCTGCTGACGCAGATGAATGTGCATGATGCTGGCACCGGCGTTGAACGCGGCCTTGGCCTCGCGCGCCATCTGCTCCGGCGTCACCGGGACATTGTGCTGCTTCGGGTCGGTAAGCACGCCGTTCAGCGCGCAGGTGATGACGGCCTTGTCGCTCATGGGTCTCTTGTCCGCTTTGCAGTGCACGTGCGCTGCTGATTTTCCCATGATGAGAAATTTGCCGACCGGCCATCTTGCGTTGACTGGCTGTGTCGATGCGCTCACGACACAATCCGCCATCAGCCGGTTAACACAAGACGCCACGCCCACGTGACGCGTAGCCTTGCTGCAAAGCAAAGCGGCGCAACAAGCCGGCATCACGGGGAGAACGACATGGTCTCGATCAACCGGCGCACCTGGCTGACCGGCGCGGCAGGTGCGGGACTTGCCGCAGTCGGAGGTCTCAAACCTTCGTTCGCCGAAGACATGCCCGGCGTCACCGCGACCGAGATCAGGATCGGCAGCACCACTTCACTCAGCGGCCCGGTGTCGGCGCTCGGCGTGCAGGCGCGCTGCCAGGAAGCTTATTTCAAGATGCTGAACGAACAGGGCGGCATCGCCGGCCGGCAGATCAAGTACATCTATTACGATGACGCGTTCAATCCGGCGAAGACGGTCGAGCAGGTGCGCCGCCTGATCGAGAGCGACAATGTCGCCTTCCTGTTCAACATGCTCGGCACCGCGCCGAATTCGTCGGTCGTCAAATACATCAACGCCGCCAGGGTGCCGCATCTGTTCCTGTCGGTAAACGGCGACAAATGGGGCGACTACAAGACCTATCCCTGGACCATGGGCTTTGCGCCAAGCGCGCGGACCGAGGCACAGGTGTTCGTCAAATATGCGCTGAGCCAGCACAAGGACGCGAAATTCGCGGTCCTCTACCAGAACGACGATCTCGGCAAGGATTTCGTTGCCGGCGCAAGGGACGTGCTCGGCGAGCGGTTCGCGACGTCGGCCGTCGTGGCCTCGCACGAGGTCACCGATCCGACCATCGATTCCCAGATCGTCGCGCTGCGCGGCGCCAATCCCGACGTGCTGATCTCGGGCACCACGGCAAAGTTCTGCGCGCAGTCGATCCGCAAGATCTATGAGCTCGGCTGGAAGCCGATGCATTTCATCGCCAGCGGCGCGGCATCGATCTCCTCGACCATTGCGCCCGTCGGCCTCGACAAGTCGCAGGGCACGATCTCGTCGGCTTATGTGAAGGACGTCGCCGATCCGGCCTGGGCCAATGATCCCGGCGTGAAGGATTTCCTCGCCTTCATGGCGAAGTACTTTCCCGACGGCAACCCGAAGGAGGGCTACAGTCTCTACGCCTACACGGTGGCGCAGGTGCTCAAGATCGTGCTCGAGCAGTGCAAGGGCAACTTCAGCCGCGACAACATCATGGCGCAGGCGAACAATCTTAGAGATGTCGAAGTGCCGACGCTGTTGCCCGGCATCAAGGTCAACACCAGCCCGACCAATCATCACCCGCTGCAGCAGCTGCAGCTGCAACGGATCGAAGGGCCCGGCTGGCTGCGGTTCGGCGAGGTGATCCAGGGCGCGAATTTGTAAGGGTAGAAAATCCCAGGTGTCGTCCCGGCGAAAGCCGGGACCCATACCGCGTGATCTATCGATGGATCGGGATGGCAGACACCTGTCGAACCGACAGGCTATGGTGGTTATGGGTCCCGGCCTTCGCCGGGACGACAGCGGAGCTACGTCAGCGCGCGCTCCTGCCCCGTCCGGTAGATCGCAAGATCACGCGAGCCGGAGAAGATCGCGCGCGGCTTTAAGCCATAGAAGCGGCGGATCGAGTGGCTGAAATGGGTACTGTCCGGATAGCCGATATCCTGCGCGAGATGCGCGAGGTTGATGTCCTGGTTGGCGAAATGCAGCAGATGCCGCGCCCGCTTCCAGGCGCGGAAGGAACGGAACGAGATCCCGGTCTCCTCCTTGAACAGATGCAGGAAGCGCGACGGCGAAAGCCCGGCCTCGGCGGCGCAGCCTGCCGCAGTCACCGGCTCGCCGGAGAACTGCCCGATGCGGCCGATCGCGCGCACGACGCGCGGATCGAGCACGCGCTGCGGCAGCGCGTCACCGAAGCACATGGTGTCGAACTCGGCATTGGCGATCGCGTCGCGATGCTGCATCTCGCCGAGCGTGGCATAGGCGTTGCGAATCCGGTTCGCAAACAAATGAGAATCGGGTCCCTGCAGGCGGCGGGCGACGGCTTCGAGCGTACCGTCAGGCACGCTTTCCGGCTCGATCGCGACGCAGATCGCCGAACGATATTCGCTGGTGATGGTGTGGCGGAGGTTCGGCATCGTCACCGCGAGTTCGCCGTGGGATTCACGGCCCTCGCTGGTCGACAGATGCAAGCCATCGCGGATCGCGACATAGACATGGAATGCGCCGGGACAGCGTTCACGCGGGCGGCCGAGCAGCCCGGCATAGAACACCCGTTCCGGCGTAATCAGCATCCGGTGGCCGGACTGCTGCTGGCCGGATTTCTGGCACTTCGCGTCCACGATCGCGTCCATGGCGGTTCCTCCTCGCGCGGCTCTTGGGGCCGCTGCGGCCGAACCACCATAGCGCAAATTGGCGGCCTGTCACCGACGCGCTGGATCAATTCCCGGACACATCGACGCTGGCGCGGTCAAGGCCGCGCCCGCGGCGCAACATTCTGTTCCTGCCCGGCTTTCTGCTCCGATGCCACCGCGCGCTTGTAACCGTCGCGCTGCTGCAGCCGCGCCCAATAGGCCGCGACATTCGGCCCGAAATCCTTGGCAAGGCCGATATTGCTGGCAAGCCGGAGCGCATAACCATTGGCGATGTCGGCGGCCGTGAAGCGTTCCGCGCAGAGGAATTCAGACTTGGCGGCGGCGGCTTCCACTGCACGCAGGCGGCCCAGGAACCATTTTGCATAGTCACCCGAAACCTGCGGGTTGCGCCGCTCTTCCGGCTCGAGCTGGCTGTAGCGGAGCACCAATGTCTGCGGAAAGGTCAGCGTTGCATCGGAAAAATACATCCAGTTCAGGAACGCGCCATAGGCCGGCTCGTCGATGCCCACGATCAGCGGCGTCGGGCCATGTTTGGTGCCGAGATAATGACAGATGCCGGAGGACTCCGTCATCCTGGTCTCGCCATCGACCATGAACGGGATGGTGCCGAGCGGATTGATGCCGAGATATTCCTTGGCGAACACCCGCGGCGGGAACGGCAGCATCTTCAGCTCATAGGGCAGCCCGAGCTCCTCCAGCATCCACAGCGGGCGGAACGAGCGCGCGGCGTCGCAGTGATAGAGCGTGATCATCAGGCGTTTCCCTTCTTCAGGCCAGGCAGCGTGCCCATCATCTTGCACAATACCATGAGCATCACCTCATCAGCGCCGCCACCGATCGAAGTCAAGCGGCTGTCGCGATAGGCCCGGCTGACCGGGGTCTCGTTGGTGAAACCCATGCCGCCCCAATATTGCAGGCAGGCGTCGGTGAGTTCGCGGCCGAGCCGGCCGGCCTTCAGCTTGGCCATGGTCGCGAGCCGCGTGACATCCTCGCCCGCCACCAGCGCCTCGGCCGCGCGGTAGATCAGCGAACGCAAGAGCTCGACCTCGGTCTGCATCTCGGCGAGCTTGAAGTGCACCACCTGGTTGTCGAGGATCGAGCCGCCGAACGCCTTGCGATTGCGCGTGTAGTCGATGGTCGCGTTGATGATGAATTCATGCGCCTTCAGGCAGGCGGCCGCGCCCCACAGCCGCTCCTCCTGGAACTGGATCATCTGGTAGGTGAAGCCCTGGCCCTCCTCGCCGATCCGGTTGCGCTTCGGCACCCGGACATTGTCGAAGAAGATCTGCGCGGTATCGGACGAGCGCATGCCGAGCTTGTCGAGCTTGCGCGCGACCTGCACGCCCTTGGTCTTCATCGGCACGCAGATCAGCGACTTGTTGCGGTGGACCTGGCCGTCGCTGGTGTTGGCGAGCAGGCAGATCCAGTCGGCCTGGGTGCCGTTGGTGATCCACATCTTGCCGCCATTGATGACATAGTCGTCGCCGTCGGAGCGGGCGCTGGTCTTGATCGAGGCAACGTCGGAGCCGGCGCCGGGCTCGGACACGCCGATGCAGGCGACCTGGTCGCCGGCGATCGCCGGCACCAGGAATTCGCGCCGCACCTCGTCTGAGCCGAACCGCGCCAGCGCCGGTGTCGCCATGTCGGTCTGCACCCCGATCGCCATCGGCACGCCGCCGCAGGTGATGGCACCGAGCTCCTCGGCCATCATCAGCGCATAGGAATAATCCAGCCCCTGGCCGCCGAACTCGACCGGCTTGTTGAGGCCGAGGAAGCCGAGATCGCCGAGCTTCTTGAACAGCTCATGCGCCGGGAAGATATCGGCCTTCTCCCACTCGTCGACATGGGGATTGATCTCGGCCGCGATGAATCTTTGCAACGCGCGGCGCGGTTCGTCGTGGTCGGCGGTGAAGAGCATGGTCGTTGTCCATCCTTTCGTCATTCCGGGGCGGCCGCGAAGCGGACGAGCCCGGAATCCATTTCACATCGAATCTGTGGCCTGATGGATTCCGGACTCGCGCTACGCGCGCCCCGGAATGACGGTGGTTGAGTGAGAGGCATTCACAGCCCCATCTGCCTCGACGCGAGATCCTTCATGATCTCCTCGGTGCCGCCGCCGATGGCGTTGACCTTGACCTCGCGGTAGATACGCTCGACCTTGATGCCGCGCATGAAGCCGGCGCCGCCGAAGATCTGCACCGCCTCGGAAGCGCAGTGCGCCATGGTCTGCGTGGCCTGGTTCTTCATCATGCAGATCTCGGCGACCGGGCTTTCGCCCTGGCCGAGCCGCCACGCCAGCATTTCCAGCATCGCCTGCGAAACCGCGACCTTCTGCGCCATGTCGACGATCTTGTGCCGGATGACTTGATGTTGCGCGATCGGCTTGCCGAAGGTCTTGCGCTCCTTGGCATAGGCGATCGCTTCGTCGAGGCAGACCCGCGCATACGCCGTGCAGCTTGCCGCCATGCCCATGCGCTCGCTGTTGAAGTTGTACATGATCTGCTTGAAGCCCTGGCCCTCCTCGCCGATCAGGTTCTCGACCGGCACGCGGCACTCGTCGAAATGAAGCGTCGCGGTGTCCGATGCCCACCAGCCCATCTTCTTCAGTTTCGTACGGGAGAGGCCCGGCGTATTGCCCTCGATCAAGAGCAGGCTGACGCCGCCGGGGCCCTCGCCGCCGGTACGGACCGCGACCGTCAGATAGTCGGCGCGCATGCCCGAGGTGATGAAGGTCTTCTCGCCGGAAACAACATAATGGTCGCCGTCGCGCCGCGCCCTGGTGCGCAGGCTCGCGACATCGGAGCCGCCGCCCGGCTCGGTGATCGCAAGCGCCGAGATCTTCCTGCCGGCGAGCACCTCCGGCAGCACCCGCGCCTTTACCTCGGGGCGGGCGGCGCGGGCGATCGGAGGCGAGCCGATGGTGTGGCTCATCAGGCTCGCGGAGACGCCGCCGGCGCCGGCGCGTGCCAACTCCTGCGAGGCCACGATCTTCATGAACTGGTCGGCGGCGGTCCCGCCATATTCCTCGGGAAAACCGAGCCCGAGCAGCCCGATCTCGGATGCCTTGGCGTACAGCTCCCGCGGAAACTCGCCCTCCTCATCCCATTGATGGGCAAAAGGCTCGATTTCCCTGGCCACAAAGCGCCGCATCACCTCGCGAAAGGCCTCATGCTCGCCGGTGTAGAACGGGTTTGCCATCCGCGTGCTCCGTTGATTCCCGGGCTCAGACGATGTCCGGATTTTTCCCTGTTCACTTGCGTCGAGTGGCTGTCCGGGGGAGCGGGTTTCCATCTGGCCGCCCCCAGCCACTAAACGCAAGACAGTATCCCGATAGCCCCCCTCCACTGCCAATCTGTGGCATCAATCGAGCCAGGAACAGGCGGCGCAAGACTGCCGTTCCGGAGGAGGGACACGTGCCGGTTCGCTACTACGACTGGATCGCGCATCATCGCCGGCGCACGCCGGACAAGACGGCGCTTGTCGATCTCGCAAGCGGACGCCGCTTTGGCTATGCGGAGCTCCACGACCGCGTGTCACGGCTTGCCGCCCATTTGCGCGACGGCCTGAAGGTCGCGCGCGGCGACCGCGTCGCGGTGCTGGCGCTGAACACCACGGATACGCTGGAGGTGCAATTCGCCTGCTTCCGGATCGGCGCGGTCTTCCTGCCGCTCAACACCCGCCTCACGATTCCCGAGTTGCGCTACATCACCGGCGACGCCTCCCCCAAGGTGATGATCCATGACGACGACCTCGCCGAGACCGCGCTTGCGGTCGCCAAGCTCTGCGATGTCGCCGCGACCGTCCGGCTCGGCCCGGGCGGCGCCTATGAGGCCGGCATCGCGGCGGCCAAGCCGCTCGAGCGGTTCGAGGAGGTCACGCTCGATGACATCTCGACCATCATGTACACCTCGGGCACCACCGGCCAGCCCAAGGGCGCGATCATCACGCATGGGATGACGTTCTGGAATTGCGTCAACCTCGGCGGCCCCGCCTATATCTCACCGGCCTCGGTGCTGCTGACCGTGCTGCCGCTATTCCACACCGGCGGACTGAATTGCTACACCAACCCGGTGCTGCATGCCGGCGGCACCGTGCTGATCATGCGCGCCTTCGATCCCGGCGAGGCGCTGAAGCTGATCGGCGATCCCTCACAGGGTATCAACGTGTTCTTCGGCGTGCCCGCGATCTACCAGTTCATGGCGCAGCATCCTTCGTTCGCCACGGCAGATTTCAGCCGCCTGATGATCGGCGGCGTCGGCGGCGCGCCGATGCCGGTGCCGTTGCTCAAGACCTGGGAGGCGCGCGGCGTCGCGCTGCAACAGGGCTACGGCATGACCGAGACCTCACCGGCGGTGATGGTGCTCGACCGCGAGGATGCCGCACGCAAGGCGGGTTCGTCCGGCAAGCCGGTGCTGCACACCGAGGTCCGCATCGTGCGCCCCGACGGCAGCGATGCCGCGATCGGCGAACTCGGCGAGCTCTGGGTCAAGGGCCCGAACATCACGCCGGGCTACTGGAACCGGCCGGACGCCAACGCTTCCTCGTTCACCGACGGCTGGCTGCATACCGGCGACGCCACGCGGATCGACGAGGAGGGCTTCTACTACATCGTCGACCGCTGGAAGGACATGTACATCTCCGGCGGCGAGAACGTCTATCCGGCCGAGGTCGAAAGCGTGCTGCATCAACTGGCGGCCGTGGCCGAAGCCGCCGTGATCGGCATCCCGAACGAGCAATGGGGCGAGGTCGGGATGGCTGTGATCGCCGTGAAGCCGGGCCATACGCTGACGCCCGCCGAGATCCACGCGCATTGCCAGGCCAATCTGGCGCGGTTCAAATGCCCGCGCCTGATCGAATTCATCGATGCTCTGCCGCGGAATGCGACAGGCAAAATTCATAAGCCGACGCTCCGGCAGCAATTCGGCCAGCCGAAGCCAACTGATACTGCCGCATGATCGGGGGACGCGAGTTACGTCTCCGTGGCCATGTCGAGAGTTGCCCGTGACCGTCTGCCGGGACCGGCCATGGGTTCGTTGCGTTGAGTCCCCACCAAATAGATCGAGGAAATTGCCTTTATGAAAGCCACAAAACTGTCGCTGCTGGCCGCCGCCGCGGCGCTCTGCCTGCTCTCCACCCAGGCCGCCTTTGCGCAAAAGAAGTATGACACCGGCGCCTCCGACACCGAGATCAAGATCGGCAATGTCGAGGCCTATAGTGGTCCTGCCTCTGCCTACGGCGTCATCGGCAAGACCGAGGAAGCCTATTTCAAGATGATCAACGATCAGGGCGGCATCAACGGCCGCAAGATCAACTGGATCTCCTATGACGACGGCTACTCGCCGCCGAAGACCGTGGAGCAGATCCGCAAGCTGATCGAGAGCGACGAGGTCTTCCTGGTGTTCAACGCCCTGGGCACGCCGACCCAGACCGCGGTGCAGAAGTATCACAACGCCAAGAAGGTGCCGCAGCTGTTCCTGGCCACCGGCGCCAGCAAGTGGAACGATCCGAAGGATTTCCCGTGGACCATGGGTTTCCAGCCGAGCTACCGCGTCGAGGCGCGGATCTTCGGCAAGTACATTCTCAAGGCCAAGCCGGATGCCAAGGTCGTGATCTTCTATGCCAATGACGATTTCGGCAAGGACTACCTGGTCGGCCTCAAGGAGGTGCTCGACAAGTCGTCCGTCAAGATCGTCGCCGAGGAAAGCTACGAGACAACGGAGCCGTCGATCGATTCCCACATCGTCAAGCTGAAGGACACCGGCGCCGACGTGTTCGTCAACATCTCGACGCCGAAATTCGCGGCACAGGCGATCAAGAAGATCGCCGAGCTCGGCTGGAAGCCGATGCATGTGATGACCGACGTCTCGATCTCGATCGGCGCCGTGATGAAGCCCGCCGGCCTTGACGCCTCCGAGGGCGTGCTGTCGGCCGGGTACCTCAAAGACGCCTCCGATCCGCAATGGAAGAATGACGAGGGCATGAAGAAGTTCATGGCTTTCGCCGAGAAGTACCTGCCGGGCGCCAATCTGTCCGACGCCAACCTGGTCTATGGCTACGCCGCGGCGCAGACCATGGTGCAGGTGCTGAAGCAGGCCGGCGACAACCTGACGCGTGAGAACGTGATGAAGCAGGCCGCCAGCCTGAAGGATTTTGCGCCGGACACGCTGATCCCCGGCATCCGGATCAATACCAGCGCGACCGACTTCGCCCCGGTCGAGCAGCTCAAGATGATGCAGTTCAAGAACGGACAGTGGGAGCTGTTCGGCGACATCATCAGCGCCGAGACCGGCGGCTAGCGCTACATGCCGACGAGCTGGCAATATCGCGAGGCCGCCCATCCGGGCGGCTTCGTTGTTTTGCGACTCTCTCACCGTCACCCTGAGGAGCCGCGAAACGGCGTCTCGAAGGGTCGACGGCCACCAGCCGGGCCGTGCATCCTTCGATGACGGGGCTAATTCTGTTGACGTTAGCCCGGCAGGAAGATCGCAAACGGCTCGTCGATCGTGCGGCGCAGATGCTCGCGATAGAGGGCGTAGCTGGCATCGTCAGCCGACACCCGGCCGAGGCTCGGCTTCGGCACGTTCTTGATCGGCAGGAATGCGATCGGCGCGGCGACCGGCGTCAGCAGCGAGCCGCGGCCGGCAAGCAGCGTCGTGATGATGCCGTACATCTCACCGGAATTGCGCGGGCGCGAGACCGTGATCACGCGATGCTGGCCGTGCCTGTTGGTCACGAGATAGACGAAACCCGATTCATTGGGCACCGCGACCTCGCCATACTGGGTGTAGTCGGCATCCTGCCGCTCGCCCTCGCGGAAGCCGAGCGATGACGACGCCTCGTCCCACGCGATCTCCGTCCGATAGGCATAAACTGCGCCTTGCTCGCCGAACGACGGCCGCACCGTGATGTAAGCCCCCTCGATCCGCGCCACCGCGCGGCGCGAATAGGAGCCGAGGCTGTCGGGTGCGATCCCGCCATTGGCGGGGGCGGCTACCGTGATCGCCTCCGGCAGCTTGCGCAGGGACACACCGAGCGCCTGTTCAAGCCGCACCGTGGTCGCGAGCGTGAACGGGCGGCGGCCGCCGAGCACCTTTTCCAGCGTCGACACGCTGAGCTTGGCCTGCTCGGCCAGGGTCTGCCGTGAGATTCGGCGGCGCGCGATTTCCTCGCGGATGGTCTCCGCGACCTGCTGGCTCTGCTCGGCGGAAAGCTGCTTGTCCGGCGTCGACATCGGGTTCCTGCGCTGATTCCTCGTGAACCTGCGCAGTCTAGCAGACCGGACAATCCATCACAAAACCGCACAAAACCGCCTTGGACGGCGGCGGGCCGCGCCGGACGGCGGCCGATCATTGCCGATCATTCTGCTCGCGCCAAAACCGCCGTTCTCCATGATCGCGAGGCAGCGAAAGTCTCGCTCGGGAGTGACGACAATGACGATTTACGATGCATGTGAGAGCAGTCCGCAGATCCGCCTGTCGCGCCGGATGCGCATTGCGCTGTTCTTCCTGGTGGAAAGCGTCGCCGCGCTGGTGATCGGCTTTGCGGCGCTGTTCGTGAGTTTCGATCCGGTGTGGTCGGCCGAACTGCCGCAGCAGGCGGTGTTGCGGCCGAGCGATGCACGCTCCGGCTCGCTGCTGTTCAAGACCGACGACGGCTATAGGGAAGCATTGAGGCTCGGCGTCGATGTCGATCTCACGGTGTCGGGCCCGACCATCCGCGCCCGCGTCACGCAGATCTTCCGCAATCCGACCAAGGACTGGGTGGAGGCGACCTATGTCTATCCGCTACCGTCCGGCGGCGCGGTCGATACGCTGAAGATGGTGGTCGGCGATCGCGTCGTGGTCGGCGACATCAGGGAGCGGCAGCAGGCCCGCGCGATCTACGAGCAGGCCAAGCAGAACGGCCAGAAGGCTGCGCTCACCGAGCAGGAGCGGCCGAACATCTTCACCAACTCGGTCGCCAATATCGGTCCGGGTGAAACCGTGCTGGTACAGATCGAGTATCAGGAGCCGGTGCGGCAGAACGGCAACGAATTCTCGCTGCGGGTGCCGATGGTGGTCGGCCCGCGCTACAATCCGCGCCCGGTGGTGCAGAGCGTCGACCTCCGTGCCGATGGCAACGGCTGGGGCGCCACCACGACCGATCCGGTGCCGGACCGCGACCGTATCACCTCGCCGGTGCTTGATCCCGCCGCGAATGCGTCCATCAACCCGACCAACATCACGGTTCACCTCAACGCCGGCTTCCCGCTCGGCGAGGTGAAGAGCCATTTCCATCAGGTCAGGATCGACAGCCCCGACAGCACCACGCGCGTCGTCAAGCTCGCCGAAGGCCCGGTGCCGGCCGATCGCGATTTCGAGCTGAGCTGGAAGCCGGCTGCAGAAAAGGCGCCGTCGGTCGGGCTGTTCCGCGAACATATCGGCAGTTCCGATTATCTGCTGGCCTTCGTCACCCCGCCATCGGTGGAGCAGGCGCAACAAAAGCCGTTGCGGCGCGAAGTGATCTTCGTGATCGACAATTCCGGCTCGATGGGCGGCACCTCGATCATCCAGGCCAAGGCAAGCCTCACTTACGCGCTCGGCCGCCTGCAGCCGACCGATCGCTTCAACGTGATCCGCTTCGACGACACCATGGACACCCTGTTCCCTTCGCCGGTCGCGGCCAACAGCGCCAATATCGGCAATGCGACATCGTTCGTCAGCGCGATACAGGCCCGCGGTGGCACCGAAATGGTGCCGGCAATGCGCGCAGCGCTGTCCGACACCAACCATGACGACGCCGACCACGTTCGCCAGGTCGTGTTCCTGACCGACGGCGCGATCGGCAACGAGCAGCAATTGTTCGAGACCATCAGTGCGCTGCGCGGCCGCTCGCGGATCTTCATGGTCGGCATCGGCTCCGCGCCGAACACCTATCTGATGACGCGCGCCGCCGAACTCGGCCGCGGCACCTTCACCCATATCGGCTCGGTCGAGCAAGTCGACGAGCGTATGCGCGACCTGTTCGCCAAGCTGGAGAATGCCGCGGTGACCACGCTCTCCGCAAAGTTCTCCGATGCCGCGGCCGACCTGACGCCGTCAGCGCTGCCCGACATCTATCGCGACGAGCCGCTGGTGCTGGCCGCGAAGCTCGACAAGCTCGCCGGCTCGATCGAGATCAAGGGCCGCATCGGCGACCGCCCGTGGAGCGTGACGCTGCCGGTCGCGAACGCCGCCGAAGGCAAGGGCCTCTCGAAACTGTGGGCGCGCCGCAAGATCGCGGATGCCGAAGTCGCACGCACCACGCGGCAGCAAAGCCCTGAAGACGCCGACAAGACCATCCTTGCGCTGGCGCTGGCGCATCAGATCGTCACGCGGCTGACCAGCCTCGTCGCGGTCGACAAGACGCCGAGCCGCCCCGAAGGCGAGCCGCTGAAGCTTTCCGAGCTGCCGCTCAACCTGCCCGCCGGCTGGGACTTTGCAAAGGTGTTCGGCGAGCGTCCAAGCCTGCCGGCCGCGCCGACCGAACGCCGCGCCGACGCAGGCGACGGCAAGCTGCAGCTCGCTGCGCTGAAGCGCTCACCGGTCGCAACGCAAGGTCCCGGCACCATCCAGCTGCCGAAGACCGCGACCGATGCGGAATTGAAGATGATCGCGGGTGTGATCCTGCTCACGGTCAGCCTTCTGCTTCTGGTGTTCAACCGGCGTCAGACGTCACCCCAATGACGTCCGATGAAAGGAGCAGGTGCCCCCCGACCTCCTCCTTTCCAAGAGCGCGCGCGGCCTTCCCACCCGTCCCCCAGGGGCCGCGCGCGTCACTTCTTCCTCAGCCGTCATCGCGAGCGGCGCAAGCAATGACGAGGAAAATGAAGATGCGCCGCTTCATCCTGCCGCTCACCTTCGCCCTCATCGGCCTGATCCTGTTCGGCCAGGGCAGCTATATCCACGCCAAGGCGCTGGTCGCGCAGGTGCTGCTGGAGCGCGCCTTTGCAAAGAGCATCGAAACCGGCCTGCCCGTGAAGCCATGGCACTGGGCCGATACCTGGCCCGTGGCCAGGATCGAGGTGAAGCGGCTGCACGTGTCCACGATCGCGCTGGCGGGCAGCAGCGGCCAGGCGCTGGCGTTCGGCCCCGGTCATGTCGAGCAGAGCGTCGACGCCGGCGAGCGCGGCGTCGCGGTCTACTCCGCGCATCGCGACACCCATTTCCGCTTTCTGAAAGATGTCACAATCGGCGACGAGATCGACATCACGCGAAGCGACGGCAAGACGTTTCGCTACCGGGCCGACCGCAGCGCGGTCGTTCGCTTCGATCAATCCGGTATCGATCCTATCACGGATCAACATGAACTGGTGCTGTCGACCTGCTGGCCGTTCGACGCACTGACATCGGGGCCCGAGCGTTATCTGTTGCACGCGCCCCTGATCGAACAGGGTTCCTGATCCACATCAATTTCGCCTGCCGGGATATCGCGCGCGACGCCCTGACTTGCGCCAGCGTGAGTTGCTACCCCCTTTCCCTCGCCATAAAAACAATGAAAAATCATCTCCTGCGGTGACGCACCGTGGGCCAGAGGAAACAAGCAGAACAAGGATAAGGGCAGGCTCCATGGAAGCTATCGCACGCACCGCGTCTCATCCGTCCCACAAATGGGCGCCGCCTGCTGACGCCAGCGACATCGTCAAGAGCATCCATGCGATGCTGCACCCGCGCAACATCGTGCTGGTCGGCGCCACCGACAAGCCCGGCAACTACGCCGAGCGGATCTGGAACAACCTGGTCAAGTACAAATATGCCGGCGGCCTCTATCCGATCAACGCCAAGCGCGAGATGATCTGGGGCGTCACCTGCTACAAGGATTTCGCCAGCCTTCCCGAAAAGCCCGACCACGTGCTGGTGCTGGTGCCGGCCCGCTTTGCCGTGCAGGTAATCCGCGACGCGGCCGCCGCCGGCGCGCGTTCGGCAACCATCGTCACCTCGGGTTTCAGCGAATTGCAGGACGAGGAGAGCCAGCGCCTTGCGGCCGAGCTGAAGCAGGCGATCAAGGAGACCGGGCTTGCAGTCACCGGTCCGAATTGCCTCGGCAATCTCAGCGCCGGCGAGAATTTGTTCACCAATATCGACGACCGCATCGTCACCATGGAGCAGGGCGCGGTCGCGATCGCCGGCCAGTCCGGCGCCATCGTGATGGCGATCCGCCAGGCGCTGGAGGATCGCGGCGTCGGCGTCGGCTACATGGTCACGACCGGCAATGAATCCGGTCTCGAGACCCCGGATCTGATGAGCTATTTCGCGGCCGATCCGAGCATCCGCGTCATCGTGGTCTATCTCGAAGGCGTCAGGAACACAAAGGTGTTCCGCGACGCCTGCAAGGCCGCACGCGCCGCGGGCAAGCCGGTGATCGCGCTGAAGCTCGGCGCCTCCGAAGGCGGCCGCGCCGCCGCGATGGCGCATACCGGCGCGCTGGCCGGCTCGATCGAGACATTCGACGCGATCTCGACCCGCGAGGGCGTGATCCGGGTGCGCGGACTGGATGAACTGATCGAAACCACCGAGTGCTTCGTCCATGCCGATCCGCCGAAGGGCAATCGGCTTGCGGCCGTGTCGCTCTCCGGAGGCAAGCGCGGACTTTTGATCGACGCATTCTATTCCGCCGGGCTGAACTTCGCGCCGCTGAGCCCGAACGCGTCCGAGCAGCTGGCGAAGATGCTCGGGCCCGGCAGCATCGTCGGTAACCCGCTCGACGCCGGCTTCGCCGCGGTGGTCGACCCGTCCGTCTACATGAAGTCGATCAAGATCATGATCGACGATCCCGACACCGACATCGTCATCATCGATGCCGAGCTGCCCAAGGCGCCGCACGAACTGCGCGAGCGCAATCTGCGCATCGTCGACGAGATGGCGGGCCACGCCAACAAGCCGGTGATCTATATCAGCGCGATGTCGATCGGCTTCACCGACTTCACCAAGGGACTGCGCAAATCGCTGCCCAATATCGCCGTCCTGCAGGGCCTCGACCGCGCGGTCGGCGCGATCAAGTCGCTGATCGAATATGCCGGCCTGCGCAAGGAGGTGCCCGACATCGTGTCGAGCTCGAAGGCGTCGGCGCGCGCGATGTTGGAGAAGGCGCTGAAGGCCGCCAACGGCGCTGCCGCGCTCGACGAGGTCGCCTCCAAGCAGCTGCTCAAGGCCTACGGCATCCCGATCTCGAAGGAAGCGGTCGCGCAGACCGCGGCCGATGCCGCAAAGATCGCCAAGCAGATCGGCTTCCCGGTGGTCGCCAAGGTGGTCAGCCCCGACATCCTGCACAAGTCCGACATCGGCGGCGTCGTGCTGAACCTCGCCAATGCGGCCGAGGTGAAGAAGGCGTTCAACGACATCACCGCGCGGGTGAAGAAGCTGAAGGGCAAGCCGAAACTCGAAGGCATCCTGATCGCGCAGCAGGTCAAGGCCGACCTCGAGCTCGTGGTCGGCGCCTCGCTCGATGCCGAGATGGGCCCGGTGGTGCTGTTCGGCACCGGCGGTGTCGATATCGAGCTGATGAAGGACGTCGCGCTGGCCGGCGCACCGCTCGATGCCGCCGAGGCAAAGCAGCTGATCGGCAAGACCAAGGCCGGCGTCAAGATGAAGGGCTATCGCGGCAAGCCCGCGCTGCACGAGCCGTCGGCGGTGAAGGCGCTGGTCGGGCTCTCCAATTTGATGGCCGACGCCAACGGCCGCATCGCCTCGATCGACGTCAACCCGTTCCTGATCAATAGCAAGCTCGGCGTCGCCGTCGACGGACTGATCGTGCTGAACAACGCCGCCGCGAACAAGGCGGTGGGGCATTAGGCTTCGCTGCACACTCTTTGTTTCGTCATCCTAGGGTGCGAGCGGAGCGAGCCGCGAAGGGTGAATCGGCCGCAGTGGGGCCGTTCATCCTTCGAGACGCGCAACGCGCTACTCAGGATGACGGAATTGAAAACGCGCTAGAAGCTCGCGCCCCATTGCAGCGCGGTCTGCATCAGCCAGTCGCGATAGAGCGTCAGCGGTGTCACGCCGGTGATGCCGCCGCAGCCGGCGGTGCCGTTCGGACCGGTGGACCAGCTCACCACGCCGACGATGACGGGCCCGCCCGGCTTGTCCTCGAACACGGGCGCGCCGGAATCGCCGGTGCAGGCCCCGAGCCCGTCGCGCACGCCTTGTCCGACCGGATCGACGAGACGGATCTGCAGCGTGCCGGGCTTGCCGCTCGCGATCAGTCCGGCGACGCGAATGCTGCCGCCGCTCTTGCCGTCGCCGCGCACGGTGACGCCGACGCCCGCGACGGTGAAGCGGCCGCCGACCTGGATCGGAATGTTGGGCATGCCGAGCGCGGCCGGCGCCTTGCCTGCGACCGGTGCCGTAAGCTGCAGCAGCGCCACGTCAGCGGTCGCGACATGATCGGTCATCGCCTGCATCCGGAAGCCGGGATGAATCGCAACCGTCTTGACGTCCTGCAGCTTGGGCTGCCGGTCCGCACCGTACTCGACGATCTTGTAGTCGGCACCGGGCTGGACGCAATGCGCCGCGGTCAGCACGACCTTCGGCGCGATCAGCGCACCGGTGCAGAAATTGCCGCGCGAACCAACGATGGTGACCACCGCGCGCGCGACACCGTCGGTCGACGGCGCGCCGCCACCGACGATCGCGAAGGCCGGCGTTGCCATCAACAGGGTCAGAAAGGCTGTCGCTCGAATCAAGCTCGTCATGGAACCCCGTCGATCTGTTTCGGAATTGAGCACCGAGGCGCGGCATTGCGTCGCTCACCCTCGGCTTCGGAGAACACGCATTCTTGTACAGAGCATCCGGGCCTTCACGCGTCAATTATCTAAATATCTAGTCGACGATGACTACGGCGTTGAACTCGCCGCCAGATTTGCTGCAGCACCTTGGCGTCCACACGTATCGTATCGTCGCCTTGCCGCAACGTCCGACACGTCGTATCGTGCGTCGCTGTCAGCACGACGCACGAATGTGAACTGCATCTCTTGATCCCGCGTGGATCAGGGCCGTAATTTCGGCCAGATAACAACACAACCTCTGGCAGCATACCGCATACTTACCTTCATGACTTTCTGGATGCCGGTGCCGTCGACCACCAGACAGACGGCTTTTCCATCCGCCATTTCGTTGAGTTCGAGGATAATGATGAGGATCGCGGTCGTCACGCCGATCAGGCTGTTCAGCGAGGGGCTTACCTCGAGTTTCCGAAACCACGCGGAATTTGCCGTCGAGGCGGCGGTTTCCGATCTTGCCGGCCTGCGCGCGACCCTCGGGGCCGGTGGCGTGAATGTCATTCTGATCGATGTCACACAGGGCATCGATCTCGACGAGGTGCGCGTGATTGCGAGCGAGTATTCCGACATCGCCCTGGTCGCGCTCGGTCTCAACGAAGACCGACGCGACGTGGTTCGCTGCGGTCGCGCCGGGTTCAGCGGTTACATTTCCCGGAATGCCAGCTTCGACGAGCTCTGTCGCGCGCTGTCGGACGTGGCATCAGGGCGGCTTGCCTGCAGCGCCGAGATTTCCGGCGGCCTGCTGCGCGCGCTGTTTTGCATGGACCGCCAGACGGATACGATCGACACGGACCAGGGACTGACGCCCCGCGAAAGCGAGGTTCTCAAGCTGATCGGACAGGGCATGTCGAACAAGGAGATCGCACGCGATCTCAGTCTCAGCCTTGCGACCGTCAAGCATCACGTCCATCACGTGCTGCAGAAGCTCGGCCTGCCGCGCCGCGCGCAGGCGATGCGGCGGGTGCGGGAAGCGCCGTGGATCGCATCCTCGGCGCCGGCTCTCGATCGCCGCCGCGAGCTCGACTGACCCCAGCATCTTGAATTCCGTGTTCGGCCGGCCGCGGGAGCGTGACACTCCGGCGGCAGGGTGCCGCACGTCCTTGCGCATGCATGGACGGCGCGCCGCGCGATCGATCCCAACTAAATCCTTCGATCGATCTTTCGTACCGCGCGATCGATCTCGTGGATCGGTTCTGGATCGATTTCTGGATCGATTGATCCGCATCACCGGCTCGATCCTTTCTGATCCACCGCGGCGAATAGGCCTCTCGCCGCACACCTGCCACAACAGCGCCAACGCAACGACATGCCGCTCTTTTCGCTCGCTGCGTGAAAGCAATTTGGTGTGGAAGAGGATCGACTGCGTGAATTCGCGGCAGATCGGTCAGGAATGATTTCATGAATCCAGTTGCCGACATCGCTGGTCTGACTGCCTTGTGGCAGAGAACGTCGGGTGGCGACCCCGAGGTGAAGATCGCGATCATCGACGGCCCCGTCGATCTCAATCATCCCTCGCTCAGGCAGGCGCGTGTCGCCTTGGGCGGCGAGTTCGTCGCGCCGTCCTCGCCCACGATCCAGTCCGAGCACGGCACGCATGTCACCAGCGTGCTGATGGGCACGCCCGGCAGCCCGGTGCTCGGCGTGGCGCCGAATTGCAGCGCCACTGTGTTCTCGATCTATCGCGAGAATGCCGCCGGGCAGATCGTGCCCTCGTCGCAAAGCACCCTGGCGCTCGCGATTAATCAGGCGCTGGCCGTCGGCGCCGACGTCATCAACATCAGCAGCGGCCAGCAATCCACGACCGGACAGGCCGATCGCATCCTGGTCGATGCGGTGCGCGCCTGCGAGCGCGCCGGCAAGCTGATCGTCGCCGCCGCCGGCAATGACGGCTGCCGCTGCGTCCAGGTGCCGGGCAGCCTCTCGTCGGTGCTCGCGGTCGGCGCGTGCGATCTGGCCGGCAATCCGCTGGCGTTCAGCAATTTCGGCGACGCCTATCTCGAGAACGGCATCCTGGCGCCGGGCGAGAACATTGCCGGCGCCTCGCCGGTCCGCAATGTCAGCCTGCGCTCCGGAACGAGCTTCGCCGCGCCGATCGTCACCGGCGTCGTCGCGCTGCTGCTCTCATGCCTGCGCCAGAACGGACGCAAGGCCGATCCGCAAGCCGTCCGTGCCGCGCTGCTCGAAAGCGCGGCGCCCTGCCGCAACGACGGCAGCGCCTCGCGCTGTCTCGCCGGACGGCTCGACATTCCCGCGGCTGTCGCCGCCCTGCTTGGCGAGCAGGCGGACGCCGTCACGCCGTCGGGTGCCACGGCCGCGCCTCCCCGCTTCTGGGGAGTGTCCGCGCGCCCTTTCGTCCAACCATCATCCGCCGCTCAGCCAACTGCAACCAGAGAGGGTTCCATGGGAGATCTATCAGCAATGTCTGCACCATCGGCTCCGCGCATCTTCGGGCCGGACGGCTCGGTCCTGCGAAGCAGCGCCGGGATCATGCCAAGCGAGGCGCAGCCTGCCGCGCCGGCAGCACCTGCGGCCATGGCCGTCCCCGTTGATCACGGTATCGTCGCCGCACCGATCGCGGCGCCCGCGCCGTATCCGTATCACGCACCCCATGCAGGCGGCGACATGGTCTGGATGCCGGCACCGGCGCCGCAGATCGTCATGCCGCAGATGATGATGCCGCAGATGGCGATGCCGACGGCCGGCATGATGCCGCAAACCTGGCTGCAGCCGCAGCAATTGCCGGCGCTGATGCCGAGCAACGCGCTTCCCGTCGCAATGCCGCAGGCGCTGCCGATGTACGAAGCGCCCGCGGTCCGGACCAGCGAGAAGAGCTGCGGCTGCGGCGGCGGCATGCGTCCGCAGAGTGCTGCGGCCGAATCGACCGGTCAGCTCGCTTTCCCGATCGGCCGGCTGTTCTACGATTTCGGCAAGGAAGCCCGGCTCGATTACTTCGTGCAGGCGATCGCCAACTGGCGCGACAGCCTGGTCGGACGCGGCGATCCGGCATTCGGTCCGGATCGCGATCACTCCGGCGATACGTCGGCGCCCTACAATCCGGCGATCATGGCGCGCTATCTGCTGAACCAGGCCGAAGGCGAGACCGCGACACCGGCCGGCGCCGGCAACAACTTCCCGGATGCCGACGCCATCACCTGGACGATGACGATCGATTCGATCCCGATCTACGCGATCAAGCCGCTCGATGTGTTCGGTCTTGGATTCTTCGCCGCGCTGATCCTGGCGCTTTGGCACCAGGAAGTCTCGCACGATGATCCAGCGACGACCCGCACGGTAGTGACCGCGACCGCGGCCGTCGCCGACGACGCGCGGCCGGCGCCGCGGCCGGCATTCCCGCCACCCGGCGGCGTTGCGCGGGTTTCGATGGCCGGCTGGGTCGACAGCACCAACACGACCAAGCTGCTCAACGGCACCGTCGTGCCGACGCTGGTGACCGATTGGCGCGGTTTCTACCAATGGGATCTGTTCACGCTGTTCGGGCCACTGCCCTGGCCGGACGGCGCGGAAGGCTTCCTCGAGCGGATCTACAACGAGTTCCGCAATGTCGGTCTCTCTCCGCAGGACCGCGCGCTGAACTATTCCGCGATGAATGCCTACAACACGCGGAAGATCTTCATCGACGCCGCCAAGAAGGGTCTGCGGCTCGATACCGTCGAGGTCGACCAGAGCGTCATCTGCCGCCCCGACTCGATTTGCCACGACGTGACCTACCGCTTCTTCAATCCGACGCAGGTCCTGACCCAGGCGCGCGAAGTCTATCAATACACGATCGACGTCAGCGACGTGGTGCCGGTGGCGGTCGGGCCGCTGCGGCAGTGGCAGGTCTATTGACGCGATTGCTCCTCTGCGTCCGGAGGAGAGCAGAACGTGGCGCGAATTTGCGTCACGTGGTCCAGGGGATCGACGCGATGAGCGATCCCCTGGGCGACGTCCAGCGACGGCTGCCCCGGTCGGTGCCTACCTCCCGTAGTTGCCGTCAATTCAAACCGAAAGAAGGAGCTGAACATGTACGCAAGGAACGACTTTGAGACCTTCGGCAGCGTGCGTAGCCCGATCCAGTGTGAGGGCATCGAGCGCGGTCCGAAGCGGATTGCCGAAGTGGCGACCAACGGGTCGGTCAACCCGCAGGGTTGGCAGGACATCGTCGGCGGCGTCGTGCAGGCGCTGCCGGGCGTCCTCGGTGCTTTCGGCATCTGATCGCCAAACTCGGGGCCCGGCGCTGTCGGGCCCCACCCCACCTCGAGGAGGCCGACATGATGCAGAAGTCCACTGCCAGGAGCCCACAGCAACAACAGCAGAACGGTCGCCGGATCGAGCCCTCCGGAAAGATCGTCGTGTCGTCGGTCGTGAGCCACGCCTCGTTGCTCGCTGCGATCAGCGACCGCAACCCGATCATCGCCAAACGCACCACATCCGACGAGGACCAATCCTGACGTCCGAATCCTGAAATCGTCGTCATCACCCAACCTATGGAGCCGATGCCATGGCAAGAACGCCCCGCCAATCCGGATCCGGCAATGCCGCCCCGCCGCCGGCGGAATCAACAGCCTCAGCCGTTGCCGAAGCACGGCGCCCGCTGGAAGCGGCCGTTGTCGCCCGTCCGAAGATCGCCACCACGCCCGCGCCGCCGACCACGCCCGCCTACATGGCGCCGCCGCAGGGCCCCGGCGCCCCGCAGCAGATGCGCCATGACGGCTCGCCGAGCTCGGAGGAGAGACTTAACACCGCGATGAAGATCCTGCTCGATCCGACCGCCCGCGCGCTGCCGAGCAAGGTCTATTCCGGACAGGCGCGAAACTGGACCCGCCGACCGTGACCGTTTGAGCGCGCCGAGCCGCGCGTCGATCCGCTACCCGGATATGCAACGGCCCGCCCGATCCGGCGGTGCGGCCGTTGCCGCCCGTCGGAGGACAGACATGGACCAGAACAGTAGTCCCCCTCGCATCAATCTGCAGCGCGCGGCCTGCACATTTGCAGGCCTCGGAACACTCCTGTTTCTCGCGGCCGGCACCATGCGCTGGGCCGGCGGCTGGGCATTCCTCGCCGAGATCACGATCGGCGGACTGATCACCGAGGCCTGGCTTGCGAGGCACGATCCGGGACTGCTGGCGGAGCGGCGCACCGCGCGCGGCCAGGCCGGCTGGGATCGCGTCATCACGTCGATCATGCCGCTGTTGTGGCTGACATGGCTGCCGCTGATGGCGCTGGATGCGGTGCGCTACCAGACATCGCTCGTCCCCGTCTGGCTGCAATGCGCGGGCGCGGCGATGATCGCGGCGTCGTTCTACGTCGTCTACCGGACCTATCGCGAAAACAGCTACGCCGCGCCGGTGGTGAAAATTCAGCGCGAGCGCGGGCACGCCGCGGTGACCACGGGGCCTTACGCCTATGTACGCCACCCGATCTATGCCAGCGGCCTGCTGACCTATCTCGGCACGCCGCTGCTGCTGGGATCCTGGTGGGGCCTCGCCATCGTGCCGGTGATGATGGCGTTGCTCGGCCTGCGCTCCATGATGGAGGAACGGATGCTCACCGCCGAGCTCGACGGCTACGCCGAATATCTCACCCGCGTGCGCTATCGCCTGGTTCCGATGGTCTGGTGAGCCCGTTCCACGTGGCGGAGTTTGCCGCAAACTGGCGGCTTGCCTGATCGGCGCCAATTCCAATAAAGAAGGCGCAAGGCGCGTTTCCCTGTCTTCGGCCAAGCGGCCGGACGACCCGAGGCGAAGCCGCCGCTTTGCAACGGGCAGGACTGTGATGATCGAGGCAGTGATCTGGGATTTCGGCGGCGTCTTGACCACCTCGCCGTTCGAGGCCTTCGCGCGCTATGAGACCGAGCGCGGCCTGCCTGTCGACATCATCCGCCGCACCAACGCCGCCAACCATCTCGACAACGCCTGGGCCAAGTTCGAACGCGCCGAGATCGGCATCGACGCATTCGATGCGCTGTTCGCGACGGAATCGAAGGCGCTCGGCGCCGAGGTCCGCGGCAAGGACGTGCTGCCGCTGCTCTCCGGCGACCTGCGCCCGGAAATGGTCGAGGCGCTGAAGCGCATCAAGGCGAAATTCAAGACGGGCTGCATCACCAACAATCTGCCATCGAACGCCATCGGCAGCCACAGCGGACGCACGCTCTATGTCGCCGAGGTGATGGCGCTGTTCGACCATGTCATCGAGTCCGCGAAGATCGGCCTCCGCAAGCCCGATCCACGCATCTACCGGATGATGCTGGAGACGCTGCAGGTGAATCCTGGCAACTGCGTCTATCTCGACGACCTCGGCGTCAATCTGAAGCCGGCGCGCGAGATGGGCATGACCACGATCAAGGTCGCGAACGCCGCGCAGGCGATCTCCGAACTCGAAGCGGCGACCGGCCTCACGCTGAGGTGAAGCGGGTTCTGCGCCTATTCACGCCGCATTCAGGCGACGGCTTCTAGTTCTCGGTCTCCCCTGGGGTCACGGCGCGCTGGTGAAATCGCAATGTGATCCCTTTCCTGGTCTGAGCAGGACGTTCCGGAAAACCGACGTCCAATTCTCCTGATCATGCCCGCGGAGGCACATCCCATGAAACGTCTTGTCGTCGCCCTTGTCTCGGCCGGCTCGCTGCTGGTCTCGGCCGCAGCGTTCGCGCAGTCAACCTCAAGCCCCGCAGCGGCGCCGACTGCGGCTCCCGCACAAGAGAGCACGGCGGCAGCCCCCGTGCCCGGCGCGAAGCGCGCGGCCTGCCAAAGCGCGGCGAAGGCGTTGAAGGGTCAGGAGCGGCACGACCAGATGCAGCTCTGCATGGCGCAGGCGCATCTCGACTGCCTGAAGCAGGCGATCGACCAGAAGATCGTCGGCCCGCAGCGCAAGGATTTCGTCAAGAGCTGCGCGAGCTGAGGGCGAGCAGCTTCCGGGGTATTGCGCTCGGCGGAATACCCCGGAACCATGCGCTAACTCCAACCTTGGAGCCATGCCGTTGCGGGCCAAACGAGCCTTGTGCTTTGCCCGCAACGAGCGCAGAACAGGTCCGAGTTCAAGGCAAATTCGGAGCTGATCCTCGTGGCTGACACCAGGCCCACCGCCTCGATCGAGGCTGTGGAAAGCGGCCTCGCCGCACAAGGCTACATTGCGAGCCGGCAGATCGCGACCGCGGTCTATCTGTCGCAGCAGATCGAGAAGCCGATCCTGGTCGAAGGCCCCGCCGGCGTCGGCAAGACCGAACTGGCGAAGGCGATCGCCGCCTGGCGCGGCATGAAGATGATCCGCCTGCAGTGCTATGAAGGCCTCGACGAGGCCAAGGCGCTGTATGAGTGGAAATACGCCAAGCAGCTGCTCTACACCCAGATCCTGAAGGACAAGCTCGGCGAGGTGCTCGGCGGCGCGCAGTCACTGGCCGCAGCGCTCGACCAGCTCCACACCTTCGGCGACGTGTTCTTCTCCAAGGAATTCGTCGAGCCGCGGCCGCTGCTGCAGGCGCTGGAGCAGCCCGCCGGCTGCGTGCTGCTGATCGACGAGATCGACAAGTCGGACGCCGAATTCGAATCGCTGCTCCTGGAAATCCTCTCCGACTTCCAGGTCACGATCCCCGAACTCGGCACCGTCTCCGCGGTGGCGCCGCCGACCGTGATCCTGACCTCGAACAGCGAACGCGATCTCGGCGATGCCTTGAAGCGGCGCTGCCTGCATCTGCATATCGGCTTCCCCGAGCAGAAGCTGGAGGAGCGCATCGTCGAGAGCCGGGTGCCCGGCATCTCGCAGACCCTGCGCAAGCAGATGGTCGGCTTCATCCACGAGATCCGCTCGCTTGACCTGAAGAAGCTGCCGTCGGTCAGCGAGGCGATCGACTGGGCGCGCGTGCTGGTGCTGCTGCAAGCCAGCGAGCTCGACCACGAGATCGTCAAGGACACGCTCAATGTGCTGCTGAAATACGAGGCTGACATCGAGGCCGCGACGCCGCAGATCTCGTCCTTCATCGCCAAGGCGTCGCGCCAGGGCGTCTTTAGCTAAATCAACATGCGCGAGAACCTGCATCGCTTCTTTCGTGCGGCGCGGGGAGCCGGGGTCCGGGTCTCGCCCGCCGAAAGCATCGATGCGATGCGGGCGGTCGCCCAGGTCGGCTTCAACGATCGCGACATTTTGCGCGACACGTTCCTGCTGACGCTCGCCAAAACCCAGGACGAGAAGCGCGCGCTCGGTGAATGCTTCGACCTGTTCTTCAGCCAGCCCGAGCCGCAGCAGGAAAGCGCCGAGCAGAACAGGACCGACGACAACGGCGAATCCGGCGCCAACCCGTCGGCAGACGAGCATGGCGACACCTCGGGCGGAGCGGCCGACGCCGATGTCGGGCCACTGGCGCAGATGCTGCTGTCGCAGGACCGCGCCGCGATCTCGACTGCGATCGCCAACGCCTCCGGCGCCGCCTCGCTGCCCGACATCCGCTACTTCACCCAACGCGGCATCTTCCAGACCCGCATCCTCGATGCGATGGGCATCCAGCGCCTGCGCGACGACATCGACGAGCAGACCACGCGCAATCCTGCGCTCGCCGAGCGGCTGCAGGACGCGCTCAACGGCCTGCGCGGCACGGTTCGCGATGCGGTCTCGCAGGCGCTGCTGCTCTACGGTCGCGAAGAGGCCGAAAACCTGCGCAACGAGATCCTGCGCAATGCGCCGCTGGCGCGGATCGAGCCGCGGCAGGTCGAGCAGATGCGCGCGCTGATCCGCCAGATCGCGCGGCGGCTGCGCGAGCGCTATTCCAAGCCGCGCAAGCGGCAGCGCCGCGGCCATCTCGACGTCCGCCGCACGCTGCGCCGGAATGCGGCCTGGGGCGGCGTGCCGTTCCTCACCGCTTGGAAGCGCAAGCATCGCGACCGGCCGAAGATCGTGGCGCTGTGCGACGTCTCGGGCTCGGTCGCCCGCGTCTCGGACTTCTTCCTGCTGCTGATCCACAGCCTGCACGAGGTTGTCGACGACGTCCGCTCCTTCGCGTTCTCCGGCCATCTGATCGAGGTCAGCGACATCCTGGAATCAAACTCGCCGGAAGAGGCGATGAAGGAGATCATGTCCAAGGTCGGCTTCGGCTCGTCCGACTACGGCAATTCCTTCGCCGATTTCGAGGACAATTGGATGAGCGCGATCACGCCGCAGACCACCGTGATCGTGCTCGGCGACGCCCGCAGCAACAATCTCGATCCGCGCGCCGACATCCTGCGCCGGATCGGCGAGCGGTCGAAACGGCTGGTGTGGCTCAATCCCGAAGGCCGGATGGTCTGGGGCTTCGGCGATTCCGAGATGCCGCGCTACGCGACCTTCTGCACCGTGGTGCGCCAATGCGCGACCGCCCAGCAGCTCGAGCGCGCCGTGTCGGATATCGTCGCGACGTATCAATAGGCCGTCCGGTCCGCAACGCCTAGATGACGAGCGATTCGGTGTGGAACAGCCACCCGACGAATGCAGCCAGCATCAGCGCGATCGACGCTGCGACGCTGACCAGCTTGATCGTCGTAATCGCCTTCAGGGCCGAGACGGACCGCGCCGCCGCATCAGGATCGCCGCGCAGCAGCAGCCATGCCAGCAGACAATCCTCGATCAGGTCGCTGAGCAGATACACCGCCGGCACGACCAGGCCGAGCCACGCCGCGGACGGATAGATCTGGGTGAGCCAGTGCGATGATGCGGCGCCCATCGCACCCGCCAGCGCCAGCATGACGATGAGATCGAACGGGAACAGGATCGGGAAGACATACTTCATCCGCAGATCGGACTGCACCAGTGCCCCGAGCTGGTCGCCGCTGTAGCTCAGCGTCTTCTCCGGAAAGCGGGTGCTGAATCGGTTGGCAAACACGCGATCGGAATAGCTGCCGACCCACCAGAACAGTCCGAACGCACCCATCACCAGTCCCGCGAGAATGATCGTCACGAGAGCTTGATGGCTCATGCCGATCCGTTCCTGTCGATGATGAGGAAGCTGCGGCAACCCGCAGGCAAAATGATCGCGCGCACCAGCGAAGTCCCGAACGGGAGGAAAATGTCAACGCACCACAGCAATTATTGAAGTTGAGATTCCCACCTTTTCCAAGGTGTTGCAATTGAATTCTACGGATATCGCCAAGCGCGACTATGCAGCTGGTGCCAATGGCCGCGATCGGATCGGGCGGCGCGGCATCGGCGGCGTTCACACCGCGTACACAGAACCGTCTTCAATTGAAGATTGAATCTGCCGCGCATCCTGCCCTACATAGGAACCGCGAACTTTCACGGCGACCGCGGGGAAACGGATGCCGAAGGATATTGTGATTTTGTGCGACGGCACCGGCAACGAGATCGGGGCCAATATTTCCAACGTGTTGAAGCTGTTTCGTGTCGCCGACAAGGATGGCCGGCAGCGAATCTACTATCATCCGGGCCTCGGCACGATCGGCCTGCAGAACAGCTGGGGCCGTTTCAAGCAGGAGGCGCGGGGCCTGTTCGGGCTAGCCTTCGGCGCCGGTCTCGACAAGGATACGCTCGACGCCTACCAGTTTCTATGCCGGCTCTGGGAGCCCGGCGACCGGGTCTGGATGTTCGGCTTCAGCCGCGGCGCCTACACGGTGCGCGTGCTCGCCGCCTTCGTCCATGTGATGGGGCTGTTGCCGGTCGACCAGCTCGACCTTGCTGGCTATGCCTTCGGCACCTACAAGAAGGCCAGCGCCGACGCCCAGAAATCCGACGGCACGTTCGACGAAGCGCCGCTGAAGGAAGCCTGGCATTTCAGCCAGATCGCCGGCGGCCGCAACATCGACATCGAGTTCGTCGGCGTCTGGGACACGGTGGCCTCGATCATCGTGCCGCGGCAGGACGATTTCCTGTTCGACATGCAGACGCTGCTGTTCACCCGCACCAATTCCAGCGTCAGGCGCTTCCGCCAGGCGATCTCGATCGACGAGCGCAGGCGCATGTTTCGCCTCAACTACTGGAAGGAGCCGCAGAAGTTCCGCTCCGATCCGTTCGATCCTTCGACGGCGGTCGAGCAGGACATCCGCCAGGTCTGGTTCGCCGGCGTGCATTCCGACGTCGGCGGCGGCTATCCGGAGGACCAGAGCGGGCCGTCGAAGTTTCCGCTGATCTGGATGCTCGAGCAGGCCAAGGCCGCTGGGCTGCACATGGATCAAGCACTGATCGATCATCTCGCCTGGGGCACCCCGTTGCCGCCGCACAGCCATGACTATGTGCCGCCGAGCGCAACGGCCCCGCTGCACAATTCGCTGACTGCCGCCTGGGAGATCCTGGAGTGGATTCCAAAGCGCGACAAATGGAAGGAATGGCCGGAGCGGAAATCCTTCCTCGGCTTCTATCTGCCGCGGGGCGAGCCGCGGCCGATACCGGAAGGCGCGACCATCCACGCCTCGGTGCTGGAGCGGATGCAGAAGGATCCGGCCTACCAGCCGATCAACTTGCCGAAGACCTACAATGTCGAGCCAATGACGCCGGCACCGCCGCCACCAACTGCGACAGCCTGAAGATACCGCTCGCGGAGTGACGCTGGACAAGGAGCTGGCGCCGAACGGCGCTGGAACTGTGACGCTCGCCGCCGCGCCAGCGATCGCGGCAATGCCTGCGATGATCCGCTGTTGACCGGCCCAACCTGAATTGAGTCCTGAATTGAGTTTGCTGTCGGGACGTGTATTAACACGTTTCGTTCCGGTATCGTTCGCCCGGACGAGTTCGATCACCGCCTGTTGCCCCCCAGGAAATTCCGGGGAAATCGCAAGGGATCATGACCGCCCAGCCCGCCCCCGATCGCACATCCGATCCGTCTCGCGACGCGCGGTCCGTGCTCAGTTCCGTGTTCGGCCTGTCGGGCTTCCGCGGCGCGCAGGAGAAGATCGTCCGCCACGTCACCGCGGGCGGCAATTGCCTGGTGCTGATGCCGACCGGCGGCGGCAAGTCGCTGTGCTACCAGCTGCCGTCGCTGCTGCGCGACGGCTGCGGCATCGTGGTGTCGCCCCTGATCGCATTGATGCGCGACCAGGTCGCGGGCCTGACCGAAGCCGGCGTCAACGCCGCGGTGCTGAACTCGACGCTGTCCTATGAGGAAGCCTCCGAGGTCGAGCGGCGGCTGATCGCGGGCGATCTCGATCTGCTCTATGTCGCGCCGGAACGGCTGCTGACGCCGCGCTGCCTCAATCTGCTCGGCCAGGCGCAGATCGCGCTGTTCGCGATCGACGAGGCGCATTGCGTGTCGCAATGGGGCCACGACTTCCGCCCGGAATATATTGGCCTGTCGGCGCTCGCCGAGCGCTTCCCCAAGGTGCCGCGCATCGCGCTGACCGCGACCGCGGACGCAATGACGCGGAAGGAGATCGCCGAGCGGCTGTCACTCACCGACGCGCCGGAGTTCGTCGCAAGCTTCGACCGGCCCAATATCCGCTACGAGATCGTCGACAAGCAGAATGCGACCACGCAGCTGAAGAACTTTATCAGGGAACGCCATGCCGGCGACGCCGGCGTGGTCTATTGCCTGTCCCGCGCCAAGGTCGAGGACGTCGCGGCGGCGCTCAGCGAGGCCGGCATTGCCGCGCTGCCCTATCATGCCGGGCTCGATGCCGGTGTGCGTGCCCGCCATCAGGACCGCTTCCTCAACGAGGACGGCATCGTGATCGTCGCCACGGTTGCGTTCGGCATGGGCATCGACAAGCCCGACGTGCGCTTCGTCGCGCATCTCGATCTGCCGAAGAGCATCGAGGCCTATTACCAGGAGACCGGACGCGCCGGCCGCGACGGCAAGCCGTCGGCGGCGTGGATGGCCTACGGCCTCTCCGACATCGTGCAGCAGCGCCGCATGATCGATGAGTCCACCGGCTCGGATGCCTTCAAGCGCGTCTCGATCGGCAAGCTCGACGCGCTGGTCGCACTCGCCGAGACGGTGCATTGCCGGCGGCAGCGGCTGCTCGGCTATTTCGGCGAGACCAGGACCGAGCAAAGCTGCGGCAATTGCGACAACTGCCTGACGCCGCCGCGGGTGCGCGACGGCAAGGTGCTCGCGCAGAAGCTGTTGTCCTGCGTCTATCGCACCGGGCAGCGTTTCGGCGCCATGCACCTGATCGACGTGCTGGTCGGGCGGCTGACCGAGCGGGTCAAGCAGTTCAACCACGACCAATTGTCCGTGTTCGGCATCGGCCGCGAGCTCAACGAGAAGCAGTGGCGCGCGGTGCTGCGGCAGCTGGTGGCGATGGGCCATCTGCGCGCCGACAGCGACGCCTTCGGCGCGCTGAAACTGACCGACAGCGCCCGCGGCGTGCTGAAGGGCGAGACCGCGGTGATGCTGCGCGAGCAGCCGGAAGGCGCGCGCAACCGCGCGGTGCGCGGCAAGTCGCGCCGCGGCGAGCTCGTGCCCGCAGCCGACAGCCCGGGCGGGGTCGCAAACCCCGCGCTGCATGCGGCGTTGCGCGCCTGGCGTTCGGAGATCGCGCGGGCGCGCGGCGTGCCGGCCTATGTGGTGCTGCACGATTCGACCATCGACGGCATCGCCGCGATGCGTCCGGACACGCTGGGCGACCTGCGCAACATCGCCGGCATCGGCGACAAGAAGCTCGAGCACTATGGCGACGAGCTGATCCGGATCGTGCGTGGGACGGAGGGCTGATCTGACCTCGTCATGTTCTCTTCGTGGTCATTGCGAGGGGCCCGCGACAAAATATCGAAAACAACCCCATGCAAAGCAGCAGGCAGCCGCCGGCACCCGAAAAAGCGCTTGACGCGTCGGGCAACTCAGTGGTATTTTCTATTATTCCGAAATATTGCCAGCGCCCACGATGCAGTAGCTAAGTCGTCGTCGAGCGGCCCGATCACCTCTCAACGCGACAAGGGGCGTTCCCGGTTGGCCCAATAGGGACACTGCGGACAAACCTCCCCTTGGGGATAGTCAATCCCCTCCTCATGCGGACACCCCATCATCGTCGGCACCGAGGCAACCGTGCGCACGTCCTCCGCTCGAAGGAAAGTTGCGATCTCCTCCATGATCGCCGGATCATGGCGAACATCGCCGGTTTCAGAGAACCATCTGCGCAATGCGAAGGGAGGCGCTCCCTCCGCGGTGACCACCGCGACGGCGACCTTACTGGCGCGAAGGTTGTCGGGTCCATAGAATGCCACCGTGCCGACCAGATAGCCCCGAAAACCTGATTTGCTCTTCTTTTCCAGCCACTTCTGTGGCTTCCATCCGAGTTTCATGGCTATTTCTTTGCGGGCGACGATCGGACGACAGTATGCAATCTTCTTGGATCGCACGACCTCAAGAGGCCTGTTTGGACGCCAAAAGTTTAGCAAAGTTACGCTTCGCCTTATGGCGCGTCATGAGATCGGCGAGGTAGACCGAATGTTGAGCGGCTCCGTGAAGCCGTCTCATCCGCTTGATCATGGCGCATGCGTCGACATAATTGCCCTGTCCACCCATCGCAACTTTGCGTTCCACCAACCGGGCGTAGGCCTTCGATGCCTCGGCGGGGAGAGCCGCTTCGCTCGCCTCGGCGAGCTCTTTCATGACGATTTCGCGGCATCCGTGCTCACTGACAGCCACCCATGCGTCCGCAAGCAATCCCTCTGCCAGCAGCACGCGAACAAGAACGTCGGCCACGCCGAATATGCCCCATTCCGCTTGCCGGCGAGACTTTTCGGCTCTGCCCCTCAGTGCGGCGAGGGCCTTGTCGCGGACGAGGACCTGAGCCTCGCGATCGCCGGCGGTGGATTTCAATCGCTGATATAGCTCTACGCTGGGCTCCCTGACGAACTGCTTCCAGAGCAATCCGTTGGCATCTTCGCCTCGTCCATTGCGCTGAAGGAGACTGCAGGCAAAGAAAACCAGATCCCTGTCTGGCTTATCCTCGAATTTCCAAAGCCCCTCTTCGGCCCATTTCAGCGCCTCCTGTTCCCTTCCGTGGTCCAGGCACACCTGAGCGACGTCGAGATACCTATGCGCGGTTGATAGATCACTCGCTCGAATAGCGATGATCCCATCAATATCCTGGTCTCGTTCGGCGAAACGCTCCATCATGGTTCGGAGCGCATATTCTGCGCTGGACCGAATCTCCGTTCGTCTCCCTCGCCCGGATTTCACCTTCTGCCATGCCTCGGTTGCGAGTCTGCGATATTCTGCAAGCCCGGCCGCGCCGAGGACGTCTGAATAGGTCTCACTTGCGCCAAAGAAGAAATCCCAGTCGGAGTCGACTTCGCGCTTGAACAGCGTCCTCGCCAACTCGATAGGCTCAGGCTTCGACTGCTCGCAAGCCGCAAGGTGAATTGCGCAGGCCCGCGCGTAGCAAGCTCCTCCACCGCCATCGGAATCATCAACCTTGGCCAAGGCCTCATCCATTCGCGCAAAGAAATGTTCGAGCAATTCGAGGACAAGCGATGCTCGCCTGCGTTCGAGCAGAACCGAGATGCGATCAAGAACGCGGTCAATTTCACGAGCCCACTCACGCATTCCGCGATATTCGACGGTGCCACGGACCCGCGTCACGTCTGTGATGGCTTTCTTGAGTTGTGCAGCCAGCGTGGCATCGTCGGCGGTGTCGAGCGCGGCCGATAGCTCCAGCTCCCCAAGCAGCATGGGATCGCGCCGGACGAGTTCGAGAACCATCTCGACAAGACGATCGACACCCTTTGAGCGCAGATGGTCACGAAGCTTGCCAAGTCGGCTCGAGGCCTGGGCAAACGCACCCGGTTCCAGGTTGTTGACAGTCAAGGCAACCGCCGTCAGATGCTTGCAGAAGCCCCAATCGGCAAATGCCTGGCATGTACAAACACCGGAAAAACTCTTGCCTCGTCCGGCCAACTCGCAGCGATAGAATTCGGTACCGGACACCTGCGCGACCACGCGGGTCTCGTCGATGGTTATGACCTCCACGCGGCCATCCGCGTGATAAGCGCAGCCCCGAGCGAAGACTTTTTCACCAGCGACCTCCTGCAACGCAGCCATATCGAATCGATCGGTCCGAACCACGGCTTCAACGTCGGGGGCCGATCGCTTTCGGGGGCGCACCATATTCACAGCCTGTCGCTCTCGGGAGGTCGATCGCCACAATATATCCGACCGCACCAGCCCAGACGAGATTCGAAAAGCCGTCCAGAACGCAGAGAATGACGACCGCCGCCAGTTCGGCCATCCCCGCCGCATGTCCGCGCAACCTGAGGTCCCGTCTGCCGACCTGTTTCGCCATCCGCCACTGCTGCTGTTCGTGGCGTCACACAACTTCTCCCAACTCGCCTATGCTGTGGATGAAACTGTTCCCGTCGCTGCGCAGGGTCCAGCGCCTGGAATGAGGCAGCACCCGGATACCGCAGCCCTTCGCCCCGCGGCATAGGAGCCATACCCGGCCCGGCCACGCATGCGCTTGCGGGCCGTGCCGCGCTCGCCCTAATCTTTGCATTGCCCGCCCAACGAGGCGCGGCCAAGACATAACGACGACAGAGGGAAGAGACGGGCCATGATTCAGCAGAGCCCTCAGGAGAGCGCCGCGCGCACAACTGCGCGCCCTGCCGAAACTGGAACGTTCGATGCCGTGGTGATCGGCGCCGGGTTCGCCGGCATGTACATGCTGCATCGGCTGCGCGGGCTCGGCTTCACCGCGCGGGTCTATGAGGCAGGCGGCGGCGTCGGCGGCACCTGGTACTGGAATCGCTATCCCGGCGCGCGTTGCGACGTCGAGAGCCTGCAATACTCCTTCTCGTTCTCCGAGGAGCTCGACCAGGACTGGAGCTGGTCGGAGAAATATTCTCCGCAGCCCGAAATTCTCGCTTACGCCAACCACGTCGCCGACCGCTTCGACCTGCGCAGCCAGATCGTGTTCAACACCCGCGTCATCGCGGCGACCTTCGACGAGCAGGCAGGGAGCTGGCTGATCGAGACCGATCGCGGCGACAGGGTGAGCGCAAAATTCTGCATCATGGCGGTCGGCTGCCTGTCGGCGCCGAACCGTCCGGCCTTCACCGGCATGGCGGATTTTCGCGGCCCGATCTATCACACCGGCGAATGGCCGCATGAAGGTGTCGATTTCACCGGCCTGCGCGTCGGCGTCATCGGCACCGGCTCGTCGGCGATCCAGTCGATCCCGATCATCGCGCAGCAGGCCTCCGAGCTCACCGTGTTCCAGCGCACCGCGACCTGGTCTGTTCCGGCATGGAACGAGCAATTGTCACCGGAATATCTCAGGGAAGCCAAGGCGCATTATCCGGAGCTGCGCGCGAAAGCGCGTGCGCGCCCGACCGGCTTCTATTTTCAGTTCAACGCCCAACCCGCATTGCAGGCGAGCGAGGACGAGCGCGAGCGGCTGTATGAGGAAGCCTGGCAGCGCGGCGGCCTGCCCTTCCTCGGCGCGTTCGGCGACCTGCTGTTCGAGAAGGCCGCCAACGACACCATCGCCGATTTCGCGCGCGAGAAGATCCGCGGCATCGTCAAGGATCCCGCCACCGCCGAGCTGCTGTGCCCTCGCAACGTGTTCGGCTGCAAGCGGCTTTGCGTCGATACCAACTATTTCGAGACCTACAATCTGCCGCATGTGAAGCTGGTCGACGTGTCGACGACGCCGATCGAGCGCTTCACCACCGAGGGCATCGTGGTCGACGGCACCGAATACAAATTCGACGCGATCGTCTCCGCCACCGGCTTTGCCGCCATGACCGGTTCGTTCGACAAGATCGCGATCACCGGCCGCGGCGGGCAGACGCTGGCCGAGAAATGGCGGGCCGGCCCGCGCGCCTATCTCGGCCTCGCCTCGGAGGGTTTTCCGAACCTGTTCATGATCACCGGTCCCGGCAGCCCGTCGGTGCTCGCGAGCATGATCCAGGCGATCGAGCAGCATGTCGACTGGCTGGCGGACTGCCTTGGCCACATGCGCGACATCGGCGCCGACACGATCGAGGCGGTCCGCGACGATGAGGATGCCTGGGTCGCCCATGTCAACGACGTCTCCACGGTCTCACTGCGCTCGACCTGCAGCTCCTGGTATGTCGGCGCCAACATCCCGGGCCGTCCCCGCGTGTTCATGCCCTATATCGGCGGCTTTCCGATCTATGTGCAGAAGTGCAATGAGGTGATGAACTCGGGCTATGAGGGCTTCGTGCTGCAGGGCGGACGCAACGGCAATGCGCCGCCGCAGGTCCGCTTCACCGGGCGTTGGCAGGTGCCGCTCGACATCGAGGTGATCTCGCCGGCCGCGGTTGCCGCCAGGCGCGTCCCGGTGGTCTGAGCCGCAAGCGGTATCCGCGCCGGGATTGCGCATGATAGTGTCGCGCCGGCTCGCGTCGCATCGCGCGCCGCACGGGGGACGATGGCCGATACGGCATTGCAGGGATTGGTCGAGCGGATCGGCGCGGATCACGTCGTGCGCCGGCTTGGGCTCGAGGCCGCGCACGAGAAGCAACTGATCGGCCAGGGCACGCTGGTGTTCAATGTCGAGAACTGGCGCCTGGCGCCGTGGGTCGTCACGACTGCGCTCAAGCTGGTCGGCCTCCATGGCCGTGCGCGGCGCAATGCCGACCGGGTCGAGGTGCGGCGCAATCTGGTGATGTCGCCGCGGCTGCCGGCGGCCTTCGACGGCTTCACCATCCTTCACCTCAGCGATCTCCACGCCGACATCAGCCAGGGCGCGATGCGGCATCTGGCAGACATCGTGCGCTATCTGGCTTGCGACATCTGCGTGCTGACCGGCGATTATCGCGGCAAGACGTTCGGCTCGTTCGAGACCAGCCTCGCGCTGATGAAAGACGTCTGCGCGCGGATCAAGCGGCCGCTCTACGGCATCCTCGGCAATCACGACAGCATCCGCATGACGCCGGCGCTGGAGGCGATGGGCATCCGGATGCTGTTCAACGAGCACGAGCCGATCACGCGCGACGGCGCGACGATCCATCTCGCCGGGATCGACGACGCGCATTTCTACCGCACCGACGACATCGCAAAGGCTGCCGCGGCGATCCCGCGCGAGGCGTTCTCGATCCTGCTCGCACACACCCCGGAATCCTATCGCGCGGCTGCGGCGGCCGGCTTCGACCTGATGCTGAGCGGCCATACCCATGGCGGCCAGCTCTGCCTGCCCGGCGGCGTCGCGATCAAGCTGGAGGCGCGGCTGCCGCGCCGGATGGGCAAGGGCGCCTGGCGCTTCGGCGAACTCGCCGGCTACACGTCGACCGGCGCCGGCACCAGCCTCGCGCCGGTGCGGCTGAATTGCCCGGCGGAGATCACGGTGCATACGCTGCGGCGGCTCGGATGAGCTCTGATACTCCTGCCCTAGGTCGCAGGCGCGCATTGCTAAAATATCGAAAACAACACATGCAAAGTAGCTGGCGAGTTGCCGGCCCCTCGCGGGAAAAACCTGTGGCACGCGATCGCGAATGGAACTGCCTCCTCACAGGAGGCGGAGGGTTCGAGCACGATCTCTCTTCCGAGCAGCTTGTTCATGCCCAAGAATACAGTGCAAGATGCTTGAGCGGCTAGGTATGGAAGATTCCATTAACCATAACGCGCTCGGATCAATCTGCTGTATCTGGCTTCGGCTTACCCCACGGCCAAGGCTGAGGTTTCTCGGGCTCGGGCTCGGGCGCGGGCGCGGATAAAGGAGGAGATGGAAGGTAACCGACCGCCGCGCACGGCATCCTGGTCAGCCAATAGCCGTGCGGCCGGAGCCGCACGAACCGATCCTGCATGCGCCAGAGCATCGTACTGAACACCATCTCGGGGTCTTTCCCCTGGATTGTCATCCCATCCCGCGTGACCGCCTTGAATAACTCGTCACGGGCCATCGGGCGGCCGTTTTGAAGTAGAACCTTTTCCGCCTTATCCCCAACCATATGGCGCGGTGGGTTGAGTAGCCGCAGGCGCGGCGCGGGCGAGGGAGTTTTCTGAAGTTCGAGCGGTAGCTCTGAGGGGTATGATTGGAACACCGCGTAGTCCGCGATAAAGGTCTTAATCCTCTCTAACTCCTTACGTTTTTCTTCGATCTGTGCTTGCAATTGATTAATGGCGGCCGCGATCTCGTCTCGCCGCTTCTCAGCGTTCTGTAGCGCGGTATCAGCCACGGATGTTCCTCCTGTGTTCTAATTCGAATGGTATAACGCGCGGATGGTACATTCAAGAACGTTGTATGCGGGGCTGAATCGTGATTAACTGTGAGCAGTCGAATCCTATTCCGGAAACGACTACGGCCACCCGCTCGGGTGGCCGTGTGTGGCTCTGACACCAACCAGCGTAGCTCGACGCCGGGAGAAGATCGAGGAAGTCGTGTCGTTTTACCTGCGCTTCGGCAGAGAAATGGAGAGGGCTGCCACCCGTCTCCAGCCGAGGCTCGGAATATGCCCGACTACCGGGGGGCGGAGAAATCCGCCCCCTTTTTTAGTATGTAAGGTTTTCTCAGGCAAAAGTCAAACTGGATTTAGCGATTTTTGCTGCGAATCCAATATCTTAGCTTAAGAGTCAAAACCTAATTGTTTACAATTGGTTAAGAATCACATCGCCAGCGACTTTGCGCTACATTCCTAGCGATTTCCGCTCGCCGTTCTGGGGATGCTTTTCAGCTGTGGCCTTGCTGACCTCAAGGCTCCGCGACGAGCTAGAGCGACGGCAGCCGGGGTCGTCTCCGACGTCTCGGCTTTGCCGCGAGGCGGCGCGCTATTGCGGCTCCCGAACCGAAGACGGCGCCGGCTCATCCGGATCGCTGAACCAGTAGTGGGATGCGAGGGCGTGGACACCGACGCCGATCAGGAAGATGCCGGCGTACAGCTCGATGGTGTGATTCAGCCCCAGCAGACGGGCCCGCAACACCGCGCCCTGCCCCTGGCAGGTCCAGAACCAATGCCCCACGGCGACGATGCCAAGGCCAAGCGCGGCGATGGCCCGGCCGGCCGCATTCATCATCCTCACGCGATGGTCTCCCGACTCGCCCGGTCCGGACAGAATATCGGGAGAAGATGACTCCGACCTTACTCGTGCAAATGCAGCGCGTAGTCCGGTGAAGCGCAGCGTAATCCGGGCTACGAAGCCATGAAATCAGAAGCCCCGCCGGCCTCAGCCGTTGCGGAAGGCGTAGGCGTAGCCGTTGAGCGCCGGGGCGCCGCCGAGATGGGCATAGAGCACCTTGGATCCGGCCGGGAAGAAGCCCTTCTGCACCAGGTCGATCATGCCCTGCATCGACTTCCCCTCATAGACGGGGTCGGTGATCATGCCTTCCAGCCGCGCGCTGAGACGGATCGCCGCCTTGGTCTCTTCCGACGGCACGCCATAGGCGGGATAGGCGTAGTCCTCGATCAGCACGACATCGTCCTTGACGATGTCGCGGCCGAGCTCGACGAGCTCAGCCGTGTTCTGCGCGATCGACAGCACCTGCGCCTTGGTCTGCGCGGGCGTGAACGAACCGTCGATGCCGATCACGTTGCGCGCGCGGCCATCGGCGGCGAAGCCGACCAGCATGCCGGCATGGGTCGAGCCGGTCACCGTGCAGACGACGATGTAGTCGAACTTGACGCCGAGCTGGCGCTCCTGCGCGCGCACCTCTTCGGCAAAGCCGACATAGCCGAGCCCGCCATATTTGTGCACGGAGGCCCCGGCCGGAATGGCGTAGGGCTTGCCGCCGGCCGCCTTCACCTCCTCGATCGCCTGCTCCCAGCTCTTGCGGATGCCGATGTCGAAACCTTCGTCGACCAGGCGGACGTCGGCGCCCATCACCCGCGAAAGCAGGATGTTGCCGACGCGGTCATAGACCGCATCCTCGTGCGGCACCCAGCTTTCCTGCACCAGCCGGCACTTCATGCCGATCTTGGCTGCGACCGCTGCAACCATGCGGGTGTGGTTCGACTGCACGCCGCCGATCGAGACCAGCGTGTCGGCGTTGGAGGCGATCGCGTCGGGGATGATGTATTCGAGCTTGCGCAGCTTGTTGCCGCCGTAGGCGAGCCCGGAATTGCAATCCTCGCGCTTGGCATAGAGTTCGACCTTGCCGCCGAGATGCTTTGACAGCCGATCGAGCTTCTCGATGGCGGTCGGCCCGAAGGTGAGCGGATAGCGCGCGAATTTTTCCAGCATGCTGGCGTCCTCTTTGGTGGTCCGAAACGGCGGCAATCTTTATCACCCTCGACGCGAAAGGTGCGCTCTAACTCGGCAGGTGAAATCGCCCAAGATTGCGCAATTTCTCACCGATGCTAATATTTCTCTCGAAATATCCGACAAAAATGAGAGATTCTTCCATGCCCGCCGAGCTCGACCGCATCGACCTCAAGATGTTGCGATTGCTGCAGAAGAATGGCCGACTCAGCAATGCCGAGCTGGCCGATCAGGTCGGCGTCAGCCCCGCGACCTGCCATCGCCGCACGCAGGCGCTGTTCGACGAGGGTTATGTCAGCAGCGTGCGCGCCATGGTGGCGCCGCGCAAGCTCGGCAAAGGCACGCTGGTCATGGTCGGCGTCGTGCTCGACCGCTCGACGCCGGAAAGCTTTGCCAGCTTCGAGCAGGCGGTGGCGAAACTGAAATGCGTGCTCGACTGCCACCTCGTCGCCGGTGACTTCGACTACTTCCTCAAGATCCGCGCCGGCGACATGGAGGATTTCAACCGCATCCATGGCGACCAGCTGATCGCACTGCCCGGCGTGCGGCAGACCCGGACCTTCTTCGTGATGAAGGAGGTGGTGGACAATGCGGCGCTGGAGTTTTGAGCCTGCACCAGCGGCCGCCCATGCTGACGCGCGTCATCGGCTCCGGTCTTATCCGTCACGTCGAGCGCCGAAATCGCGCCCTGGCACGAAGCGGAGGTAAGCTGCAGGATCCGCCCGGCTCACCGAGAAGAGTAATCCTTTCATCCGACTTGATGGGGCGTGCAAACGAGCGCAGTCTTCCCAGGAATCTCCACGGGGTTGCTGGCGGGGGAGGTTCATCCGCGGGTGACGGCTCATGAACGCCACGGCGATGAAATTGGTCATAGCGTTGGTGGCACTTGCCGCCGCCGGCACGGCCGTTTTCGTGTTTGGCGTCCGCCAAAGCCAGCAAATTCCGGGCACGGGCACGCCTTTGATGGCGGCGGCGCCATCCGCGCCGGGGGCTCCCGCACGAGACCAGCGCCAGGCGGCGTTGGCGAAGGTGCAGACCGACACCGCAGCCCTGGCCGACGCGCTCGCAGGACCGACGCCGGCACCTGATGGCAACACGTTGCCGGAGTTCGACGTCGTCAACGTCGAGCCGACCGGCGAGACCGTCGTCGCCGGCCGGGCGCTGCCTGATGCGACGGTGGAATTGCTGCGCAACGGCGAGGTGTACGATCGCGCGGTGGCGGACAAATCCGGCCAGTTCGTCATGGTCCCGCGCCCGCTGCCGCCGGGAAACCACGACCTGACCCTGCGCATCATGCGTGACGGCAAGCAGGTGACCTCGAAGCAGAGCGTGGCGGTGGCGCTCGAGGCCGCGGCAAGGGAGCGTCCGATGGTGGCGCTGATGACCCCGGACACGCCGGTCCGGGTGCTGTCGCAACCCGGCGCCACGGCATCGGCTGCGGGGAAGATGGCTATTGAGGCGGTCGAGACCGAACCGGGCGGCAAACTCCATGTGAGCGGTCAGGCCGCTCCCGGCGCGACCGTCAGGCTCTACCTCAACGGCAGCCCGATCACGTCTGCCACGGCCGACCAGACGGGACGCCTCTCGGTCACGATCAACAAGGGCGTGACGCCCGGCGACTATCGGATCCGGCTTGACGAGGTCGACCCCGGTTCCGGCAAGGTCCGCGCGCGTGCCGAGGTGCCGTTCAATGTTCCGGACACGACGACGACGGCATCGATCCCGGCGTCGGCAGCGTCGTCCACCGGTGCAGGCACGGTCACGCCGCAGCTCGCGACGGCAGCCACCACCGCTTCTGAAGCGAGCTCGCCGTCCACGGTGATCGTGCCGAAGATCACCACGACCACCGTGACCCGCGGCGACAGCCTGTGGCGGATCAGCCAACGTGCATTGGGCACCGGGCAACGCTACGCGGTGATCTATCGCGCCAACTCGCAGCAGATCCGCAATCCGAACCTGATCTATCCGGGCCAGGTCTTCGTTCTACCGACACGGTAAGGCCGGAACGCCGCCAGGCCAGCGCGGCAACACCATTTCACCGAGGCCATGCTAAGGACGCAGAGGCCGGGTGAACGGCCTGCGCGCGACAAACCCCAGATCTGGCGTAGCCGTGCGCGCCACCCTAGATGAGCCCGCATGCCCCACCCCGCCCTCGAGGATTTCGTCGCCGGCCACCAGCGCCTGTTCGTCCTGACCGGGGCCGGCTGCAGCACCAATTCCGGCATTCCCGATTATCGCGACAGCGACGGCAACTGGAAGCGGACGCGGCCGGTCACGATCCAGGCATTTCTGGGGGAGGCGACGACGCGGCAGCGCTATTGGGCGCGCAGCATGGTCGGCTGGCGGCGGTTCGGCCGGGCGATGCCGAATGGTGCGCATCGCGCGCTGGCAAACCTGGAGCAACAAGGGCGTTGCGAGCTGCTCTTGACCCAGAATGTCGACCGCCTGCACCAGGCTGCGGGCAGCCGGCGCGTGATCGACCTGCACGGCCGGCTCGACGTGGTGCGCTGCCTCGGCTGCGGCGCCACGATGCCGCGCGAGCGGTTTCAGGGCGAACTTGCACGGCTGAACCCTGCCTGGCTCGCGCTCGATGCCACTGATGCGCCCGATGGCGACGCCGATCTCGAGCAGGATTTTTCGTCATTCGTGGTGCCGGCCTGCGAGGTCTGCGGCGGCGTGCTGAAACCCGACGTGGTGTTCTTCGGCGAGAACGTGCCGCGCGACACGGTCGCGTCGGCACAATCCCATCTCGAGCAGGCCGACGCGTTGCTCGTCGTCGGCTCCTCGCTGATGGTCTATTCCGGCTTCCGCTTCGTCCGGATGGCGGAGCAGCGCGGCCTGCCGATCGCCGCCGTCAATCTCGGCCGCACCCGCGCCGACGAGCTGCTGACGCTCAAGGTCGAGGACCAGTGCGAAGCGGCGCTGGCGTTTTTGCTGTAGTTGGCTGCGCTAACGGTTCGTCACGCCCGATGGCGCGGCGATTTGGCCATCGGCAGGTTGGCGTTCCAGTGGGTCCAGCTGACGCTGGCGAGGCTGCCGAGATCGGTCGCCAGCGGGCGGCGGGTGCGGCGCTCGTACTCGGCGATGCAGCGGCCCGATTCACCGATCTTGCGCTGCAATTCGTCGATCGTCATCTGGGTCGCGCGGCCGCAATTGGCCTTGCCGAGTTGATCGACCTCGATCTGCTTCAGCGCCGCACGCAGCTTCTTCAGCTGCGCGCGCTGCCAGGCAATGTGACTGTCGCTGTCTGCCGTCATGTGGCCGCCACCATCTTTGATCGTTGCACGCCGTTGGGAACCTCGATGTCGACCTCGAGCATCGAGACGAACTTGCCGCGATCCATCCGGACCACGACCTTGTCGGGATCGACGTCGATATGCTTGGACACCACGCTCAGGATTTCCGAACGGAGCGTTTCCAGAAGATCGGGCGCACCGCTCCGGCCGCGCTCATGCGACAGCAGGATCTGCAACCGCTCCCGCGCGACGGGCGCTGATGCAGCGCGGCCGCCGAACAGCCGCATTACGTTCATCATGCCGCCCTCCGTCGCAGCAGCCGGTCCATCAGCCCCTTGCGCTCGACCGGCACGATCATCTCGACTTGCTCGCCCATCAGGCGTCGCACCGCGTCGGTATAGGCCCGCGCCGGCGCGCTGCCTGCGGCGTTCAGCGTGACCGGGCAGCCGACATTGGAGGCGCGCAGCACGTCCTGGCTTTCCGGAACGATGCCGAGCAGCGGCGTCGCAAGGATCTCCAGGATATCGTCGATCGACAGCATCTCGCCGCGCGCGGCGCGGCTGGCGTCATAGCGGGTGACCAGCAGATGCTTCTCGACCCGCTCGCCGCGCTCGGCGCGGACCGTCTTGGAATCCAGCATGCCGATGATGCGGTCGGAGTCGCGCACCGACGACACTTCCGGGTTGGTGACGATGATGGCCTCGTCGGCGTAGCGCATCGCGAGCGTGGCGCCGCGTTCGATGCCGGCCGGGCTGTCGCACAGGATCCAGTCGAACTTGGTCTTGAGGTCGGCGATCACGCGCTTGACGCCCTCTTCGGTCAGCGCGTCCTTGTCGCGGGTCTGTGACGCCGGCAGCAGCCAGAGATTTTCCAGCCGCTTGTCGCGGATCAGGGCCTGCGGCAGTTTTGCAACTCCCTGCACGACGTTGATCAGGTCGAACACGACCCGCCGCTCCGCGCCCATCACGAGGTCGAGGTTGCGCAGGCCGACGTCGAAATCGATGACGACGACATTCTGGCCCATTTGCGCGAGCGCCGCGCCAAGCGCGGCGGTTGAGGTCGTCTTGCCGACCCCGCCCTTCCCAGACGTCACGACCAAAACCTTGGCCATTCTCTCTCTCCTTGTAGTCAGTCGGTCAGTTCAATGGTGTGATGCGCAGCATTTCGCCCTCGAGCCACGCCTGGGCGGGCCGGTTGCGCAGGCTGTCGGAAATGTCATCCGCGGTCTGGTAGTAGCCGTCGATGGCGAGCAGTTCGGCCTCGATCCTCTGGCAGAAGATCCGCGCCGCCGAATTGCCGTTGATGCCGGCCATCGCGCGGCCGCGTAGCGTGCCGTAGACATGGATCGAGCCGCCGGCGACGATCTCGGCGCCGGAGCCGACCGAGCCGAGCACGGTGACGTCGCCTTCGGCAAACACGATCGACTGGCCGGAACGGACCGGGCTCTCCAGCAGCAGCGACGGCAGCTTGCCCTTGTCCTTGTCTTTGTTCTTTTCCTGCGCCGGCGGCGCCTTCGGCTCGACATGGGTGATCGCGCAGGCGCGGCCGCCGGTCAGCAGCGGCGGCATGTTGGCGCCGAGCTTCGATTCGTCGACCCCTTCGATGCCGAGGATGCGGATGTTGCGTTCGGCGAGGCTGCCGATCAGATGCGCGATCGCGGCCTGGCTGAGGTCGACCGCTGAGAGGTCGAGCACGACGGGCTTGCCGGCGAAGAAGCCGGGCGATTTCGCCAGCGTCACGTCGATCTCGGCGAGCCACGACACGACCGGCACGACCGGCGAGAAAACGAACGCAACATAGGAGCGCCCGCGCATGCGGACCTGCTGACGTGCGACCTGTTGAGTTGCGTCCATCGCCCCTGACTCGGTTGTCTTGTCGAATGGTTAACAATCGACCCGCATGGTTAACCAAAGGTTAACAGGGCTGGGTGTTTTCACGGATTTGAAACAGATGGCAGTTTGGCTACGCTCTCCCAAGCTGCGGAGCGCTGACGAACACAACTGCAAATGTGCGCCGACGAAGCTCAAGCAACTGGAGGCTCGAGAAGACCCGGGGCTCCGCGAACCAAATTTGAGCTGGATCAAATTTCACCGGACCGGCTCACTGACAATGACGCCCGCGTTCGCAGGATCATGTCATGGCCAAGTCGCGCTGGACCGAGATTTTGCGCTGCCCGAAGTGCCCGCGCACGGGGTGCGCCGAGCTTTGCGAGATCGGCCCCTTCCGCAATCGAATCGAGCGCGTCTCGGAGGATTTCGAGATTCGCACCGACGAGCGGGGCAATGATTTCCAATGCAAGTTTTGCAAATTGCCAGCCCTGCCATAGCTGCGGATGCTCTCAATTGCATCCGCCGCTGTGGCATTCGCGCCGACTGTCAGCCAGACGACGCTGGTCAACGCCTCCCCGACGGCGCTCGCTCGGCCTGAACGGATGCATCGAACACCGCGCGGCATGACGGGCTGAGCTGCTCGACCTGCGCCGCCATGCAATCCCTGATCTTGCTGCGGTTCGGGATGTAGGCGCCGCAGAGCCGCATCGCGTCGCCCATGCAGGCCTGGCGCTGCATCGATTCGTTCGGGTCGGACTGAGCCAAGGCGGGCGTCATGGCTGGCGCCATCGTTGCGGCGACGAACACGAGGGCAAGGCGAAGTTTCATGGATCACTCTCTCACTGGCGGTTGAAGGGTCGTCGAGACCGAGGTCACGACTGCGGTTTGCGGCCGTTGCCGGCGGCGGGTTCGCCGTCGTGCGACGGCGGAAGGTGCAGAAGCGTTGCGATCGTGGTGTCGAGCAGTTGCGCCCATGCAGTCTCGGGATCGATCTCGGGCGCGAGCCGGCCGAGCAGCGTCGGAAAAGTCGGCGGCTGGTTGAGTGCGGCATTGAGCAACGCGAAGAACAGCGCCGGATGGCTGCTGCGGATGATGCCCGCCGCGATGCCGGCCTGAAACAGCTCGCGCGCACTCTCATAGGCCGGACGCAGCAGCTTCTCGGTCACCCGCGTGGAGCGCTCAGGCGTCTCCGCAGCATGGCGAACCACGAAATTCCTCAGCTGCGGATGCGCCGCATAGAACGTGGCGATGGTGATGATGAGAGCGCGAAGCCGGTCACCGAGCGATCGGCTGGTATCGGTCGCGATCGCATGCACTTCGGTCATCACAGGCAGCGCGAGCACGACGATGCGATCGAGGCAGGCGTCCCACAGCGCGGCCTTGTTGCCGAAATGGACGCGCACGAGATTCGGCGCGACGCCGGCCGCCGCCGCGACGCTGCGCAGGTCGGCGCCGTCGAAGCCCTGGGCCGCAAAGGCCTCGGTCGCCGCGATCAGCAGCGCCTGGCGGCCATCCGGCATGTCCTTGCTGCGGCGTCCCTTGGGCCGGGACATGGGCGCGATTGCTGCTTTGCTGGTATCGATCATCGTTCGCTTTATATGTTCGATCGTACATATAAGTGCAGAGATCGACCGTTCAAGGGGGGCTGACGAAGCGAATTATGCTCAGAAACCCTTTTAAAGTCAGTGACTTGGTTCAAACACCCCTTGGTTATCGCCGAACCGGCCGAGCCCGAACGAAAAAGGTCGGCGTCGATTGACGCCGGCCCAAGCCATCGCGTGCTCTCGCGAGGCAAGACGGGAGCCCTCGAGCTCGGAGGCCCAGGTCTTCCCGATCTGCTTCACGACGCTGTCCGGCAGCAGCGCCTGACCTTCGGACGACATCGAAGTTCGAAACGGCAAGGGATACCGCTGTTCGCGGTCCGCTCTTGAGCGTGATGGAACGTCGCGACGGAGCCTATTCCGCCTTGATGTTGGCCGACTTGACGATCGGCCACCATTTCTCGACCTCGGCGGCTTGATGGTCGCGCAGCGCGGCGGAGCCCTGTTTGTCCGGCGGCGGAATCTCCTGCCCGAGTTCGGCGAAGCGTTGCCGGACGGCGGGCTCCGCGAGTGCCGACATCACCGCCTTCGACAGCGTCGACACGATATCGGCGGGCGTGCCCTTCGGCGCCCAGATGCCGTGCCAACAGGCGATATAGAGACCCGGCAATCCGGCTTCATCGACGGTCGGAATATCGTCTGCCGATGCGAGGCGCGACGATGCCGTCACCGCGAAGGCTTTCACGGTCCCGCTCTTCACCTGCGGCAGCGAGTTCGAGGCCTGGTCGAACATGATGTCGATATGCCCGGCCATCAGATCGTTCAGCGCGGGGCCGGCGCCGCGATACGGCACGAAGGAGAAGTTCGTAGCCGTCAGCTGCTGGAAGAACACGCCTGCGACATGCGCGCCCGAACCCGGGCCCGCGGTACCTGCTGTCGCCTTGTCACCATTGGCCTTGAGCCAGGCGATCAGCTCTTTCAGATTCTTCGCCGGCAGATCGGGCCGGCCGATGATCAGCTGCGGTCCACTCGCGATCAGCGCAACGGGAGCGAATTCGCGCACGTCGTATTGCAGCTGATAGATCGCACCGTTGAGGCAATGCGTACCCCAATGCCCGATCGTGATCGTGGAGCCGTCAGGCGCCGCGCGCGAGGCGCGCAGCCCCGCGACGGTGCCCGAGGCGCCGGTGACATTCTCGATGATGACGGGATGGCCGACCGCATTACGCATATATTCGGCGAGGATCCGCGCCAGCACATCGGTCGGCCCGCCGGCGGCGAACGGCACGATCATCGTGATCGGGCGTGCCATGGTTTCGGCGCGCGCGCGCCCCGATGCCAGCGGCAGCGCAGCCGCGCCGAGCACGAGCCGCAGCAATGGCCGGCGAGACATGTTGGGCATGTGCGTTCCCCCTCGTGCTTGTCATAGAGCCCTGCGCCTGCAAGCTCCAGCCCTTCGACGTGGCCCGGTCCAGCATGAATTGCGCGGTCGCGCGGCCGGCGCTGCGGATCGCCGGGACCCGGACATCGCATTGAATGTCGGCCATCATCCGCGCCGGGCTGCGGAATAACGGCCTTCTGCCGGCATCTTTGTGGCGGTCGGCGCTCATCGACGGGTCCCGGCCCGATGGCGACAGGGTCGTTTCCGCATGCTAACGTACATCGAAGGTTATGGCGCGACGGTATGACGGGCATGGCAGTGCAGACTGACCCCGTGTTGTCCACTCAAGTGATGCCTCCCTTTGAGCGGGCTTGTCGCGCTGTCCTTGCTGCTGACGTAGTTGGCTACACCCGACTGATGGAAGCGGCCGAGCTCGAAACCCATCAACGCTATCGCACGCTCCGGGTCGAAGTCACCGATCCGACCATCGTCTCTCATCGCGGTGAAATCGTGAAGAACACCGGCGACGGATTTCTCGCGGTCTTCGAGAGCCCGCTGGATGCCGTCGAATGCGCGATCGAGCTGCAGCAGGAAATCCTGGCTCGAGAGAGCCAGCACTCTCCCGAGCGCCGTATCGCATTTCGCATTGGCATCCATTGGGAGCCCGTGATCTTCGATCTCGACGACGTCTACGGAAGCGCGGTCAATATCGCCGCGCGTCTACAGACGACGGCGCCGGCAGACGGGATCGTGGTGTCGTCGGCCGTGCTCGACAATCTTGATGGCGCCGGAGATCTGAAATTCGACAGTCTCGGCGACCTTCGGCTGAAGAACCTGACCCGAGCTGTCCCCGCGTTCTCGCTGCGATTGCCGGGGGTGGATCGCGGCGCGGCAGTGGGGTTCGCGAGCCCGCCCTCCAGACGCGCAAAGCTGCCCTCAATCGCCGTCCTGCCGCTCGTCAGTCTTTCAGACGACCCCGGCGATAATTATTTTGCCGAGGGATTCGTCGACGACATCATCGCGACGCTCAGCAATATCAAGCATCTCCTGGTCGTTGCCCGCGGATCGACCATGATGATCGACCGCCGCGCCGTCGATTACGGAACAGTGGCCGGCGAACGACTTGGTGTGCGGTATTTGCTCAGTGGCAGCATCCGCCGGGCCGGCGGTCGAATCCGGCTCGCTGTCGAGCTCGGTGACTTGTCGACGGCATCGGTCATATGGGCGGAAAAGTACGAAACCGATATCGAGCATATCTTCGGCGTGCAGGACGAAATCGCCCTCATGATCGTGGGTCGCATCTCGACGCATGTGCACCAGGCCGAGGTGAAGCGCGCGCTGCGGAAGCGCCCGCACAATCTGAACTCGTACGATTACTTTCTGCGCGCGCTTGATCTGCTCTACAAGCTGGACTTCGCCAGCTTTTCGATGGCGCGGACGCTGCTGGAGCGGGCGCGCGAAGAGGACGACGGCTATGCGGCGCCCTATGCGTTTTCGGCGCGCTGGCACATGCTGAACATCGCCGAGGGCCGGTCGACCGATCCCAACGCCGAGATCGCCGAGATCATCCGGCTATCCAATTGCGCAATCGAACGAGATCCATCCGACGCGCTGGCCCTTTCACTGCAGGGACACGCGCGCAGTGCGTTTCATTTCGACTATGACACGGCCCTGGACTGCTTTGACCGCGCGCTTGCCGCATCGCCGAACAATCCCTGGGCATGGATGTTCAGCAGCGCAACATACGGCTTCATCGGCCAAGCGACGTCAGGAATCGAACGAGCCGAACGCGCCATTCGGCTGTCCCCGCTGGATCAACAAGCCTTCACCAGTTACTCGCGGCTCGGCCAGAATCATTATTTGAACGGTACCTATGAGGAGGCCATTCGCTGGTCGCGAAAGGCACTCAGCCTCAATCCGCGATACGGAAACGCGATCCGGATCGCCGCGGCAAGCCTCGTGGCGGTCGGCAGGCATGAGGATGCCACGTTGTTGGCAACACATCATCGATCGGTTCTGCCGCATTTCACGGTGTCTGATTACGCGCCGCGTTGCCCTTTCAAGGCGGAGCAAGCTTCACTTTACGTACAACGGCTGGAAGCCGCCGGACTTCCTGTCTGAATTTGGAGCGTCTCATTGACAAGATGATTATTGGAGCTGGGAGGTCGCGATGCAGTTTCATGTATTTGATGGCGGCGGGGACGGTGGCGGAGACGGTGGTGGCGATGGCGGCGGAGATGGCGGGGGAGGCGGCGGTCAAAGTTATGGCGCGGGCGGAGCCTATATGGGTTCGCCACCAGCACAGGGCGCACCTTTCCTGATCTTCGATCCGCTGGGCGGTGAAATCTGCGAGAAGGACCTCGATTTCAAGGTGGTTTTCCCCTGGTCGGGGTGGGAGCCCGACCTGTTTGGCGTGATCGCGCTGGCTGAGTTCGGGCAGACCAATTGGCGTCGCTCCATTCGAGCTCCGGATCCGCCCCATCGTCATGCGGATATTTTTACCGAGATCGATCAGTTGGCTGCAATGGCGCGCGACGAGCGCCCTCGCCTGATCGGTGAAATTCTCGATCAGAATGCCCGACTGCGCGGCTATTTTGCCGAAGTCCTGATGATGTCGGCGTGGTCGCATCCGAACTCGCTCAAGATCATCGAGATGGCGATCCGGGTTGCCCAGATGGTGGCGATCGACTTCAAGCTCCGGTTCAATCGGGCTCGGCCGCAACAGGTCTGTCCCGCTCTCGTTCCCTTGATCAATTCGCCGGGGCACGCCTCGTTTCCGAGCGCGCATTCGCTGGAAAGCCACCTGATCGCCCTGGCGCTTGCGGAGATCCATCCCCGACACACCAGGCGGATGCTCGTCGCATTGGCCGATCGCATCGGGCGCAACCGCGAGGTGGCAGGCGTCCACTACCCGAGCGATACCCACGCGGGAAAGGTGATTGCCCACCAGGCGTTCGAGCTCCTCAAGGACTGTCCGACATTCAAGGCGGTGTCGGCCGAGGCCAAGCGTGAGCCTGGCAAGGCCGGGACGCTCGTCCTGCCGCCCGGACGTTCGGCCTCCAAGAAGACGCGGGGGAAACGATCGTGACACCGGCAGCAGACCAAACGGCTTCACTCGTGAACGCGACATGCGTCCCGATCAAACTGCCCCCGTTCAGGCGATCGAGGTGGCGCCTGCTCGACTTCAAGAACGAATACCAGGAAAAGACCAACTGGTGCTGGGCCGCCGTCGCGGCCAGCGTCGCCCATTTTTATCGTCCCGCCAGCAGGGTGACCCAATGCGACATTGCGAACGGACAGCTGGGCCGAAGTGATTGCTGCGCGGGCGACAAGGACGCCTGCAATGTCTACGGCTACTTGATGTCCTCGCTGTTCCGCGTCGGCCATTTCAGGAAATGGACGGCGCGCCGTTCCGCGTCCTTGCGAGAGACCGAGGAAGAGATCGGAGGCAGGCGCCCGCTATGCGTGCGCATCGTCTGGAATGGCGGCGGAGCCCACCTGGTCACGATCAAGGGTTACTCCGCGGCGGTCGGCGTGCCCGCGCAAGATAACTACGGCCTGGCGATTGCGGACCCTTGGTGGGGCCTCTCGGATATCGACGCCGCGCAATTTCCGCGCGGCTATGTCAACTGCGGCACCTGGACGGACACATACTACACCAGGAGGGCAACGGCATGACGATTCCGGCAGCTGACCTTCCCGACGATGCCCGCGACGCCGTCCTTGCCGGCATGGCCAGACGGGCGCGCACGCGGGGCTTTGCGACGCCCAAGCTCAACTTCGCGCATCGCAATCATCCCGAAGACCTGCAGCTTTGCGCACCGCATCGCATGGCGTTGCTGCCGTTGAGCGCGTTGCGCCGTCTGGCGGGGCCTGACCGGTGCACGGCCAAGGCTCCAGCCGCAAATGAGCTGCCGGCACTCAGTTCCGTAGCAACCATCCTCGGCTGGCGGTTTCTCATCTATGACAAGAATGCTCTTGAGCCGATCGCCGCAGCTCATGCCGTCTTCACCGACCAGGGCGGCTATCGATTGGCCGAACTGAACGAGGGACCATACGTAACCAACTTTCCCAAAGCGCTTCAGGCACCCGCCGTGCGTCGCGCGATCTCATTCGACAGTGACGATGACGAACCTTGTGAGCCGCTGTTGCTGCTCGCTCCGGCCATTTACTTTGCCGGACTGTGGATCCGATATCAGGACAGCCGCAAGGACTTCATCCGGCCGATGGACTCCTCCCTCCTGCCGGCCTTTGCCAACGCGAAACCTGCAGAGGTGCTCGCCGTCCTGCTTCAAGCATCGCTTGCAGTTCCAACCGACGGCGCTTCGGCAGGGTGACACCCGCAGCCCAGCACAACTCGGCGAGTGAACGGCAAGAACCATTCGTTGCGCGGCGACAGCGCATCGCCCGCCCCTGGATGCCGATCAGCTCCGCCTTAAGGCCCGATGAGAATAGGTTGAGCTGGAACGGCGTCGAAAGTTCACCTCTCCCTTGGGAGAGGTCGATTTGCGCAGCAAATCGGGTGAGGGGCTGCGGTCTATCGAGAGAGCAAGAGCCCTCACCCGGATTGCTGCGCAATCCGACCTCTCCCCACTGGGGAGAGGTGAAGCGAGACCGCGCCAAGCCGATTCAACCAAAACTCATCCCGCCTTAGTCATCGAACTCGCACGAAAGCGTCATCCCGCCGTCAATTGACGGCGACAAGTTGTCGCGGCCAGCGCTGGCAATTCCAATTCAACGGAAACAGAGAGGGGCAATTTCATGCGTTGTTTTCATAACAATTTCTTGTCGACTGCCGCGATCGCGGCGACCATGCTCGCTTGCGGCGTCGCAGTGGCGCATGCGGACGATGACGATGGGCATTCGCGGCGACATGGCTACAAGCATGTCCTGCTGATCAGTGTCGACGGCATGCACGCCGTCGATTTGAAGCGTTGGGTCGAAAGCCGCCCCGGCGGCAACTTCGCCCAGCTCACCGGCAAGGGCGTCGTCTATCCGAACGCCTACACCACCGCGCCGTCCGATAGTTATCCGGGCATGCTCGCGCAGGTCACTGGCGCCACGCCGAAGGGCGGCGGCCTGTTCTATGACGACAGCTATGATCGCACCGAGTATCCGGCCAAGGCCTTCTACACCAGCCAAAATCTCGCGGACCCCGGTTGCGTGAAGCCGGCAGGCACCGAAATCACCAACTTCGAGGCACTCGACAAGACCTACGATTATTCCAGCGGGCTGGTTGCCGACTACACCGCCGGCGGCACGCTCGGTCAGGTCCATACGCAGCTCGATCCGGATCACATGCAGCGCAAGCTGGTGAACGGCCAGTGCGTCCCGGTCTATCCGCACGAATACGTGCGCACCAACACGATCTTCGAGGTCATCAAGCAGGCCGGCAGGCGCACGGCGTGGTCCGACAAGCATCCGGCCTATGAGGATCTGGCGGGCCCATCCGGCAAGGGCCTCGACGAGCTGTTCACGCCCGAGATCAACTCGCAGGACACGATCGACAAGGGCGCCAAGCCTGGCGACGACTACACCAAGAGCTTTGTCGGCGTCCGTTCATACGACTCGCTGAAGGTGCAGGCGGTGTTGAACTGGATCGACGGCTACAACGGCACGCGAACGCAGCATCAAGGCGTCCCCGCGATCTTCGGCATGAACTTCCAGGCCGTCAGCGTCGGCCAGAAGCTTGCGAAGGCCGGCAACGCCGATACCGACAAGTCGCTGGTCGGCGGCTATGCCGACGCCAAGGCGACGCCCGGCAATGCGCTCACGCAGCAATTCCAGTTCGTGGACGATGCGCTCGGCAAGTTCATCAACGAACTCAAGGCGCAGAACCTCTACGATTCGACGCTGATCATTATCAGCGCCAAGCATGGCCAGTCGCCGATCAACCTCGCGGACCGCGTGGCGATCTCCGACTCGCTGTACAGCAAGGCGCCCGGTTTCGGCGCCAACGGCTTCGAGATCTGCGATGACGCGGCGCTGGTCTGGCTGTCGCCGGAACTGCAACAGGCGACCAATCCGGCGACCGGCAACCCCTACTATGCCGACGCCAAGGCCTACATTCTGGCCCATGCTGCCGACCTGCATATCCAGAAGCTGCTCGATCGCGATGAACTGACCAAGCTCTATGAGGATCCGTTCCACAACAGCCGGGTGCCGGACTTCATCGCCATCACCGATCATGGCGTCATCTGCACCGGCGGCAGCAAGCTTGCCGAGCATGGCGGCTTCTCCAAGGACGATCGCAATGTCCTGCTGCTGGTCTCCTCGCCCCGCATCAAGCATGCGAGGACGAACGAGGAGACCACCTTCACCACCCAGATCGCGCCGACGATCCTGCGTGCGCTCGACCTCGATCCGCGCAGCCTCCAGGCGGTTCGCGAAGAAGGCGTCGAGGCGCTGACGCTGAACGAAGACGCCGAGCGGTTCTGACCGCCACGGCGCAACGCACCGAAGGCCTGCACCGGCCCATCGTGACCGGGCAGGCCGGACGGCCTCGTCCCATCTATCGGCGCCCCGCGCACGGGGCGCCGATTTCCGGATCATGCTCTGGAGCGTTTTCGAGCGAAGTGGATACCGGTTCGCGTGAAGAAAACGCGTCAAAACAACAATCTAAGGCGCGATGAGTTTTGGTTGAATCGGCTTGGCGCGATCTCGGTCCACCTCTCCTCGTCGGGGAGAGGTGCACCTTCGACGCCGCTCCATCTCAAGCTAACTTCATCATGCTGTAGAGCCTCGTTCCGATTCAATCGGAACGGAATAGGCTCTAGGCAGGAAAGCAGGCCGCCGGCGTCAACGTGAACGGAGCCAAGATGGCCGGCGCGCATCGTCTGCGGGCTCAGGAGCCGAACTTCGCTCGCAGCATGGGGCCAAGCAGGTTCGAGTAGTCGTCCGTCCAGAGTGCGCTGGCCGGGTCCGGCGACATGGCGATCCAATGCTGTGCCGCCGCGCCGGCATCCTCAGCCGTGCGCGCAAGCATCACCACCCGGGACGCCGTCCTGAGCGTGGTCATGACGTCGCCCGTGGGATGCCCTTCCTTGAACAGTGCGATCAACCCCTGGGACTGCGCGACATTCGCCATGATCGGCGCCAGATCGAGATGGCGGTTGGAGATATGCACCAGAATGACGCCGTGCGGCGTCAGCTTCGACAGATAGCCGGCGATCGCTTCACGGGTCAGCAGGTGGACGGGAATGCCGTCGGACGAGAAGGCGTCCAGCACGATCAGGTCGTAGCGCTCGGGTGAGGCCTGCAGCGTGAGACGCGCATCGCCGAGCACGAGGTCGGCCTTGGGTGCGCAGCGCGAGAGGAACGTGAAGAATGCGGGATTGCTCGCGATCCTGATCACCTCGGGATCGATCTCGAAGAAACTCCACTCCTCTTCGCCGCGCAGGTAGCATGCGAGCGAGCCGGTGCCGAGGCCGACGACCGCAACCCGTTCGAAGCCGTTCTTGAACCTGTCGTTGGCGCCGCGTGCCGCCGCGATCCCTTCGGCCAGCGGGCCGCCCGGATAGTAGTAGCTCTGAGGCTCGGGCGCTCCCGCGACCGGCGTGCCATCCTCGTTACGCAACCGCTCTGCGCCATGCATCGTGTTGCCGTGGAACAGCAGCCGCGCGCTGCCGTCCGAGAGGTCGACCACGGTATGGACACCGAAGAAGCTGCGCGCGGTCTCGATCGGGGCCATGCCAGGACGCCAGAACGTCGTCAGCATCAGGCCCGTGATCGCCAATCCGGCGAATGACACCGGCCGTTGTCGCAGGAAGAGCATGCAGGCCGTGAGCAGGATCAACAGGGCCTTGAACGGAAACTCCAGCGAGGCCGGCAGCTGCAGTTTGGTGACATACCAGACCATGGCGAGCGCGATCGCCAGCGCCAGCCATGGCGAAGCCTTCGTCAGCGCCCGGCGCGCACCGCCTGCGAACATGCCCGGCAGTGCCAGCAGCGCGAGCGCGATCAGGATCGGATATTCGTAGTTGCCGGAAAAAATCTTCGGCGCCAGCAGTCCGGCGAAGGCGCCGCCCAGCACGCCCCCGAATGAGGTGCACAGGAAGAACTCCGTCAGGCGTTGCGGGTGCGGGCGCCGGGCGTAGAGTTCGCCATGGCAGAGCAGCGTCAGCAGCGTGAACACGACGAGGTGGAGCGCGATCGTCGTCAGCCAGAACACCTTGGCGCCCACGAGACTGATCGCAAGTGGGGCCACGGCGAACGGAACGAGCCACGCCACGGTCGCGTGGCTGATCCACGGCCGATCGCGGAACACGACAACGAAGGTGAACAGATAGAGCGCCAGCGGAATGACCCACAGAAACGGGGTTGCCGCGACGTCGGTCGTCAGATGCGCGGTCACCGCGATGACCAGCCCGGATGGAATAGCCGCAAGCGCGATCCAGCGCAGCCGGTCGGTTGCGCTGACGATCGACGTCTGCGGCGTCGGCGCCGCGCCCGTCACGCCATTGCCTCGTCCCAGGACGAAGGCGACTGCCGTGACGAGGAGCGCGAAGACCGCGAAGCCGACCGACCAAGCGCCCGCCTGCATTTTCAGCGTCAGCAGCGGCTCGACGACGACGGGATAGGCAAACAGGGCCGCGAACGAGCCGAGATTCGACGCGGCATAGAGCACGTAGGGATTGCTGGCCTCGCGATGGCCGCTCGCGGCGAACCAGCTCTGCAGCAAGGGTGCGCTGGCCGACAGCGTGAAGAACGGCAGGCCGATCGACGCAGCGAACAGCCCGAACAGCCAGAGCGCCGTTCCATCTGCCGGCGGCGCCCCCCAATTCGGCGCGATCGCGATCGGCAAGGTCATCGCCGTGACGGCGAGCAGGAGCAGATGAACCAGCCCCGCGCGCTGCCGCCCGAACAAGCGGCCGAGCAGATGGGCATAGGCATAGCCGGCAAGCAGCACGGCCTGGAAGAACACCATCGCCACCGACCAGACCGAGGGCGCACCGCCGAGCTTCGGCAGCACCATTTTCGCAAACATCGGCTGGATCAGGAACAGCAGCAGCGCCGACAGGAGCAGCGTCGCCACGCTGAGGATCGGCAGCAGGCGCGTATCATCGACAGAACGCGCCGCCTCGGGAGGCGTTCGATCTGGCGCATTCTCGACGACTGACATCCGCTCGTTCCGGCAATCCCGCCGCGCAGGGTAGCTTCGCCCCGCTTAAACAGGCGTTAAGCGGAGCTCGGGAACGAGATCGACACATCACGGTATGCGCATCGGCGGCGAAGCCGCATTCCGTCGGTATGTCGGCACACCCATGCAGGGTTATCCCACTACCGGCGCATCGAGACAGTGGCGAGAAGACCGGAGAGCAGCGAAGCAGGCTATTTTGAGCGATGGCGGAGAGAGTGGGATTCGAACCCACGGTACGGTTTCCCGCACACACGCTTTCCAAGCGTGCGCCTTAAGCCACTCGGCCATCTCTCCGGGAGGCCTCTCTTGAAGGGCTGAGGCGGATTTTGCAAGGGAGCGCGGGGTCGAACCGCGAAATTTCCCCAACGGATTGAAAATATTGGGTAAATTCTCGGCAACGTCGGCCGCGCGCGGGGCCATCGCAGACGGCTCTTGCCAGCGCCGGCGAGTGGCCGGCGCAAATCAAGCCGATTGGCCCGCCTCCATCATTCCCCTCTGTGCCATTGCACAGCCCAAGGCGCTCAGGGAAGGCCGACAGTCGCTCAGTGATATCGCGCGGCAAAATCCGCCGCGCGGCGCGGCCACAGGGATGTTGGCTCGGGCAGCGCTGCGGCTCCGGCATTGTGCGTATCCTGCAGCGCCTCGATGAAATCGGCGAACCATTGCTGGATGGTGCCGCCGTTGAGCTTCTCCATCATGGCTTCCCAGCGCATCCGCCGCTCGGTCAGCGGCATTGCCAGCGCGGTCGCCAACGTGCGCGCCATGCCGTCGATGTCGTGCGGATTGACCAGCAGCGCGGCGTCGAGCTCGTTCGCCGCACCGGCGAATTTCGACAGCACCAGCACGCCGGGATCGGCCGGGTTTTGCGCGGCGACATATTCCTTGGCGACGAGGTTCATGCCGTCCTGCAGCGGCGTTACCACGCCGACCTGCGCGGTGCGGTAAAGCCCTGCGAGCACGCCCTGGCCGAAGCCCTTGTTGAGATAGCGGATCGGCGTCCAGTCGACCTCGCCGTGCACGCCGTTGACGTCGGTGACGAGCTTCGCCACCTCGCTGGCGAGATTGCCATAGGCCTCGATCGCGCCCCGCGAGGGCGTTGCGATCTGCAGCATCGACGCCGATCGCTTCAGGTTCGGATACAGCGACCACATCTTGTCGAACGCCTTGATGCGGTTGACGAGGCCCTTGGAATAGTCGAGCCGGTCGACGCCGATCGCGAGCTTCTCGCCGTTGAGGCTGCGCCGTAGCCGCGTCACGTCGGGATGCGTCATCGCCTTGGTGGCCTGCTGCGCGAACTTGCCGGGATCGATGCCGATCGGAAATACCGCGGCCCGGGTGCGGCCGAACGACGAATTGATAATGCCGTCGCGCACCTCGAAATCGAGATCGTGCTGCACGTAGCTGAGGAAATTCTCGCAATCCTCGTCGGTCTGGAAGCCGATCAGGTCGTAAGACAGCATCGCCTCGATCAGCTCACGGTGATTGGGCACGCCCGCGATCACCGCGCGCGCCGGCCACGGCGTATGCAGGAAGAAGCCGATCGGCTGCGTGACGCCGAGGTCGCGCAGTTCGGCGCCGAGCGCGAGGAAATGATAGTCCTGGATCCAGAACACGGAATCCGGCTTGCGGAAACGCAGCAGCGCGCGCGCCATGAACGCGTTCACCGCGCGATAGCTCGCGTAGTCCTCGTGCGAAGCGCGAATCAGATCGGCGCGCGAATGCATCGCGGGCCACAGCGCCGAATTGGCAAAGCCTTCGTAGTAGCCGCCATAGTGCGCGGCCGGCAGATCGAGCATCGCCAGCGCGCCCGCACCGAGAGCTTCGACCTCTGCAAAAGGTTCCTTGTGGTTCCCGTCGCGGACCCGTCCGCTGGAACCAACCCATATTGCCCCTGTCTTTTCCACCACCGGCAACAATGCCGCAGCAAGCCCCCCCGTCATGGGTTCATTGGGTTTTCCGCGCGAAACGCGGTTCGATACGACGACGAGGTTCACCAGGTCCCCTCCTGTTGGTCAACTCGCGTATTAACAACCATTCATCAAGATGGTTCCTGATCAAGGAATCTCCCAAATGAAACCAAATTCTGGCGAAGACGCATGGAACTCGCGGGAACTCGCGAAAAGAAAAATTCATGCGAGGCAAACGCCACGACGCAAAACAACCGCATTCGATTCGAGCGCGCGACATAGTTGATTTGGTTAGGACAGATTGACGTCCCTATCATCGTCGAGCAGCCGCGCGAGGAACGCGCGCACATCGCTCGGGCCTTCGAAATGTCCGTCGACGCCGAGCGCGTGACGGCCGACGGAGAATGCGAGACCGTTGAAGTCAGGCATGATCGCGAACACCGTCTCATCGGTGACGTCGTCGCCGATGAAGAACGGGCGGCGTCCCCTGAACGGCTCATGCGTCATCAATTGGCGCACGCCGGTCGCCTTGGTGAAGCCGGAATGCTTGATCTCGCAAACGCTCTTGCCCGGCAGCACCTCGATCGGCGCATTCGGCAGCTCGGCGCGGATCAGCGAAACCGCTTCATAGATCGCCTTCTCCGCCTGCGGCGCGAGGCGATAGTGCAGCGCCAGCGAGTAACCCTTGTCCTCGAGCAGAATGCCGGGGCTGAGCTTTGCGATCGCGGCGAGGCGGCGCTTCAATTCCTTGTCGAGCGGCGGCGCGTGCGCGGCAACCGCCTCGCTGTCCGGCTGCAGCCGCATCTCGGCGCCATGGCCGCCGATCGCGGGGAATGCTTCGGGCGCGAAGATCAGGTCGATGTCGTTGAGCGAGCGACCGCTGACCAGCGCCAGCGCGCCGCCGGTGCGGTCATGCAATTGCTTCAGCGTGGCCGCGAGCTCCGGCGGCACCCAGACCTCGCGCGGGGTCGGGGCGAAATCGAGCAAAGTGCCGTCGATGTCGAGCAGCACCGCGGTCCGATCCAGCGGCGGAATCAGCGACGCCGGCGCCGGCATGCTGCCGGTCGTCCCGCGAGGTGCGATTTTATCATCAGGCGGCATTTCGGCCAATTCATGCTTCGTCATAGTCTACTCCACAAATGCCAATGGCCGCGCGACGGATTCGAGCGATTTTCGCTCGGCCGCGACGGCGTAGCGCCATGCGACGGCTGCGGCGGCGATCATGAGTGCCGACCCCAGCAGGTAGCCGGCGAACACGCTGTTGCGCGATCCGGTGTCGATCAGCACGCCGAACAGCGCCGGTCCGATCACGCCGCCGATGCCGGTGCCTACGGCATAGAAAACGGCGATGGCAAGCGCGCGGACCTCCAGCGGAAACGTCTCGCTGACGGTGAGATAGGCGGCGCTCGCCGCCGGCGAGGCGAAGAAGAAGATCACCATCCAGGCGATGGTCTGGGTCTGCGCGCTGAGCACGCCGATCGAGAACAGATAGCCGGATAGCGCAAGCAGCACGCCCGAGGCGCCATAGGTCAGCACGATCATGGTGCGGCGGCCCAGCGTGTCGAACAGGCGGCCGAGCAGCAGCGGCCCGAGGAAATTGCCGGCGGCGAAGGGCAGGATGTACCAGCCGACATTGCTGGCCGCGATGCCGAAGAAATCGGTCAGGATCAGCGCGAAGGTGAAGAAGATCGCATTGTAGAAGAAGGCCTGCGCGGCCATCAGCGTGAGCCCGACCAGCGAGCGTTGCCGGTAGGTCAAGAACAGCGTCGCCGCGACCTCGCGCAGCGGGGTGTGATCGCGCATCTTGAGCTTGATCTTCTCGAAACCTTCACTCGGCTGTTCGTGGCCGAGCACGGCTGTCTCGATACCGCCGACGATCCTGTGGGCCTCCTCGGGGCGTCCATGGATCATCAGCCAGCGCGGGCTTTCCGGGATCCACATCCGCATCAACAGCACGACGAGGCCGAGCGCCGCGCCGGTGAAATAGGCGATCCGCCAGCCATGATCGGGCGCAAGCAACGCAGGGTCGAGCAGCACGATCGCGCTCACCGCGCCGATCGCAGCCCCGATCCAGAAGCTGCCGTTGATGACGAGATCGGTCCAGCCGCGATAGCGAGCCGGCACCAGCTCCTGGATGGTCGAGTTGATCGCGGTGTATTCGCCGCCGATGCCGGCGCCGGTGAGAAAGCGAAACAGCGCGTAGCTCGCGACATTCCACGACAGCGCGGTCGCGGCGGTCGCCGAAAGATAAACCGCGAGCGTGATGAAGAACAGCTTCTTGCGCCCGATCCGGTCGGTCAGCCAGCCGAAGCCGAGCGCGCCGAGCACGGCACCGGCGAGATAGGCGCTGCTGGCAAGGCCGACGTCGGCGTTGGAGAAGCTCATCGTCGGGCTCTCCTTCAGCGCGCCCGACAGCGCCCCGGCCAGCGTCACTTCGAGCCCATCGAGAATCCAGGTGATGCCGAGTGCCAGCACAACGCGGGTGTGAAAGCCGCTCCAGCTGAGGCTGTCGAGACGAAGCGGAATCGAGGTCTCGATGATGCGGTCATCGCCCGGCACGGCGGCAGCCACACCCTCGTGCGTCGTCGCAGAGCTCAATCGTGTCCGCTGCAGTGTCATCAGTATGGACCAATGAGAAAAACCCCGGAACGTTGGGTTCCAAGGTTCTATCTCCCAGGATTGCGGCAAACGGTGTGCCCGCCACGCGACGTCAACGCCGCAGGCTAGCTGAGGTTCCCGCAATGCGGCATGGGAATCGGGATTACGGCACGCCGTTCTCCGTCGTCGTCCCGGCGAATGCCAGGACGCATACGCCGCGGCCTTCGCAAGGGGCGAGCGGCGAGTTGCCGGCACACCAACGAACAGTGGTGGTTATGGGTCCTGGCTTTCGCCAGGACGACGGTGGATAGACCGGCGTGCTTACGCCGCGCGGATGTTCGCCATGAAGCGATCGAGCTCCTCGCGCAGCCGCGAACTCTCGACCGACAGCGAACGCGCCGAGTTCAGCACTTCCTCGGAGGCGGCTCCGGTCTCGGCCGCACCGCGGTTGACCTGGGTGACGCTGGATGCGGTTTCCTGGGTGCCTTGCGCGACGTTCTGAACGCTGCGCGCGATTTCCTGCGTTGCCGCGCTCTGCTGCTCGACCGAGCTTGCAATGTTGGTCGCGATCCCGGAGATCTGCCCGATCGTGCCGCCGATCTCCTTGATCGCGGCAACCGATTCCTGCGTCGCGGCCTGCATACCCGTGATGTGGGTGGAGATCTCGTCGGTGGCTCTCGCGGTCTGGCTCGCCAGCGACTTCACCTCGGAGGCAACCACCGCGAAGCCGCGGCCGGCATCGCCCGCGCGCGCGGCCTCGATGGTGGCGTTCAGCGCCAAGAGATTGGTCTGCTCGGCGATCGCCGTGATCAGCTTGACCACGTCGCCGATCTCCTGCGCGGCGCGCGAGAGCTTGCCGATCCGCGCATCGGTCTGCTCGGCCTGGCGCACCGCGGAATCGGCGATCTGGCTGGATTCCTTGGCGCGGCGGCCGATCTCATCGACGGACGCGGACAATTCCTCGGTCGCAGACGCCACCGACTGCATGTTGCTGGAGGCCTCCTCGGAGGCGCCGGCGACCTGGCTCGACAGATTCTGCGTGGTCTCCGCGGTCCGGGTCAGGGTACCGGCCGCGGATTCGAGCTGCACGGCGGACGCCGACACGTTAGAGACGATCGAGCCGACGGCGGATTCGAATTCGTCGGCGAAGCGAATGAGCTCCGCGCGCCGCGCGGTCGCGCTGGCCTTGTTCTGCGCTTCCTGGGTCGCGGCGTCGCGCTCGGCCTTGGCGACCGCCTGGACCTTGAACTCTTCCACGGCACCGGCCATCTCGCCGAGCTCGTCGCGACGGCCGAGGCCCGGCAGCACGACGTCGAAATTGCCCGCCGCGAGCTCGCGCATCGCCGCGCACATCGCCGCGATCGGACGCGAAATGCCCTTGCCGAGCAGGAATGCCCAGCCAAGTCCGAGCACGAAGCTGCCGGCCGCGAGCATCAGGATCAGTTGCTCAGTTTCACCGATCATCGCGTGCGATTCGGTTTCGAGCCGCTTCTGGTCGGCGAGCAGATCGGACTTCATCGCCGCCGCGCCCTGGCTGATCGCGGCCGCGGATTCCGTCATCTCGACCGTCAGCTCGTCGATCGACTTGGCATTCGCGATCAGCTTGGCGAGCGCCTCGCGGTATTCCTCGAGCAGCGCGGTGATGTCCTTCACGCTCTGGGTGATCCGCTCGTCCTTCGAGCTGATGCCCTTCACCAGATTGTCGGCGAATTTCAGCCGGGCAAGTGCGCTGGAGGCGACGGTCTTGTCGCCATTGACGACGAAGCTGTTGACCGCGCCGGTGATCGACTGCAGCTGGTCGGCCACCTTCTTGGCGCCGAACTGGATCGATTGCAGCTCGGAATCGTCGGCGTTGCTCGGCAGATCATCGAGCTTGTAGCGCATCGAGGTTGCGCTGCGGGTCAGCTTGTTCTGCGCGATCTGCGCACTGTCGTCCTTGATGCGGACGATCTCGGCAAAGATCTTGGTGAAGGCGCGGAATTCACGCTCCAGCCTGGTGATCTGGTCGAGCCGGGCCGGATTGGTGGTGCCCTTCATCGACGCCGTGATGGCGTCCTTCAGGCTGGCCTCGGCGGCGAGTGCGGCCTTGGCGTCATCCTCCTTGCCGGTCGCGACGTAGTAACGCGCCAGCGAACGGTAGGAGATCAATTCGCGATCGATGTTGCGGGCCAGATCGGCTTCCGCGACGCTCTGGCGATAGGAGCCGACGCCGGCGGAGACCCGCTCGAAGCCCAGATAGGCGAAGCCCATGGTGGCTGCCGACAGCGCCAGCGTGACGGCAAAGCCGAGCATGATCTTGGCGCGGAATCGGAGGGTTGGGAGTCTGATCGAGAGCGATCGCTTCAGTCCCGGCATTCCAACCCCCGTCTTCATTCTGAAAACCACGCGGGGTCCGGCGGCAACCCGCCCCAGTCCCCGGAGGGCAAAACTAAGGCAGAATCGATAAGGCCCGGTAAATGGGCAGCAATTCGCCCCGTAGTGATCCGGTACTACCTTGGTCGGCCCAAACCGAAGATTGACGCGTGGCGGCAGCCCGATAGTTTAGAATGGATCAAGCCTGACCCTGCCCGGGCCAGGAGAACACATCGGGAGGTGTCCCATGTCATCGCGTCGAGCGGCGCCGTTGGCGCTTGCGGCGAGCACGGCTGCCGGCGAAGTCGCCCGGCCAATGACATTCCCCCTCACGACCTAAGAGATAAAGGCTGGCTGGATCGCGAACCATCGCGGCATGGCCCGGATGCCCTTGAGACCCGCGCGGGCAGAACCAGCCGCGCCAAGAAAAGCAACAGATTCTGGTCAGGGAGAACGCCTTTGGCGAAGCAGAACGGCAGCGCCGCCGACAGCATTGTCGTGGTGCAGGCAAAGACCAACGGGCCGCGGGAAGCCGCCGACGAGATCGCGCGCCAATTGGCGGCGGCCGATCTCGCCATGCTCGTGGTGTTCGTGTCACCGTTCTATGACCCGCAACAATTCATTGCCGAGTTGTCCGGCCGGATGCCCGAGGTGCCGATCTTCGGCTGCACCACGGCCGGCGAATTGTCGCCTGGCGGCTGGGACGAGGACAGCGTGGTCGCGATGGGCTTTGACGCCGCCGATTTCGTCATCGCCGCCCGGCCGCTGTTCGATCTCGCGACGTTCCGGGTCGATCATGGCCGCTCGATCTGCACCGAGTTGCAGAGCGAATTCGCGCAGCGCACCGAGCATTGCGATCACACCGACGAGTCCTTCGGGCTACTCTTCATCGACGGCATGTGTCAGCGCGAGGAAACCATCATGTCGGCGATCTACGCATCGCTCGGCGACATCCCGGTGGTCGGCGGCTCCGCCGGCGACGGCCTGCGCTTCGAGAAGTCCTGGGTCTTCCACGGCGGCGCGGCCCATACCGACGCCGCCGTCCTGATCCTGATCCGGACCCGGCTGCCGTTCCGCCTGTTCAAGTGCGACCATTTCGAGCCGACCTCGACCAAGATGGTGGTGACCGAGGCCGACATCGAGCACCGCATCGTCAAGGAGTTGAACGCCGAGCCGGCCGCGCTGGAATATTCCCGCGCCGTCGGCCTCAGCGACAACAAGCTCGAACTGTTCTCGTTCGCGGCGCATCCGGTCCTGGTGCGCGTCGGCGGTGCCTATTACGCACGGTCGATCCAGCGCACCAATCCCGACGGATCCCTGCAATTCTTCTGCGCCATCGACGAAGGCATGGTGCTGACGGTGGCGCGCGAGCGCGATCCGATCGACGTCACAAGCCGCCTGCTCAAGGAGCTGACCGAGGATCTCGGCGAGGTCTCGATGTTCATCGGCTTCGAATGCGTGCTGCGCCGGCTCGACGTCGAGCAGCGCCAGCTTTCCCGGGAGATGTCGGAACTCTATCGCCGCAATAAAGTGATCGGCTTTCAGACCTATGGCGAGCAGTATCGCTCCATGCATGTCAACCAGACGCTGACCGGCATCGCCATCGGTAAGCGCGCTGTCGCGCCGCAATGACCGACAGCAAGACCACGCGCATTGCGGCCCTCGAACGCGAAGCCGAAAAGCTGCGCAAGATCAACGCGGCGCTGATGTCGCGCGTCGAGCGCTCCACCGACCAGCAGCTCAACGCCTTTTCCCTGTTCGAGACCGCGATCGCGCTCGACCAGCAGGTGCGCGACCGCACCCAGCAGCTCAAGCAGGCGCTGCAATCGCTGGAGAAAACCAATGGACGCCTGCTGCAGGCCAAGCAGCAGGCCGAGGCGGCAAGCTCGCTGAAGTCGTCGGTGCTGGTTTCGGTGACGCACGATTTGTTGCAGCCGCTGAATGCGGCACGGCTGACGCTGTCCGCGCTGACCGAAACGGCGACCGAGCCCAAGAGTGTCGCGCTGACCGACCAGATCGACCGTTCGCTCGCGACGCTCGAGGACATGCTGCGGACACTGCTCGACATCTCGAAGCTCGATGCCGGCGTGCTCCGGCCCGAATTCGGTCCGGTCGCGATCGCCTCGCTGTTCGAGCCGCTGGAACAGGAATTCGTGGCGACTGCCGCCAAGCGCAACCTCGACTTCCGGATCATGCCGTCGTCGGCGGTGGTCCGCTCCGATCCGCTGATGCTGCGCCGGATCCTGCAAAACCTCTTGGCCAATGCACTGCGCTACACCCAGCGCGGCACCGTGCTGATGGGATGCCGCCTCAAGGGCGACGATATCTGCATCGAGGTGCACGACACCGGGCCGGGCATCCCGGAAGCCCAGCGCGAGGCGATCTTCGTCGAATTCCAGCGCGGCGACGCCGGCGCCGGCGACAAGGCCGGCATCGGGCTCGGCCTTTCGATCGTGCGCCGGTTTGCCGACCTGCTCGGCCATGACATCAGGCTGCGCTCGCGCGCCGGCAAGGGCTCGGTGTTCTCGGTCACCGTGCCGCGCACGTTTGATCCGGTAGCGATCCCGGTGCGCGAGCAGGCCAGCGTCGACTATCGCTATGGCGGCATGGAGGGTGCGAAAATCCTGCTGATCGAGAACGACCTCTCCAGCGCCGAGGGCCTTGCTCATCTGCTGGAGAAATGGGGCTGCGACGTCGCGGTGACGATCTCCAAGACCGAGGCGCTCGAGCGTATCCACGCGCTCGACGGCGTTCCCGACGCCATCATCGCCGACCTGCATCTCGACAACGGCGAGACCGGCATCCAGGCCGTCGACGTGATCCGCGGCGAGATCAACGCCAAGGTGCCGGCGATCATCGTCACCGCCGACTACTCGGCCAAGGCAGCCTCCGACGTGTCGGCCTTTGGCCACGAACTCCTGAAGAAGCCGATCAAGCCCGCCGAGATGCGCTCGCTGCTGTCGTTCCTGCTGGCGGCGGAGCAATCGGGCCCGCGGCTATGACCAGAGCGTTTGCGAACGACCTGGATACCGGTTCGCGTGAAGTAAACGCGTCAAGACAACAAACCTGGAACCCCGTTCCGATGCGATCGGAACGGAATAGGCTCAAGGGCCTGATGAGATCAGGTTGAGCTGGAACGGCATCGAAGTTCACCTCTCCCTTGGGAGAGGTGAAGGAAGACCGTGCCAAGCCGATTCAACCAAAACTCATCCCGCTTTAGGCGCCGTGCGACGGCGGCGCCGCCGTCACCGGCGCATGGTCGTGCTTGCCGAAGTCGAGTTTCGACAGCGCGATGATGGCCTCGGTCCGGCTGCGCACGCCGAGCTTCCGCAAAATCTCCGAGACATGCACCTTTACGGTGGTGACCGAGATATCGAGCTCATAGGCGATGTGCTTGTTCTGCAATCCGCGGCAGATCATGTCGAGCACGCGCAGCTGCTGGGCGGTGAACTGGCCGAGCTGCTGCACCAGCTCCCTGGTCTCGGCCTGGGCTTTCCGCGCGGCAGCGGCGTCGCGGAAGCGCGTCGGCAGGCACACCTCGCCTTCGAGGATGCCGCGCAGCAGGCGCGCCAGCTCGACCTTCGGCGTCGACTTAGGAATGAACCCGGAAATGCCGAGCGAGATCGCGCCGCCGATGATCCGGGAATCGTCATGCGCGGATACGATCACCAGCGCGCTGCGCGGCGCCGCGGCCCGCACCCGGTAGGCCCCGAGCAGGCCCGTGGTCCCCGGCATCGACAAATCGAGCAGGATCAGATCGAGGCCATCGCGCGCGGCGATCACGTCAAGCGCGCCATCGATCGAGGTGGCCTGCAATACCTCGGCATCGGGAAACTCGGCCCCGATCACGCCGATCAGGGCAGCACGGAACAGCGGATGATCCTCGACGATCAGCAGTCGAGGCGCACCCGCCTTGCCGAGCGGCGGCTCGCCCGCCAGGGGCACGGTCGTGGTCAACGCTGCGCCGCCCTCCCTCGGATCGCTGATGACAGCCATTGTGCGCACGACGTTATCTCAAAGCTGACCGGCAGCCTATAGGGCGCACCCCGGATGCGTTCGCCGTGCAGTGCAGCAAGGCTAAAGCATGATCCGGAAAAGTGCGAAGCGGTTTTCCGAAAGATCATGCTCAAACAAAGGTCTAAAGCGCGATGATGATTCAACCAAATCTCATCGCGCTTAGGGCGCCTTTTCGGCCTTCGCACCCAGGCCGGCTTCAAGGGCGGGAAGCGGAATCTTGCCGAGCTCGATGATCGCCTTGTTGCGGCTGAACAGCTTCAGCTTGCGCAGGATCTCGGTGACATGCGCCTTGACGGTGGATTCCGCGAGCTTGAGTTCCGATGCGATCTCGCGGTTCTGCAAGCCGCGGATGATCAGGTGAAGGACACGAATTTGCTGCGGGGTCAGCTTCTGAATCCGCTCGCGCAGCGTCCGCGCCGTCTCGGACTGCTCCAGCGCGCCGACCGCGACGAAATCCCGCGGCGCCGAGACCGATCCGCTCAACACGCGTGCGATCGCCTGCGACAATTCGCCGAGCGAGGTCGATTTCGGCAGATAGCCGACCGCGCCCATTTCCAGCGCCTCGCGGATGGTGTGCTTGTCCTCCTCGCTCGAGACGATGGCGATCGGCAGCCGCGGATGGCGATCCCTGATCTTCTGGAAGCCGGAAAAACCGACGACGTCGGGCAGCAGCAGATCGAGCAGCGCCAGATCGATATTCGGCTCGCTGGCAAGGATGCCCAGCGCACCCTTGATCGAGGTCGCCTCATAGATCCGGGCATCGGGATGCGAGATGCGGATGGCGTTGCCAAGCGCCTCTCCGAACAGGGGGTGATCGTCGATGATCAGGAACCCCATCATGAGGACCCTCGCATTGGTATTTGCCGATGGCCGCTTCTAGTTCGACCCGCCGGTATCCTGCACGCTCTGCAGATAGGCATATACGTTTCTGAGCTCGTCGTCGCTGAAGACATCCTTCCAGGCCGGCATGCCCTTGGCCGGCCGCCCGTCATGGACGGTCTTCCAGAATGTCGATTCCATGTCGTCAGCATAGCGCTTCTTGAGCAGCCTGAGATCGATCTTTCGCTCGGCCTGGACCGCGTCCGGACCGTGGCAATGAGCACAGGTGCCATTGAAGACCTCCCGGCCCGCCTTGGCGTCTCCCTTGACTTCGCCGGTGGTCGCGGCGGTCTGAACCGGCTTCTCGGCAGCAGTCGCCTGCCCGATCGTGACCGGCTCGCTTGCTCCGGCGGACGAGGTGGTCGCCTGGCCGAACTTCACCGGGGCGCCGTTCGGCACGCCATATTTGGCAAACAGGGCGTCGATGTCCCCCTGCAGCGACGGCAGCACGCCGTCGACCTCATCGCGCAGCGCGCCGGACGCCTTGGCGAAGCCGATCGCGGTCGCCCAGAGCAGGCCGTCGCCCTCGGTCGAGACGATCTGATATTTGTCGCCGTAGCTGGTCTTGTTGAGCCAACCCGCCACCGGTGCCCAGATGAAGGCGATGTCCACCTTGCCCTGGTCGAGGGCCGCCATGCCCTCTTCCGGGCTCAGCACGGTGACCTTCTGGATGTCGTCGCGCAAAGCCAGCAGGTTCTGCGGCGTCGACTGATACTGCACCGCAACCCGCAACCCCTTGAGGTCGTCGATACCGGCGAGCTTGCGATCCGTGGCGCCGACCAGCGCATAGCCTTCATGGGCGATCGGCTTCGAGAAGATCACCGCCGGGCCCATGAAATCGTCGATCAGCGGCAGGCCGACCATGGCATCGCAATGCTTGCTGAGCAGCGTCTCCCGCACCGTGCGCTTGCCGAAATAGGACTTGTACCAATTATAGCTCACCGTGCGGCCGAGCTTTTGCGCCACCGCCTGGCCGATCTCGAGATAAAGGCCCGGCTTGCCCGGTTCGTCGCTCGAGAACGGCAAGTTGGTCGGATCGGCGCAGAGCCGTAGCGACGGCCTGGCCTCTTCCGCGCCGGCCGACAGGGCCGGCGCCAACAATGCGGCGGAGAGCAGCACGGTCCGGATCGCCATCCTCAACTGTACGCTACGCGTTGAGCTCGGCACGTCATTCGACTTGATGCCAGTCGCCTTCATGCAAGTCGCCTTGATGCAAGACACGGACAATGCTGCCTCCTTGCGACGGTCGTTACTGCAGGGCGAACACGAAGAGCGAGCCGCCTTCCGGCGCCGCGGCGACCATCTGCTTGCCGATGTCACCGAGGAAGGCCGGCAGCGCCGCGGTGCGTCCGACCACGATCGCGACATACTGCTTGCCGTCGACCGAATAGGTCACCGGACCGGCACCAATGCCGCTGCCGAGGTTCTTGCTCCACAGCACCTTGCCGTTCTTGGCATCGATGGCACGGAAGTCGCCGTGCAGATTGCCGGAGAACACCAGATTGCCGCCCGTCGTCAGCGTGCCGCCGTTGAAGGGCAGGTCCTCCTTGATGCTCCACACCTTCTTGTTGGCGATCGGATCCCAGGCCACGAGCTCGCCGAGGAAGCCGCCGGGACCCGCCTTGGTCGGGAATTCGGCGCCGAGATAGAACACGCCGCGCTTGTAGTTCACGTCGGAGACCGACCAGTCCATGCAGACATTGTTGGTCGGGATGTAGACGAGACCGGTCTGCGGGTTGAACGACATCGGCTGCCAGTTCTTGCCGCCGATCAGGTTCGGGCAGATGTCCTTGGCGGGATGGCCGGGGCCCGGACGCTTGTCCGGATCCTCTTCCGCCCGCATCGTGTTGATGTCCCACTTCTTGGCCCAATTGGCGAAGACGTACTTCTCGGCCGAGATCACCTTGCCGGTCTCGCGGTTGGCCACGAAGAAGAAGCCGTTGCGATCCGCCTTCATCAGGACCGGCGTCTCGGCGCCCTTGATCTTCAGGTCGGCGAGCAGCAGCTCGTTGACGCCGTCATAGTCCCAGGCGTCGGCCGGGGTGCCCTGGATGTGCCACTTGATCTTGCCGGTGTTGGGATCGATCGCCAGCGTCGAGGCGGTGTAGAGGTTGGTCAGCTTGCCGAAATTGCCGTCGCCGGTGGAGCGCACCCCGGTATTCCACGGCCCCGGATTGCTGGTACCCCAGTAGACGGTGTCGGACTTGGCGTCGTAGGAGCCGACCAGCCAGGCGGCGCCGCCGCCATGCAGCCCGGTATCGCCCTTCCAGGTGTCGCTGCCGGGCTCGCCCGGCGCCGGCACCGTGAAGGTCTGCCAGAGCAGCTTGCCGTCCTTGAGGTTGAAAGCCTGCAACGCGCCGCGCACACCATATTCGCCACCGCCGAAGCCGGTGATGACCTTGTCGCGGACGATGAGCGGCGGCGAGGTGATGACCGAGCCTTGCTTGTAGTCGACGACCGTCGAGGTCCAGAGCTCCTTGCCGGTTTCGGCGTCGAGCGCGGTCAGCTTGCCGTCGAGCCGGCCGACGAAGATCTTGCCGTCGGCATAGGACACGCCGCGATTATTGACGTCGCAGCAGGCGTATTGAAGCACGTCATCCGGAATGTCGGGCTGCCAGGTCCATTTGCGGGCGCCGGTCGCGGCGTCGATCGCGTAGACGTATTTCGGACCCCACGAGGTCGAGACATACAGGTTCTTGCCGATCACGACCGGCGACGATTCGTTGGAGCGCAGCGAGGCCAGCGACAGCGAGTAGACCAGTTGCAGCTTGCCGGCGTTCTCGGAATTGATCTGCTTCAGCGGGCTGAAGCGCGTATTGCCGTAATCGTGGCCGGCGATCGCCCATCCGTTCGGATCGGACACCGCCTTTGCAACGGAATCATTCGCATTCGACGCAGTAATTCCTGCCATCACCATGGCGACCAGCGACACGCCGGCAAAGAAAATCCCGCTCCTCAGCTTCATTGGCTTCCTCCAATATGGTTTCGTTGCCGCGATGGATGCATCGCGCGCGCGTCTCACTACCCAATTCGTGAACCAGCGATCTTCGGTCGCTATGTCGCGATGAAAATGCCAGCTACGCTTTTTTGTCGTTATAGGCGGAAGGTAGTAGCAATCGCCGCGGCGGTTTTTGATATGCCGCAAACCAGACCAGCAGGCGGAGAACCCGTTGCGCTGCCGCGCAATTTCGTCGCGCCGGAGCACGCCGAAAGCAGCTTGCAAATTGCCCATTGAACGGCTGCCTGCTAGGATCGCAGCCACAGCCCGGAGCCTTCATGACAGGGCCGCAACTACGACTTTGATCGCGGTTACGACCCACATGAAGCGTGGTCTACTGGGCCCATAACGAAGCTATTGGGAGAAACGCGTGTCTACAGTCAAACTGACGGTAAACGGCAAGGCGGTCTCGGTCGACGTCGAGGACCGAACCCTCCTCGTGCACCTGTTGCGCGAAAATCTGAACCTCACCGGCACCCATGTCGGCTGCGATACCAGCCAGTGCGGCGCCTGCGTCGTCCATGTCGACGGACGGGCGGTCAAATCCTGCACCATGCTGGCCGGCCAGGCGGCTGGCTCCAACGTCATCACGATCGAAGGCCTTGCCAAGGGCGACGAGCTGCACCCGATGCAGGCGGCGTTCCGCGACAATCACGGCCTGCAGTGCGGCTATTGCACCCCCGGCATGATCATGTCCGCGGTCGACATCGTGCACCGCCATGGTGGCAAGCTCGACGAGGAAACGGTTCGCCACGAGCTCGAAGGCAACATCTGCCGCTGCACCGGCTACCACAACATCGTCAAGGCGGTGCTCGACGCTGCCGGCCGCATGAAGGTGGCGCAGGCCGCCGAATAGCGCGCTACGCACCGCACACGATCAAGCTCATCACCGCCGGTCTCGATGGAAACGGCGGCAATTCGAATCTCCGGTCGGGAGGACCAGACCATGGGTGTTGAAGGAATTGGCGCACGCGTCGTGCGCAAGGAAGATCGCCGGTTCATCACCGGACAAGGACGTTACGTCGACGACGTTAAAATGGTCGGCATGAGTTACGCTCACTTCATCCGCAGCCCGCATGCCCATGCCAAGGTCAAGGGCATCAACTCGGCCGAGGCCATGAAGATGCCCGGCGTGATCGCGGTGCTGACCGGGCAGCAGATCGTCGACGACAAGGTCGGCAATCTGATCTGCGGCTGGGCGATCACCTCGAAGGACGGTTCGCCGATGAAAATGGGCGCATGGCCGGCGATGGCGCCGGAGACCGTGCGCTTCGTCGGACAGGCGGTCGCGGTGGTGATCGCCGAGACCAAGAACCAGGCCAAGGACGCGGCGGAAGCCGTCGTCGTCGATTACGAGGAGCTTCCCGCCGCGGCCGACATCAAGGCCGCGATCAAGCCCGGCGCACCGCAGCTGCACCCCGAGGCTCCCGGCAACATCGTCTATGACTGGCATCTCGGCGACGAAGCCGCGGTCAAGGATGCATTCAGCAAGGCGGCCAACGTGGTGACGCTGGACCTCACCAACAACCGCCTGGTGCCGAATGCGATGGAGCCGCGCGCAGCGGTCGCGCATTACGACCAAGCCGAGGAGCACTACACGCTCTACACGACCTCGCAGAACCCGCACGTCGCCCGCCTCGTGCTGTCGGCGTTCTACAACATCGCGCCGGAGCACAAGCTGCGCGTGATCGCGCCCGACGTCGGCGGCGGCTTCGGCTCCAAGATCTACATCTATCCGGAAGAGATGGTGGCGCTGTGGGCCTCGAAGAAGGTAGGTCGCCCGGTGAAGTGGACCGGTGACCGATCGGAGGCCTTCCTCACCGACGCGCATGGCCGCGACCATGTCTCGAAGGCGGAGATGGCGTTCGACAAGGACAACAAGATCCTCGGCCTGCGGGTGAAGACCCACGCCAATTTCGGCGCCTACATGTCGCTGTTCTCCTCGGCGGTGCCGACCTATCTCTACGCGACGCTGCTATCGGGCCAGTACGTGATCCCGGCGATCTATGCCGAGGTGATCGGCGTCTACACCAACACCACGCCGGTCGACGCCTATCGCGGCGCCGGCCGCCCCGAAGCGAGCTATCTGATCGAGCGCATGATGGAGACCGCGGCGCGGCAGTTGAAGGTCGATCCGGCCGAACTGCGCAAGAAGAACTTCATCACCACGTTCCCGTATCAGACGCCGGTCATCATGGCTTATGACATCGGCGACTTCCACGCCTCGATCGACGCCGCGATGAAGGCGATCGACTATGCCGGCTTCCCGGCCCGCAAGGCCAAGGCGAAAGCCAGTGGCAAGCTGCGCGGCATCGGCGTCTCCTGCTATATCGAGGCCTGCGGCATCGCCCCGTCGAAGGCGGTCGGCAGTCTCGGCGCCGGTGTCGGCCTGTGGGAATCGGCTGAAATCCGCGTCAACCCGGTCGGCACCATCGAGGTGCTCACCGGCTCGCACAGCCACGGCCAGGGCCATGAGACGACGTTCTGCCAGATCATCGCCGAGCGGCTCGGCGTGCCGATCAGCCAGGTCTCGATCGTCCATGGCGACACCGACAAGGTGCAGTTCGGCATGGGCACCTACGGCTCCCGCTCGCTCGCGGTCGGCGGTACGGCGATCGTGAAGGCGATGGAGAAGGTCGAGGCCAAGGCCAAGAAGATCGCGGCACATGCGCTCGAGGCGTCCGAGAGCGACATCGTGATCGAGAACGGCGAGTTCAAGGTCACCGGCACCGACAAGTCGATCGCGCTGCCGATGGTCGCGCTCGCCGCCTACACCGCGCACAACCTGCCCGACGGCATGGAGCCCGGTTTGAAGGAGACGGCGTTCTACGACCCGACCAACTTCACCTTCCCGGCCGGCGCTTACATCTGCGAGCTCGAAGTCGATCCCGGCACCGGCAAGACCTCGTTCGTCAACTTCGTGGCGGCGGACGATTTCGGCCGGCTGATCAACCCGATGATTGTCGAGGGCCAGGTTCATGGCGGTCTTGCGCAAGGCATCGGCCAGGCGCTGCTCGAAGGTGCGGTCTATGACGACACCGGCCAGCTCGTGACCGCGTCGTTCATGGACTACACCATGCCGCGCGCCGACGACCTGCCGTCGTTCCAGCTCTCCCACACCACGACGCTGTGTCCGGGCAATCCGCTCGGCGTCAAGGGCTGCGGCGAAGCCGGCGCGATCGGCGCCTCTGCTGCCGTGATCAACGCGATCACGGACGCGATCGGCAACAACAAGCTGGAAATGCCGGCGACGCCCGATCGCGTCTGGCACGCCATTCACGGTTGAGGGAGGATACGATGTACGAGACCAACTATCACCGCGCATCCTCGATCGACGATGCCGTGGCGCAGTTCGCCAAGGGCACGGACTCCAGGTTCCTTTCCGGCGGCCAGACCCTGCTCCCTGTGATGAAGCAGCGCCTCGCTGCTCCGTCCGACGTGATCGACGTCGCCAAGATCAAGGACATGATCGGCATCGACGTGTCCGGCGATACCGTCACCATCAGGGCCGCGACCACGCATTACGACGTCGCGCAAAGCGACGCCGTGCAGAAGGCGATCCCGGCGCTCGCCCATCTGGCGTCGATGATCGGCGATCCTGCCGTGCGTCATCGCGGCACGATCGGCGGCTCGCTCGCCAACAACGACCCGGCGGCGGACTATCCGGCGGCGGTGCTGGCGCTCGGCGCCGTGGTCAAGACCAACAAACGGTCGATCCCGGCGGAGGACTTCTTCAAGGGCCTGTTCACGACGGCGCTCGAGGATGGCGAGATCATCACCGCCGTGTCGTTCCCGGTCCCCGCCAAGGCCGGCTATGCCAAGATGCGGCACCCGGCCTCGCGTTTCGCGCTGACCGGCGTGTTCGTCGTCAAGACCAAGGCGGGTGACGTCCGCGTCGCCGCGACCGGCGCCTCGCAAAGCGGCGTCATGCGGGTGGCGCCGATCGAGCAGGCGCTGAAGGCGAACTGGGCGGCCTCGGCGCTCGACAGCGTGACGATCCCGGCGAGCGGCCTGCTCGCCGACATCCACGGCTCGGCGGATTACCGCGCCAACCTGGTCAAGGTGATGGGACAGCGGGCGGTGACCGCGGCCGGCTAGCCGCTATCCCTCCTGAACCCATGCAGACGGCGCGCAGCGATGCGCGCCGTTCGCGTTTTGCTGGCATTCCAGCCGAAAGAGCTTGCCACGTCCCCCATTAGGCGAGAGAATTTAGCTAATCAGCTAATTAAAAATACCGTCAGACGGGCGGCCCCGGGGAGAGGACTTAATGAGGTTCGGCAGCACCACTTGCCACGGCCCCCAATCGCCGGACCGGACTTCTGACATCGAGCCGGCGTGACGCCCGGCGCGCCGATCCACAGACTCTTCGACCAGCTCCCTCACAGCAACAACGGAACAACAACGTGCTCGACAAGCCCGCCTCCCAAACCGCCGCTCGCACCTCGGGCCCGCTCACAGGCTTCCGCATCGTCGAATTCGCCGGCATCGGTCCCGGCCCGTTTGCCTGCATGCTGCTCGCCGACATGGGCGCCGAGGTCATCACGCTGGACCGGGTCGGCGCGGGCAAGAATTTGAAGGCGGTGGCGACCCGCGGCCGCAAGGTTATCGAGCTCGATCTCAAGAACAAGGCGGCGATATCAGAAGTGCTCGACCTGCTCAGCCATGCCGACGCGCTGATCGAAGGCTTCCGTCCCGGCGTGATGGAGCGCCTCGGCCTCGGCCCCGATGTCGTGCTCGGGCGCAATCCGAAGCTGGTCTACGGCCGCATGACCGGCTGGGGCCAGGAAGGCCCGCTGGCGAACGCCGCCGGCCACGACATCAACTACATCTCGATCACCGGCGCGCTCGCTGCGATCGGCACCAAGGAGAAGCCGGTGCCGCCGCTCAATCTGGTCGGCGATTTCGGCGGCGGCGCGCTCTACCTCGTGGTCGGCGTGCTCGCCGCGCTGCTGGAAGCGCAGAAGTCCGGCAAGGGCCAGGTTGTGGATACCGCGATGTGCGACGGCGCGGCCTCGCTGATGTCGATGTTCTACGACATGGCGGCGCAGGGCCGCTGGAGCGGCGGCCGCGACCAGAATTTCCTCGACGGCGGCGCGCATTTCTACGGCGTCTACGAGTGCTCCTGCGGCAACTTCATCTCGATCGGCTCGATCGAGCCGCAGTTCTACGCGCTGCTGCGCAAGCATGCCGACCTGACCGACGCCGACTTCGACGCCCAGATGGACCGCAAGGCCTGGCCGGCGCTGAAGGCGAAGCTGGAAAAGGTTTTCAAGAGCAAGTCGCGCGCCGACTGGTGCAAGATCATGGAAGGCACCGACATCTGCTTCGCGCCGATCCTCACCATGGAGGAAGCGCCCAAGCATCCGCACATGGCGGCCCGCCAGGTGTTTGTCGAACGCCACGGCGTCACCCAGCCCGCCCCTGCACCGCGTTTCTCGCGCACGCCGTCCGCCATCCGTGAGCCGGAGTTGGCGAGCATTGGGGATGTGACGAGCGCGTGGAAGGCAGGGAAGTAATTTCGCTGTCGTCCCGGCGAAGGCCGGGACCCATAACCCCGGAAGGCCGTTGTTGCGCACGACCGTTCCGCGGGATTGATATCCGACACACGCGATAGATTCCGCGGTATGGGTCCCGGCTTTCGCCGGGACGACACCTTTTGTTGTGCGCTACATAGCACGCTATGCTGTGCTCACGCCGCGTGGTCGACCTTGAGCACGCCGCGGCGGATCTGGTCTTCCTCGATCGATTCGAACAGCGCCTTGAAGTTGCCTTCGCCGAAGCCGTCGTCGCCCTTGCGCTGGATGAATTCGAAGAAGATCGGCCCGATCGCATTCGCCGAGAAGATCTGCAGCAGCACCTTGGTCTGGCCGCCGTCGACCACGCCCTCGCCGTCGATCAGGATGCCGTTGGTCTTGAGCCGCGCGACGTCCTCGCCATGCTTCGGCAGGCGGGCATCGATCCGCTCGAAATAGGTGTCGGGTGGCGACGGCATGAACGGCAGGCCGTCCGCACGCAACCGCTCGACCGTCGCATAGATATCGCGGGCGCCGCAGGCGACGTGCTGGATGCCCTCGCCGTGATAGATGTTGAGGTATTCCTCGATCTGCCCGGAATCGCCGGCGTCCTCGTTGATCGGAATCCGGATCTTGCCGTCCGGGCTGGTCAGCGCGCGGGAGAACAGGCCGGAGGCGCGGCCCTCGATGTCGAAGAAGCGGATCTGGCGGAAGTTGAACAGTTTTGCATAGAAACCGGTCCAGACGTCCATGCGGCCGCGATGGACGTTGTGGGTGAGGTGATCGACGTAATAGAGGCCCGAGCCGGCGGGACGCGGATTGACGCCGCCGAGCCAGTCGAACTCGGCATCATAGGCCGAACCCTTGGCGCCATAGCGGTCGACGAAATAGAGCAGGCTGCCGCCGATGCCCTTGATCGCGGGCACATCCAGCGTCTTCTCCGCGGACGACACATCCGCCGGCTCCGCGCCAAGTGCGATCGCACGCTCATAGGCGTGCTTGGCATCGACCACCCGGAACGCCATCGACGGCGCGCACGGGCCGTGCGCGGCGACGAAGTTGAAGCCGTGGCTGCCGGGCTCTTCATTGACGAGATAGTTGATGTCGCCCTGGCGGTAGACCGTGATCGCCTTGGTCTTGTGCCGGGCGACCGCGACAAAGCCCATCAGCTTGAACAAGGCGTGCAGCTCAGCCGGATTGGGATGGGCGTATTCGACGAACTCGAAGCCGTCGGTGCCCATCGGATTGTCGTCGGTGATTTCGGCTGGCGGCGCATCGTGCGGAAACGGACCCATGGCGGTAACTCCCTGATTTGCCTAGGGATCAGTCTCCGTCACTTGCTGCGCAACGTGCGTGCAAAATAGGGCTTGTTTTGCTAGTATCGCGCACGATTTGTGCATGAAATGGATATTCGGTGCATGCCAGAAGTCGACGCCTTCGACCTCAAAATGCTCGCCGCGCTGCAGGATGACGGCCGGCTGACGAACCAGCAGCTGGCCGACCTGATCGGTCTGTCAGCCTCGCAATGCTCCCGGCGGCGGATGCGGCTGGAGGAGGAGAAGGTGATCGCGGGCTACCACGCCGACCTCGCCGGCGAGGCGCTCGGCTTCGGCCTGATCGCCTTCATCCACATCACGCTGGCAACCCATTCGCCCGACAACGCCAAGCGGTTCCGCGAGCTGGTCAACCGGGTCGACGACATCCAGGAGGCCTATGCGCTGACCGGCGATGCCGACTACGTGCTCAAGGTGATGCTGCGCGACCTGAAGAGCCTGTCCGACATCGTCAACAACGTGCTGATGCCGCACCAGAGCGTCGCGCATGTGCGCTCATCGATCGTGCTCGACCGGCTGAAGGAGAGCACCAAGCTGCCGTTGAAAGCGTTACAAAGCTGACCTGGCACAAATCGAGGGAAATCCGTCATTCGCTTTCCCGGTCCGATCTGCGATCATTCCTTAACATCCGGCAAGAGAGGCGACGATGGCGCTGCAGCTGCGACCGAACTGCGAATATTGCGACAAGGACCTGCCGCCGAGCGCAACTGACGCCCGGATCTGCTCCTATGAATGCACGTTCTGTGCGGATTGCGCCGAGACCAAGCTCGGTAATGTCTGCCCGAACTGCGGCGGCGGCTTTGCGCCGCGGCCGATCCGCCCGGCCAAGCCCTGGCGGGCAGGCGTCTGCACCGTGAACCAGCCGCCGTCGGACAAGCGGGTGCATCTGAAATACAGTCTCGAGGACTGCGCGGCGCATACGGCGAGGCTGAAGGATATACCACCTGAACAGAGATAGCGCGCCTTACAAGTTCAATCCTGTTAGCAGGACCCATCTTCGGTGTCGCTAAGCTTGCGCGCACATCATCCAAGCTTAGAATAGCGAAGGAAGAATCCACAACCCTCCGGTGCATAAAGTGGCAAAAAGACAACGCGGCATCTCTACCGGCAAGCCACTTGATGCGGAAGACAAAGAACTATTCGATTCCGTCCGGGAGAGTGGAGTCAAAGCCACATGCTTCTTTAACAATAAGGGCGGCGTGGGAAAGACAACGCTCGTTGCAAATCTGGCCGCGGAACTAGCACTTAACTTTGGAGCGCGGGTTCTCGTCGTCGATGGCGATCCACAATGCAATCTTACTCAGTATGTTCTGGGTGAGGACGAATGGATCGATATCTATTCAGCAAATGACCCCACGTCCGTCTACAGCGTGATCCGGCCCCTTTCCCTAGGAAAGGGGTATGGCACCAGCCTACCTATCGTCAAAGCAGGAAATTTCGGCTTCGATATTATTGTCGGAGACCCACGCCTCGCACTGCAGGAAGACCTCCTTGCTCAAGACTGGCGCGATGCCAAAGCAGGCGGAATGCGAGGAATACGCACGACCTTTGTTTTTGCAGATGTGGTCGGAAAAGCGAAGGAAATGAACTATGATTTCGTGTTTTTCGACATGGGGCCATCGTTAGGAGCCATCAACAGATCGATTCTGTTAGCGATGGACTACTTCGTCGTTCCGATGGCCATCGATATTTTTTCACTTTGGGCCATAAGGAACATTGGTACGACCGTCGGAGTGTGGCAACGCGAACTTAAAACTGGGATTAGCTTGTCTGAGGACCCCTCTGAGATTCCAGCGGCCGATCAAGCTCGATCGCTACGATTCGTTGGCTACGTTACCCAACAACACAAAGAAAGGGGTGGGTCTGAGCCGGACCCTGCAGAGGAGAACGAAGCAACCAGAAAACGTATCGTGCAGGCGTACCAGGACATCAGCCAAAACTTCCCGGCTGAGATATCAGCTCACCTCGGCAAGTTCTTCGACGCGAAGAAAGTGGATCCTCACTTGGGTGATATTCGTCACCTCGGAAGTTTGGCTCCTCGATCTCAGAGTCAACATGCACCAATGATCTCCGTGCGGGGCACCGGCAGCTACACGCAGCTGCGAAAGCAGGCGCGAGACATCTATCGCGGGATAGCGATACGCTATCTAGAAAATGTTGTTGCGACCTGAGATTCGCGATGAGCGAATTTAATGCCGATCTTGTCGATGATCTCGCTCGCCGAAGAGTCGTTCTCTTTCTAGGTGCTGGAGTATCTGCGAGCGCCGCAACCCGTACGGGTGGAAGAATAAAGGGCTGGGAGGCCTTTCTCAACGAGATGAACGGCAAAGCCGGAGCCGCGGTCAAGGAACAGGTTACACGGCTCCTAGACCAAAAAGACTACCTGCTCGCGTGCGAAATCCTGCAGATGGACCTTGGTGAACGATGGGAACGCGAGATCGTGCAAGAATTCGGTCAAGCAGCGGAGCCCTCTCCACTCCATGAGGCGATAGTAGCGCTCGATCAGAGAATCATAGTCACAACTAACTTCGACAAGCTGCTCGAGATGTCTTGGCAAAGCAAAATAGGCTTTGCCACTCATTTCCCCCAGGTGATCACAGCTATCGACGCAAACATCTTCAACATCTTGAAAGATCAGTCAGGCAAATATCTAATCAAGCTTCACGGCACGATCGACGACGTACGAACCCTGGTCTTCTCGCGATCCGAGTATATCCGCATGGCATTCGGTAGTGCCGTGTATTCTGCCTTTCTGGAGACGCTTCTACTAAATTACACATTTCTCTTTATTGGTTTCTCCATGGACGATCCGGCGATTTCGTCTCTAATGGAGATGTATGCACTTCGTTACCCGAGAGCACGTCCCCACTACGTCATTTCTCCTGCGGGCTTGGAACCAAATATCATCGAGATAAATAAGCGCCTCCGAAAACTTGTGGTGATTGGCTACGACAGCTCTGACAACCACACAAAGCTGCCTTCGGTTCTTGGCGAGTTAGCAGGACTCATAAGGCCGAAGAGAAAAGAGATTGCAGCTGAGTTCTTGCTTCCGTGATAACTTCGTTCTATCCAGCGAACTCACTCCGCCGCGACGATCGTACCTTCGACTTCACCAAAGCCGACGCGGTAGCCGTCGCCCTGGCACCAGCCGCGCATGACAAGCGAGTCGCCGTTCTCGAGGAACGAGCGCGTCACGCCGTCGGCGAGCTCGACCGGCTCGGTGCCGTTCCAGCTGATCTCCAGCAGACTGCCGCGCTGGTGCTTCTCGGGGCCGGAGATCGTGCCGGACCCTAAGAGATCGCCGACATTCATCGCGCAGCCGCTGGAGGCGTGGTGCACGAGCTGCTGCACCGACGACCAGTACATGTATTTGAAGTTGGTGCTGCAGATCGTCTTCGCCTCGTTCATCGCACCGGCACGCAGGCCGACATCGAGCGCGAGATCGTAATTGTTCGGCCTCACCTGCTTCAGATAGGCCAGCGGCTCCGGCTGTTGCACCGGGCCCTGCATCCGGAACGGCTCCAGCGCCTCGCGCGTGACCACCCACGGGCTGATCGAAGTCGCGAACGCCTTGGCCTGGAACGGGCCGAGCGGCACGTATTCCCACTGCTGGATGTCGCGCGCGCTCCAATCGTTGAGGATGACGAAACCGAAGATCATCTCCTCGGCCTGCGCCTCGGTGAGCATCTCGCCCATCGCCGACGCCTGCCCGACGACAACGCCCATCTCGAGCTCGAAGTCGAGCCGCTTGCAGGGCCCGAAGCTCGGCACCTCTGCCGTCGGCGGCTTGAGCTGGCCGCGCGGCCGCTTCACCTTGGTGCCGCTCGCAACGACGGTCGAGGCACGGCCGTTATAGCCGATCGGCATGTGCAGCCAGTTCGGCTGCAGCGCATTGTCCTTGCCGCGGAACATGACGCCGACATTGGTGGCATGCTCCTTCGACGAATAGAAATCGGTATAGCCCGAAACCGCAAACGGCATATGCAGCTTCACGTCAGCCATCGGCACCAGCGCCCGCGCGCGCAATTCCCTGTTGTCGCGCAGCTCCGGATGATCCGAGCGGAGCAGCTCGCTGATCCGCGCCCGTGTCGCCGACCACACTTTCGGCCCGAGCGCCATGAACGCGTTGAGCGACGGCTGCGAGAACACGCCGAGCGGCCCGACATCGAGCCGAGAATCCTGCTCGAGCTCCCAGAGGTCGAGCACATAATCGCCGATCGCGACGCCGACGCGCGGAGCCAGTCCGTTCGCGGAGAACACGCCGTAGGGCAAATTCTGGATCGGAAAGTCGGACGTGGGCGCGACGTCGATGAAGGAGCGGAGTTTGGGGTCGTTGGGGTGGGGCATGGTCTCCTGCCGAAATAATTGACGCACTTTATCTCTCGTCATTCCGGGATGCGCCGTAAGGCGCAGGCCCGGAATCCATCAGGCCACGTGTCGCGCGGAGCAATGGATTCCGGGCTCGCGCTTCGCGCGCCCCGGAATGACGGCTGGCTACGGCCTGGTCGGATCGAACTTCTTCTCCAACCCCTTCCAGCAATCCGAGTAGTCATCCTGCAGCGTCGACGACGTCGCCGCATGCTTGGTCACGCGCTGCGGGAAACGCGTCTCGAACATGAAGGCCATGGTGCGGGTCAGCTTGACCGGCTTCAGCTCGCCGTTGCTGGCATGCTCGAAGGCTTCGCGGTCGGGGCCGTGCGGCAGCATCATGTTGTGCAGCGAGATACCGCCGGGCACGAAGCCCTGCGGCTTGGCGTCGTAGACGCCGTAGATCAGGCCCATGAACTCCGACATGATGTTCATGTGGTACCACGGCGGACGGAAGGTATTGTCGGCCACCATCCAGCGCTCCGGGAAGATCACGAAGTCGATATTCGCAGTGCCGGCGGTCTCCGACGGCGAAGTCAGCACCGTGAAGATCGACGGATCGGGATGATCGAAGCCGATCGCGCCGACCGGCGAGAAGGTGCGCAGATCGTATTTGTACGGCGCATAATTGCCGTGCCAGGCGACCACGTCGATCGGCGAATGCGGCAGCGTGGTCTTGAACAGCGCGCCGCCCCATTTCACGTAGAGCTCGGTCGGCGTGTCCTTGTCCTCGTAGGCGGCCACCGGCGTCAGGAAGTCGCGCGAATTGGCCAGGCAATTGGCGCCGATCGGGCCGCGCTCCGGCAGCGTGAAGGCACCGCCGTAATTCTCGCAGAGATAGCCGCGCGCCGGACCATTCGGGATCTCGACGCGGAACTTGACGCCGCGCGGGATCACCACGATCTCGCCCGGCTCGGCATCGATGCGGCCGAACTCGGTGACCAGCCGCAGATCGCCCTGCTGCAGCACGAACATCATCTCGCCGTCGGCATTGTAGAAATGCTGGTCGACCATCGATTTGGTGATGAGATAGACATGCGCCGCCATGCCGGCCTGGGTGTTGGCATCGCCCGCGGTGGTCATGGTCTGCACGCCCTGCAGGAAGGTCATGTCCTGCTTCGGGATCGGCGCCGGGTCCCAGCGCAGTTGCGCGATCGGCATATCGTATTCGTGGCACGGCGCGGTACGCCACAGCCCGCTATTTGCCTTGGCGAAGCGGCCGGAGTGCCGCACCGACGGACGGATGCGGTAGAGCCAGGAGCGCTCGTTGGTGCCGCGCGGCGCCGTGAACGGCGAGCCGGAGAGCTGCTCGGCATAGAGCCCGTAGGCGCAGCGCTGCGGCGAGTTGCGCCCCATCGGCAGCGCGCCGGGCAGCGCCTCGGTCTCAAAGCTGTTGCCGAAGCCGGACATGTAGCCCGGGGTCACTTGCCCCGAGCTGCGCACGATCTGATCAGGCGAGGTATTGATGTTCATGTCTATCCTCCTCCTTGCAAGGCGGCCCACATTTCCTGGTCGCGCTTGTCGGTCCAGATCACGGGATCGTCGATCCCGGATGCCTCGTCATAGGCACGTGAAACGTTGAACGGCAGGCAGTGCTCGTAGATCGCGAAGCTCGAGAATTTCGGATCCATCACCTCGCGCGTCGCCGCCATCGATTCCTTCAAGGAGCGGCCCTTGGCGACGGACGATTCGGCGGCGCCATAGAGCGTGGTGACGAAGTCGCGGGTCATCGCGATCGCATCACGCCCGGTCTCGAGGCCCTTCAGCGCATCGCCGCGGCCCGGCGCGATCGCCTTCGGATTGAAGGCGCGGATCTCGTTCAAGGTCATCGGCCATTCCCGCAGATGCGCATCGCCGCAATAGCAGGCCGAGTGGTATTCGATCAGGTCACCCGAGAACATCACCTCGGCATCCGGCACCCAGGCGACGATGTCGCCCGAGGTGTGACCGGCGCCGAGCTGCATCAGCCGCACCTCGCGCTTGCCGAGATAGATCGACATCTCGCCCTCGAAGGTCAGCGTCGGCCAGGTCAGGCCGGGAATGCTTGCCGCATCCTGGAACAGGCGCGGGAAGCGGCCGTATTCCGAATCCCAATCCTGCTGGCCGCGTTCCTCGATCAGCCGATAGGTCTCCTGCGAGGCCACGATGCCCTGCGCGTGATAGGCCGAGGCGCCGAGTACCCGCACCGCGTGGTAATGCGACAGCACGACATATTTGATCGGCTTGTCGGTGACGGTCTTGACCCGCTCGATCACCTTGTTGGCCATCGCGGGCGTCGCCTGCGCGTCGAACACCAGGCAGCCGTCCTCGCCGACGATCACGGCGGTGTTGGGGTCGCCCTCGGCGGTGAAAGCGTAGAGATCGGTGCCGATCTCGGAGAATGTGACCTTCTTCTCGGTGAGATCCGTGGTCGATGCGAAACCTTTGGCCATCAGTTCAATCCTGTCTTCATGCGCTCCCTCTCCCCGTTCTTACGGGGAGAGGGTTGGGGTGAGGGGCTGTCTCCGCGTAAACGGTGACAGATGCGTCCGCGGAAGCTCCCCCTCACCCGGAACGCATCTGACGATGCGTTCCGACCTCTCCCCGCAGGCGGGGCGAGGTGAAGCGGAAGCTGCCGTTCGATTTGAACCAAAATCATCCAGGCTTGGCCCGTGCTATTGTTGCTGCTGTTGCTGCTGCTGGCTCGCGTCCGGCATCCGCCGCTTCGCCAAAGCGATTGCCTCGCACAGCACGTCGAGATCGCCGATATGGTTGGCGAGCACCAGAACCAGCGCGGCATCTAGATCGGCGCTCTGCGCCTCGGTGAGGCCGCGATGCGCCTCGACGATGGCGCGGAAGGCGTCATCGGGCTTTGCGAAGTTCGAACTGGTCGACAGCGCCATCAGCAACACCTCAATTCAGGCCGGATGCGCGCGCCAGCGCCGCATCGAGCGCAGGCCGCGCCGCGTTGCGGAAGCGTGCCGCGACATAACCATCCGGCCGCAGCAGATAGGCGGTGCCGGGCTCAGCATCGTAGCGCTTGCCGGCAAGGCCGCGCGCATCGACCAGCCCGCCCTCACCGCCGACCCGGATAGTGCCGACGCCCTCGGGGACATCGACAGCCGTGCCATTGCCAAACTCCAGCAGCGTGAAGCGCGTCCCCTGCCTGATGAAAACATCGGTCAGATAGGTCGCACCACCGCCCTGCTCCGTCAGCGGCGCATCCAGCATCGAGGCGCCCGGCCGCGGGCCGCCGCGCCAATCGTCGCGATCGCCACTCGACAGCGGCGTGTCGTAGACCGACGGCACCGACAGCCGGCCGCCATTGACCATGCGCTTGCCGAACTCGGTATCCTCCGCGAGCGACAGCACGGCTTGCCGCAGCCGCGCCTCCTGCTTCGTCACCGGCGCCATGAAATCGGTCGAACGCGTGGACTCGCGGATGTTCTCGTCCGCCGCCGCGCTGCGCTCGATGTGGTAGCTCTCCAGCAGGCTTTCCGGCGACAGCCGCCGCAGCACGCGGTCGAGCTTCCAAGCCAGGTTCTCGGCGTCCTCGAGGCCTGAATTGGCGCCGCGGGCACCGAACGGCGAGACCTGGTGCGCGGAATCGCCGGCGAAGATCACGCGGCCGTGGATGAACCTGGCCATCCGGCGACACTGGAACTTGTACAGCGAAATCCACTCGAACTCGAACTTGTCATGTCCGAGCATGCGTTCGATCCGCGGCCGGACATTCTCCGGCTGCTTCTCGGCGATGGGATCGGCATCCGGATTGAGCTGCAGGTCGATGCGCCAGATGTCGTCCGGCTGCTTGTGCAGCAGCGCCGAGCGCCCGGCATGGAACGGCGGATCGAACCAGAACCAGCGTTCGGTCGGGAACGCCGCCGTCATCTTGACGTCGGCGATCAGGAACTGGTCTTCGAACACCTGGCCTGCGAACTCAGCGCCGACCATCTGCCGCAGCGACGAACGCGCGCCGTCGCAGGCGACGACGAACGAAGCATGCACCTGGTAGGAGCCTTCAGGCGTTGCGATGGTCAGCGCGACGCCGTCGTTGCGGCTCTCCAGCGCGATCACCTTGTTGCGCCAGCGCAGATCGATCTCGGGCAATTGCTCGACGCGGTCGACCAGATAGGCCTCGGCGTAGAATTGCTGCAGGTTGATGAAGGCTGGCCGCTTGTGGCCTTCCTCGGGAAGCAAATTGAACTGGTAGAGTTGCGAGGCGCCGTGAAAGATCTTGCCGACGCTCCACACCACGCCCTTCTCGACCATGCGGTCGCCGACGCCGAGGCGATCCCAGAACTCCAGCGAGCGCTTCGAGAAGCAGATCGCGCGCGAGCCTTCGCCGATCCGGTCGGCATCGTCGAGCAGCACCACGCGCTGGCCGCGCTGCGCGAGATCGATCGCGAGCGACAAGCCCACTGGCCCGGCACCGACCACGACGACCGGATGCTCCGCCACATTGGCGCCCGACCGCTCCTGGTCGGGGTGGCGGCGATAGCCGAACTGGGTTTTGGCCTGTGCCGAGTTGGCGTTTGCCATGCGTGACCCTGGATGTTCCCTTGCGCCGGCTTTTGGCTGCGGCTTGTGTGTGACTGGCTTGCGACCAGCATCTTGCGGGCCGGCCGCGACCTTGCTAAATTAGTCTCACTTGCAACTATCTTAAACCCCCAGTCGGGGCCGCCGTCAACTCAAATTGGAGGGATTTTTGGCTAGGACCTCTGCGAGCCAGCCTCCGATCCGGCAGCGCAGCGCCGTGGAAGCAGACACGCGCGACGATGCCGCACCGGCGAAGAAGCGCCTCGACCTGTTCCACTTCATGCCGTTCCGCCTCAACCGGGTGGCGGCCGAGGTGAGTTCGGCGCTGTCGAGCGAATATCAGGCGCGCTACGGCCTCGACATTCCGGAGTGGCGCGTGCTCGCCACGCTCGGTTTCCGCAGCGATCCCTGCAGCGCGCAATACATCGCGCACTGCACCCGCACGCATAAATCCACCATCAGCCGCGCAGTGTCGGCACTGATGGAGCGCGAGATCGTCGAGCGCGTCGAGAACGCGGACGACCGCCGCGAATTCCGCCTGCGGCTAACGAAGAAGGGCCAGGCGCTGTATGAAGAGCTGATCCCGCGGCTGTTGCGCAAGGAGCATGAGATCCTGTCCTGCCTGTCCGCGCAGGAACGCCGCGACCTCGGCCGCCTGCTCGGCAAGGTCGAGACCAGCCTCGAGCTGGTGCAGACCAGCGAAGAGGCCGACGCGAAAGACGTGTATTAGGCCACCCCCTCGTCATCCCGGGGCGACGCGCCAGCGTCGAGCCCGGAATCCATTGATCTACGGACCGTGCGGCCTGATGGCTTCCGGGCTCGTGCTTCGCACGCCCCGGAATGGCGGTGGAGGGAGCTACGCCTTGTCGATGTGCTTCGCGATCACAGGGAAATAATTATCCTTCGATCCCTTGTCGATCGCCTCCTGCAACACCGTACCGATCAGCTCGGCGCCGCGGATTGCGATGCCGGCGTCGGCGGCGAGCTCCAGCGCGTAGGACAGATCCTTCAGCGCATATTCGGTCGAGAACGCGCGCTCCGGAAATACGCCCGGCACGATTGCCTTCATGCCGTGGTTGCGCAGCGCGAAGCTGTCGGCGGAGCCTTTCGACAGGGTGTCCAGCAGCAGTTTTGGATCGACGCCGTTGTGCTTTGCCACCGCGACGGCTTCAGCCAGCGCGTTCACGGTCTCGAACAGCACCATGTTGTTGAGGATCTTGGTCACCTGGCCGGCGCCGACCTCGCCGCAATTGGTGACGTCGGTGGCAAAGCAGCGGATCAAGGGCTCGATCGCGGCATAGAGCGCGGGCACCGCACCGACCATCACGCTGAGCGTGCCGTCCTGCGCCGCCTGCCGGGTGCGCGCGATCGGCGCATCGGCCCAGGCCGCCCCCTTGGCCTTGAGCTGCCCGGCAAAGTCGCGGGTCTGGCTGACCGACGACGTGCCGAGATCGACCACGACCTGGCCGGCTCTCGCATGCTTCAGAATGCCGTCACCCTCGAACACCGCGCGCACATGCTTGGCGCTCGGCAGGCAGAGGAACAGCACATCGCTCTGCTTGATGACGTCGGCGACGGAGCCGGCGACCTCGGCGCCATCGGCGCGGAGCCGTTGCAACGGCTCGGCCGAAAGGTCGAATACGACGACGCGCTTCCCGCTCTTCTTGACCAGGTTGCGGCAAATCGGCTCACCCATCACGCCGAGGCCGATGAATCCGAGAGTCTTGGTGTCAGTCATATCGCTGCTTCTTTTTGACGTTTCTTGAGTGGTGGAGATGCGCCTCGCCCGATCGGCGAGGCTATTTCGCGAATGATCGCGACGGCGCCAGATGCAGCGCGAACGCATCGACCTTGTCGCTGGCGCGCGGATAGATCTCGCTGACGATCGGATCGTGGCCGGGGATGAAGCGGTCGGGATGGCCGGCGAGCCGCTCGACGGTCTCCCAGCCCTGCGCCATGTCGCCGACATTGTAGACGATCGGGAACGGGCTCTTCTTGTGCAAGTTCGCGTAGTAATGCGCGGCGTCCGACGCCAGAACGACAGGGCCGCGCGCGGTCTCGACCCGCACCACCTGCAAGCCGTCGGAATGGCCGCCGACGCGATGCACGGTGACGCCAGGCGCGATCTCGCCGTCGCCGGAATGAAAGGTGACACGCTCGCCATAGACATGGCGCACCATCTGGGTGACGTGTTCGATCGAGAACGGATGGCGCAGCATGCCGTTGCACATGCAGCGGCCGGTCGCGTAGCTCATCTCGCGTTCCTGCAGATGGAATTTGGCGTTCGGGAAGCGATCCAGATTGCCGGCGTGGTCGTAATGCAGATGGGTGACGATGACGTCACGGATCGCGTCGGCGCTGACACCGAAATTGGCCAGCGCATCGACCGGGTTGAGCGTCAGCTTGCGGGCGCGCGCCTTGGCCTCCTCGGCGTTGAAGCCGGTGTCGACCAGGATATCGCGGCCGTGGCCACGGACCAGCCAGACGAAATAGTCGAGATCCTGCGCCGTGGTGTCGTGCGGATCGGGGACCAGGAAATTGAGGTGCGGCGTGCGCGGCGACATCGTCGCATAGCGCAGGGCGTAGATTTCGTAGGCGTTTCCCATCGGTTTCGCTCTTGTTTGCGGTTGTGTTTTGAATGGCTTGCCGTCCCGAGCACAAAGCCATCGCCCTGCGCAAAGGTCAAACCGCGCGCAGTGCGACGAGCGCATGACAGGGGGCTGGAGCCACTGTGAGTGCAATCACACTATCGGTTCATAGGAACCGGCACCATGCCGCGATGGCGATGGCCGCCATGACCGGATGCTGTTGCACTGCGGTCTCGCGGCCGTCACGGCAATAAGCGATGCTGCGACAAGCCGTTGACGGGAGTTCGGCCGTGGTTTGATAATGGATTTTCGCTAGAGTAAGGTTCCCGGGGCGCAGGCCGAAAGCGGCGCCATTTCCATCGGAATGCCGCGATCTGGATTTGCCGCGATTATGAAAATCCGCCTTGCCTTGCTCGCCACGCTGATTTTTTCAATCGCGTCGCCCACCCTGTCCATCGCCGCCGGCGACCGTTTCGCGCTGGTGATCGGCAACGCCAAGTATCCGGACGCCGACGCGCCGCTGAAGGAGCCGGTCAATGACGCCCGCGACGTCGCCGACGAGCTCAAGCGCGATGGCTTCACCGTCGAGGTCGGCGAGAACCTGACCGGCGACGGCATGCACCGCGCCTTCGACCGGCTCTATGGCAAGATCAAGCCGGGCTCGGTCGCGCTGATCTTCTTCTCGGGTTACGGCATCCAGTCGAACCGGCAGAGCTACATGATCCCGATCGACGCCCAGATCTGGGCCGAGGCCGACGTCCGCCGCGACGGCTTCAGCCTCGAGACCGTGCTCGGCGAGATCAACAGCCGCGGCGCCGGGGTCAAGATCGCGCTGATCGACGCCTCCAGGCGCAACCCGTTCGAGCGCCGCTTCCGCAGCTTCTCGGCGGGACTCGCCCCTGTCATCGCACCCAACGGCACGCTGGTGATGTATTCGGCCGCGCTGTCGTCCGTCGTCTCGGACAATGGCAGCGACCGCAGCCTGTTCGTGCGGGAACTGCTGAAGGAGATCCGCACCCCGGACCTGATGGCGGAGGAAACGCTGAACCGCACCCGGGTCGGCGTGACCCGCGCCTCGCGGCAGGAGCAGGTGCCATGGATTTCGTCGTCCTTGGCTGAAGATTTTTCATTCATTCCGGGCGGCGCACCGGGAGCCCTGAGCGCTGCGCCCGCCCCCGCCGCAACTCCGTCAACTGAGGTCGCAACGGCACCGCCGGCTCCGCCTCCACCAGCCCCGCCCGCGGCAACGCCGACGCCGGCACCGGCGCCTCCTGCGGCAACCGCGCCGACACCACCGCCTGCACCGCCGAAGCCGTCAGTGGCGACCGCACCGCCGTCTCCGCCAAAAGCGCCGGAGATCGCACTGCCGCCACCCGCACCGCCTCCGCCCGTAGTGATCCAGCCCACGCCGGCTCCAGGCAATCCGCCTGCGCTTGCCGATGATCCGACGATCAAGAGCCTGAGCGACCGGCTGGGCAAGAACCCGGACGACGCGGCTGCGCTGTATCGCCGCGGCCAGGTCTATGCCAGCAAGGGTGCCTACGACCTCGCGGTGAAGGACTTCACCGATTCGCTGCGGCTGAACCCGAAGGATGTCGAAGCCTACAACAACCGCTGCTGGGTCCGCACCGTGATCGGGGACCTGCAGGCGGCGCTGAAGGACTGCAACGAGGCGCTGCGGCTGCGCCCGAACTTCGTCGATGCGCTCGACAGCCGGGGCCTGATGAACCTGAAGGGCGGGCAGAACAAGAACGCCATCGCCGATTTCGACGCCGCGCTGAAGATCAACCCGCGGCTGACCTCGTCGCTGTACGGGCGCGGCCTCGCCAAGAAGCGCAACGGCGCGGTGGCGGAGGGCGATCTCGACATCGCCAACGCCAAGGCGATGGACCCGAACATCGTCAAGGAATTCGCCGACTACGGCGTGCAATGACAGATCAGGCAAGGCCGGCCCGCGGCTCGAACCACGGATGAAATCGCGCGACTAATCAGAGGGTACGTGCCGGGCAGCGATGCCGGCAAAATCGATCTGACACGTTGCATGGAACCGCGCCAGCCTGCGCAGGAGGGACCGAGATGTTCAAGCCGTCGGCGAAGGCCGCAATCCTTTCAGTCGTGACCGTCGGCGCCATGCTGTCATTCGACATGGCGGTCGCCCGCGCCGGTGACAACGTCACCGAGGACCAGATCATCAAGGCGCTGACGCCCGAGAAGAAGCCGCTGACCCGCGGCCTCTCGGTCGGCCCGCAGACCTCGCCCGGGCTGAACGCCGACCAGGCCAAGTTCGTGCAGAGCGTTCGCGGCCGCGCCACCCGCTCGCTGTCCTCGACCGAACGCGAGGAAATCGCGACCATCGTCCAGGACAAGCCGAAGATCGATCTCGAGATCAACTTCGACTACAACTCCGCCGACATCAGCGCGAAGTCGCTGCCCTCGGTACAGGCGCTCGGCCGCGCCCTGACCAATCAGGATCTGAAGGGCTCGACCTTCGTGGTCGCAGGTCACACCGACGCGGCCGGCGGCGAGGAATACAATCAGGGCCTCTCGGAGCGCCGCGCCGACGCCATCAAGCGCTATCTCGTCGACAAATACGGCATCAGCGGCACCGACCTGGTCACCGTCGGCTATGGCAAGAGCAAGCTCAAGGACCCGAGCCACCCGATGGCGGACGTCAACCGGCGCGTGCAGGTCGTCAACGTCGAAAACAAGGACACCGCATCCAAATGATCCGGATGTGATGGGCGGTGGCGCGGCTCCTTTTTGAGGTTACAATGCGTTCCGCACCCCGGCGGGGCGCATTTGCTTTTGGGCCAATACTTCTGGGCCAAGCTCCGAAGCATCCCTCAGACGAGCGCCCAAGACAATCACTGTCATGACGCGCCAAGTTCCGGATTGATCAGGCGATGAACTTTTCCCAATACCTCAAGCCTGCGCTCGGCACCGTGTTTTTCCTGGCGCTGGCCATCGCCTACTACGCATTCGAGCACCGCTCCCATCCGGAGGAGAAGGAGACGCCCGGCCAGGCGCTGGTCGTGGTGACGAAATCGACCAATGCCTGCTTCTCCGACATGGTCCGCGTCACCGGCTTCATCGTGCCGCGCCGCGAGGCACAGGTGAATGTCGACCAGGACGGCTCCAAGGTCACCGACGTGCTGGTCCGCGAGGGCGACACCGTGACCGAGAACCAGGAACTGGCGCGATTGACCCCGCCGCCGCAGCAGGCGGCTCAGGGCAATGCCAAGCCGCTCGTGCTGCGCGCGCCGGCGGCCGGCCTCGTCACCGAGGTGCGCACCGCGCCCGGCGCACCGGCCTCGCCGCAGGCTCCCCCGATGTTCAAGATCTCGGTCAACAACGAGATCGAGCTCGACGCCGAGGTGCCGGGCTTCCAGCTCCTGAAGCTCAATCCGGGCGCCAATGTCCGGATCAGCCGCGACGACGCACCCGACATCGTCGGCAAGGTTCGCCAGATCTCGCCGCAGATCGACCGCGCCACCCAGCTCGGCCACGTCCGCATCACCATCAACAACAATCCGACGCTGAAGGTCGGCATGTTCGCGCGCGCCAATATCGACGCCAAGCGCTCCTGCGGCGTCGCGGTGCCGCGCACGGCGATCGACCGTCTGACCTTGCAGGTGGTGAAGGGCAACACGATCGAGACCCGCAGGGTGCGCGTCGGACTGACCTCCGACACCTCGACCGAAATCCTTGATGGCCTCGACGTCGGCGAAATCGTCGTGGCCGATGCTGGCACCTCGCTGCATGACGGCGACCAGATCAAGACCATGTTCGCCGAAGAACTCGATCGCACGCGATCACGGTAATCGGACACATCAATGGCTTTGAACATCTCGGCATGGTCGATCCGGAACCCGCTTCCCTCGATCGTCTTCTCGATCATCCTGCTGGTGCTGGGCTGGGTCTCCTTCACCAAGCTAGCCGTGACGCGACTGCCCAGCGCCGACATTCCGGTGATCTCGGTCGCGGTCTCGCAATTCGGCGCCGCCCCCTCGGAACTTGAGTCGCAGGTCACCAAGACGATCGAGGACGGCGTCTCCGGCGTCGAGGGCGTGCGCCACATCTCCTCCTCGATCACCGACGGCCTGTCGGTGACCACCATCCAGTTCGCGCTGGAGACCAATACCGACCGCGCACTCAACGACGTCAAGGATGCGGTCACCCGCGTGCGCGCCAACCTGCCGCAGAACGTCACCGAGCCTCTGATCCAGCGTGTCGATGTGATCGGCCTGCCGATCGTGACCTATGCGGCGATCTCGCCTGGCAAGACGCCGGAGCAGCTCTCTTACTTCGTGGACGACGTGGTCAAGCGCGCGTTGCAGGGTGTGCGCGGCGTCGCTCAGGTCGAGCGCATCGGCGGTGTCGAGCGCGAGATCCTGGTCTCGCTCGATCCCGACAAGCTGCAGGCAGTCGGGCTCACCGCCGTCAATGTCAGCCAGATCCTGCGCGGCACCAATGTCGACGTCGCCGGCGGCCGCGCCGAGATCGGCAAGAACGACCAGGCGATCCGCACGCTGGCCGGCGCCAAGACGCTGAACGAGCTCGCGGGCACCATGATCCCGCTGTTCGGCGGCGGCGAGATCCGGCTCGACGATCTCGGCACCGTCACCGACACCATCGCCGACCGCCGCACCTTCGCTCGCTTCAACGGCGAGCCTGTGGTGGCGCTCGGCATCAAGCGCTCCAAGGGCGCCAGCGACGTGGTGGTCGCGGCCGCGGTGCAGAAGCGGATCGACGCGCTGAAGGGCGCTTATCCCGACGTCGACCTCAAGCTGATCGACACCTCGGTCGAGTTCACCAAGGGCAACTACTTAGCCGCGATCTCCACCTTGTTCGAGGGCGCAATCCTCGCCGTGATCATCGTGCTGCTGTTCCTGCGCGACATCCGCGCCACGATCATCGCCGCGGTCTCGCTGCCGCTGTCGATCTTCCCGGCGTTCTGGGTGATGGACCTGCTCGGCTTCTCGCTCAACCTGGTGTCCTTTCTCGCGATCACGCTGTCGACCGGCATCCTGGTCGACGACGCCATCGTCGAGATCGAGAACATCGTCCGCCACATGCGGATGGGCAAGACGCCTTATCGTGCCGCGCTCGAAGCCGCCGACGAGATCGGCCTTGCAGTGATCGCGATCTCGCTCACCATCATCGCGATCTTTGCACCCGCAAGCTTCATGTCCGGCATTGCCGGCCAGTTCTTCAAGCAGTTCGGCATCACCGTGTCGGTGCAGGTGTTCTTCTCGCTGCTCGCAGCACGCTTCGTGACGCCGATGCTGGCGGCCTATTTCCTCAAGCATCATGACCACGACGACCCACCGCCGGGCCGTATCCTGCGCAGCTATCACAGCCTCGTCGCCTGGTCGGTGAAGCACCATTACGTCACCGTGCTGATCGGCTTTGCGGTGTTCGCCGCGTCGATCTGGAGCATCACGCTGCTGCCCCAAGGCTTCCTGCCCGCGCAGGACACCGCGCGCTCGCTGCTGGCCATGGAGCTGCCGCCCGGCTCGCAGCTCGCCTATACCGAGAAGGTCACCGAGGAGATCGTGGCGCGGCTGCGCAAGCGGCCCGAGGTGCGGAGCGTGTTCGTCGACGGCGGCCGCGTGCCGCCGGGCATCCAGGAGGTGCGCCGCGCCGCGCTGATCATCAACTACACGCCGAAGGCGGACCGCAAGATCACCCAGCGCGAGCTCGAGCTGTCGATCAGCAAGGAGCTCGATAACGTCCCCGACATCCGGTTCTGGTTCCTCGACGAGAACGGCCTGCGCGCGATTTCGCTTGTGGTCACGGGTACCGACAGCAACATCGTCAACAACGTCGCGAGCGAACTGGCGACGCAGATGAAGCGGATTCCGATCATCGCTAACGTGATCTCGGAGACCGCGCTCGATCGGCCAGAGCTGCGCATCCGTCCGCGCGCCGAGCTGGCGGCGCGGCTCGGCGTCTCGACCGAGAGCCTGTCGCAGACCATCCGCGTCGCGACCATCGGCGACGTCGGCCCGGCGCTCGCGAAATTCGACGCCGGCGACCGCCAGGTGCCGATCCGCGTCCAGCTCGAGGACAATGCGCGCAGCGATCTGCAGATGCTGGAGCAGCTGCGCGTGCCGCTCGGCCTGCGCGGCGAGCGCGGCGGCGTGCCGCTCTCCGTCGTCGCCGACATCCAGCTCGACCAGGGCCCAACCAGCATCAACCGCTACGATCGCGAGCGGCAGGCCACCGTCGCGGCCGACCTCGTCGGCAATGCCGCGCTCGGCGATGCCACCAGGCTGATCTACGACCTGCCGGTCATGAAGAGCCTGCCGAAGGGCGTCAAGGTCAGCCCGTCCGGCGACGCCGAGAGCCTCGCCGAACTGTCCGACGGCTTCGCCACCGCGATCACCGCCGGCCTGATGATGGTCTATGCCGTGCTGGTGCTGCTGTTCGGCACCTTCCTGCAGCCGATCACCATCCTGTTCTCGCTGCCGCTTTCGATCGGCGGCGCGATCGGGGCGCTGCTCCTGACCGGCAAGCAGCTCACCACGCCGGTGTGGATCGGCATCCTGATGCTGATGGGCATCGTCACCAAGAACGCCATCATGCTGGTGGAGTTCGCGGTGGAGGCGATCCGCGACGGCAAGGCGCGCGAGGAGGCCATGATCGACGCCGGCATGAAGCGCGCCCGGCCGATCGTGATGACCACGATCGCGATGGCCGCCGGCATGATGCCGTCAGCGCTGGCGTTCGGCGCCGGCGGCGAGTTCCGCTCGCCGATGGCGCTCGCGGTGATCGGCGGCCTGATCTTCTCGACCGTGCTGTCGCTGGTGTTCGTGCCGGCGATGTTCATGGTGATGGACGACATCGGAGGCCTGATCTGGCGCTTCGGCAAGCGGCTCGTGGTCTCGCATGCCGACCACGAGCTGACCCCGAGCGAGCCGAACGCCGACGAGAGCAAGCGGCAGGGCGGCCCGCCGAGCGTGATCTCACCCGCGGCGGAGTAAATCAGGTCCGCACTCCCGAAGTTGCGAGCCAGCTGCACTCCCGGTGTGGTAGAGTAGCTGCCTTTCAGGCCGGAGAGGAGGGCTCCCGATGACAGACCGCGAAGCAATCCATCGCTTGATCACTGAGGCATATGCCGCGCGCAACAAGGGCGACATCGATGAGCTGATGAAAGCATTTGGCCCCGGCGCCAGTTTCGAACTGGTTGGTGACAAAGAGGCTCTTCATCTGACCGGCGCCGTCGAGGGGCACGCGAATGTCCGGCAGGCGCTGTCGGATTTCATCACGGCGTTCCAGTTCGTGGATCGCAAGGTCACGAGCTTCCTCATCGATGGTGACCGCGTCGCCGTGCACTCGACCATCACGGTCCGCTTCATTCCGAAGGACATCACGGTCACGACGGAGGTCGTCGATCTCTTCAGGATCGAGAACGGCAAGATCGCCGAACTCGTCGAGTTCGGCGATACGGCACTCCTGAAGCAAATCACGTCACCCTAGCGGTCGGGTCAGTAGAGCCGCGTGCGATAAGCCTCTTCCATCGCCTTCTCGGCGACCTCGACCTCGATCGCGGCGGTCTGCTCGGCGATGATCCGGCCGAGTGTCGGGAAGCTGTTGCGTTCGACCTGCGCAGCGGGGCTCCACAGCTTCGAGCGCATCAGCGCCTTGCCGCAGTGGAAGTAGACTTCATCGACATGCACCTTGAGGCCGATGACCGGCGTGACGTTCTGCACCGTCAGCGGGGTCAGCAGATCCGGCTCCTGCGAAATCTCCGCCCGCCCGTTGATGCGCAGCGTCTCGTTGATGCCCGGCACCATGAAGATCAGCCCGACCCCGGGCGAGGCGATGATGTTGCCGAACGTATCGACCCGGTTGTTGCCGCGCCGGTCCGGGATCAGCAGCGTCTTGTTGTCGATCACGGAGACGAAGCCGGGCGCATCGCCGCGCGGACTGGCATCGGCATGGCCGTTGCCGTCGCTGGAGGCGATGACGAGGAACGGCGACAGCGCGATGAAGTCGCGGCAGAACTTGTCGAGATGGTGGAGGACCTTCTTCTCCGCGAGCGGGCTCACCTGCCCGAAATGCCCGCGAAGATCCTCCTGCGACTTGACCGGCGGCTTGCCACCCGCGCCCTGCTGATCCATGGCGAATCTCCCGTTCCCATTCCTCGCACCGAGGTAGAATGCTGGAACAGCATAGTCCAGACCGCCAAAGCGCGCATCCATCGGCGCCTCCGCCGCGATGCCGAGTGCGGCGCCGGCCGATATCTGCACGGCCCATCCTTGAATGGCATTGAGGTCGGCGAATTCGCGTCACGTGGTCGCGAAACGCAAAACCCCTGCGGTCAACGGGAAAGAGACCGCAGGGGTTTGCAGGTGGATGGCGTGAGGCCAGCAAGGCTGGGTGTCACCCCAAGGACCGGCACCGCAATGAAAGCGATAGCGGCCAAATCATGCAAGCACGTCTTTTAGGCAGGACTGCGACAACATTCGCAGGCAGAGCGCGCGAGAGAATCAAATCCTCGCGCACGCGTTGCATGCGATCCGCCTGGCTTCCCGTTCGTCGCGTTCGTTGCGCGAAGCCATTGCTCGCTTCGCTCGAAAACGTTTCTAATCGTTGCGCGCGACCGCCGTCAGCTTGGTCATGTTGTGCAGCATGATCCGGCCGCGTTGCAGGTCGACGATGCCGTCCTTGCGCCAGGTCTGCAGCTGCCGGTTGACGCTCTCGCGCGCAGCGCCGACGAAGATGCCGAGTTGTTCCTGCGAGATGTGCACCTCGGAACCGAAATCCTCGGCCAGCGCGCAGAGCCGGCGTGCGAGACGGACCGGCAACGGCTGCAGCACCGATTCCTCCATCCGCTCGCTCTGCCAGCGGATGCGCTGGCACAGCAACGCGATCAGCCTGACCGCGACCTTCGGCTCGCGCTCGAGGAAGCCGAGGAAATCCTCCCGCCGCAACACGAACAATTCAGTGGGCTCGCCCGCGGTGGCATCCGCGGTGCGATCCTGGCCGTCGAGGACGGCGACTTCGCCGAACAGATCGCCGGATCCCATGAAGTTCAGTGTGAGCCGGGCGCCATCGGAGGCGCCGGTTTCGATCCTTATCTGGCCGCGGCGGACCCCGAACAGGGCATCGCCGGGATCGCCTTTCTGGAACAGCACCTCGCCGGTGGCGAGCTGCCGGGTGTGGCAGAGGCCCGCAAGCCGCTGCAACTCGTCCGCACCGAGATCGGCGAACATCGGGTTCATCTTCAGAATGACCGCAAATTCGGCCTGTTTGCTCATTGTATTGCCTTCCAAATCCATCCGAGCGGTCCCCTGACGCCCGGTTAGCAAAAATCACCCTCATAAGAGTGTGTGAGAGGTCACATAAGTTCATGCTGGTAACGGATTATTTTTCCGACCATTGCAGCGAGGTCCGGTTTGCGGGGTAATCTCGCGCGATCGGCCGTGTCTCGCCGCGGCGGAACCCTGCTTGCGCGGCCTGGAACGACGACATGAAAGCACTGAAATTCGCCGGGGCCGCCATCGTCGCCGTGATCGCGATCGTCGCCCTGGTCGCCGCGGTCGGGATTCCGTCGTCCTTCGTGACGTCCGCCATCACGGAGCGGGTCGAGCGTGAGACCGGCTACCAGCTCAGCATCAATGGCGGCGTCAGGATTAGCCTCTGGCCGGCGGTCAATCTGACCCTCAGCGATGTCGTGTTGCAGGGCCCGCGGGAGCGCGAGGCCGACGACCGGTTCGCAGCAAGCCGCGTCGCAGCTGAAATGACGCTGTCGAGCCTGTGGTCGGGCCGGCCCGAGATCACCGACCTCGTGATAGAGAAGCCGGTGGTCAATCTGCCGTTGCAGCGCGAGCGCACCCGTGACCACAATCCGCCGGCGAAGTCGTCCGCGTCCAATGGTGGCAACATCACGATCCGGCATGTCGGCATCACCGGCGGCACCATCGTGTTCTCCAATGTGCGCGACCGGGTCGAGAACCGGATCGAGGCACTCAAGGCGGACATCTCGATCGGCGCTGACCGCAAGATCGTCGTCACCGGTGACGCGCGCACGGGCGACAGCCAGCTGAAATTCGAGATCCGCGCGACCGCGCCGCAAGCGCCGCTGGAACGCCAGAACGTGCCGGCCGAATTCACCATCGATGCGCCCGGCCTGTTGCCCGCGGCGATCAAGGCGAACGCGGAAGCGCGGCTGAACGGCACGGTGTTGATGTTCAACGGCGTGTCCGGCACGCTCGGCGATGGCGGCTTCACCGGCTGGGCCTCGGTCGATTTCGCCAGCAACAAGCCGCTGGTGAAGCTCGATCTCGATTTCCAGCGCATCTCGATTGCGATGCCGCCGGATCAGCCCGGCGCAACGCAGCCGCCGGGCACCAACAGCTGGAGCAACGCGTCGATCGATCTCGCTGGGCTCAATTATGTCGACGCGCAAGCGCGCATCTCGGCGGCAGAGCTCGTGATCGGCGACGGCCGCTTCGCGCAGGCTGCGATCGAGGCGTCGGTCGACAGCGGCGTGCTGAAGGCCAAGCTCGCCAATCTCGGCGCCTATGAGGGCACCGCCAACGGCGACGTCACGATCGACGCGAGGAGCACAACTCCGACCTACACGCTGCGGCTCGACCTCGCCGGCGTGCGGGCGCTGCCGGTGCTGAAGAGCCTCGCCGAGTTCGACAAGCTCGACGGCAGGATGCAGGCCAAGGTCGCGCTGACCTCGCAGGGCACGAGCGAGCGCGCCATCGTCGGCAATCTCGGCGGCACCGCCTTCGTCGTTTTCCAGGACGGCAAGATCCTCGGCCTCAACGTCGCGCAGATGATCCGCAACCTCACCACCGGCACATTGTCGGGCTGGCAGCAGGGTGAGGCGCTTTCGACCGATCTCAGCCAGCTCTCGGCCTCGTTCAAGCTCGACAAGGGTCAGGCGGTGACCACCGACCTCAATTTGATCGGGCCGCTGGTGAAGATGAGCGGGGTCGGCACCGTCGACCTCAACACCCGCCAGCTCGGGTTCCGGGTCGAGCCGCAGCTGGTGATGACCACCGAGGGCCAGGGCCGCGCCGGCAATCCGGTCGGCCTCGGCATCCCCGTGATGGTCGAGGGGCCCTGGGTCAGCCCGCGGATCTATCCGGAGATGCAGGGCATCCTCGACAATCCCCAGGCCGCCTATGCCAAGCTCAAGGAGATGGGCAAGGGACTGTTCGGCGCGAATGGCCAGGCGCTGAGCCAGCAGGGGATCAGCCAGGGCCTCAACGGGCTCACCAACCTCCTGAACGGCGCGCAGGCCGGTGGAAACGGCGCGCAGCCCGGCACCGGCCAGGCTCCGGGCGGCGCCGGCCAGGGCAATCCGCTCGGCGGGCAGCTCGGCGACACCATCGGGAACCTGCTGCAGCAAGGCCTCTCCACCCTCAATCAAGGCAACGCCGCACGCCCGAGCCGCAGCCTCGCCCAGCCCACCCCGGACGCACCACAGGCCGCCGCGCCACCGCCGCCCAATCCTCCGCCGGCCGACACCGCCGAGCGGCGCGACAACCCGGCGATGAACGACGTGCTGCGGCAGCTGTTCAATCGCTGATATTCCCGCATACTCGCTGTCGTCCTGGCGAACGCCAGGACCCATTACCCCGAATGGTGGCTATGGCGCCGCGCAGGGGCCGCGATCCCGCTCATCATGGATGACGGTGGTTATGGGTCCTGGCTTTCGCCAGGACGACGTGGATGGAGTATGCCGCCTACTGCGCTTCCGCTGACGGCTCCCCTTCCAACTCAAAACCTCCTATCCACGGCTAACCATGGGGCCCGACGAGCCGCCCCGCCCTGCCGATCCGTGCTAAACAGCGCAGGATACAGCGGCGCACCCGATGGATTGGAGGGGACGGACGAGGCTGGATGAACGGGGCTACGGACAAGGGCAAGAACTGGTTCCTGCGCGGCGGCCTGTTCGCCAAATACGTGCTCGCGCTGGTCGGCCTCGTCGTGTTCGTGCTGGCGGTCAACGGCGCGCTCGAGACCTGGATCAGCTACCGCGGCATCAAGAGCACGCTGACGGACGCGATGAGCGAGAAGGCGGACGCCACCGCCAAGCACATCGAACAGTCGATCTCCGATCTCGAACGCCAGATCTCCTGGGTGACCCGCGCCTCCTCCAACACGCTCGAGCTGCGCCGCGCCGACTATGCCCAGCTGCTCGGCCAGGTGCCGGCGGTGAGCCAGCTCACGCTGATCAACGGCCAGGGCCGCGAGGTGCTGCGGCTGTCGCGCCAGACCGTCACGGTGAACTCCAACACCGACCTCTCCCGCGACCTGCGCTTCACCGAGGCGGTCCAGCGCGGCACCGCCTACGCGCCGGCGTATTTCCGCGACGAACGGCCGTATATGTCGATCGGTGAGCAACATTCCGGCTTCAATGCCGGCGTCACCGTCGCCGAGATCGACCTGCGTTTCCTCAACGACTATTTCGGCGATTCCCAGGTCGGCCGCACGGCCTATGCTTATGTCGTCGACGCCAAGGGCCGCGTGCTGGCGAGTTCGTCGAAGGGCCCCGAGGTCGGCAAGGACCTCGCCGCGCTGCCGCAGGTCGCCGCAGTGCTGTCCGCGGACGGCCGGCCGATCGCCTCCGGCAAGGACGTCGACGGCAATGCGGTGCTGACGACAGCGACATCGGCGCCGAACCTCGGCTGGCACGTGTTCTATGAGCAGCCGACGTCGCAGGCGCTGTCACCGATCCGCGACCAGCTGGTGCGCATCGCGCTCCTGATCGCGCTCGGCCTCGTGGTCGCGATCATCGCCGGCACGATTCTGGCGCGGCGCATGCTGGTGCCGATCACGGCATTGCGTACCGGCGCGCGGCGTCTCGGCGCCGGCGACTTCGGCCACCGCATCAAAGTGAAGACCGCGGATGAGCTGGAGGAGCTCGCCGAGCAATTCAACAGCATGGCCGGGCAGCTGGCCGAGACCTACTCCGGCCTCGAGGCCAAGGTGCAGGAGCGCACCCGCGACCTCGCGCAATCGATCAACGAGCTGAAGGTGCTGGAGGAGGTTGGCCGAGCGGTGGCCTCCTCGCTCGACCTCAACGCCGTGCTGCCGACGGTCGCCGCCCGCGCGCTCGAGATCACCCATGCCGACGCCGTGCTGATCTATGGCTATGACGCCGCGCAACGCGCATTCACTCTGACGCAATCGATCGGCATCGACAGCGAGGCCGAAGGCCATCATCGCGCGATCGACGCTGATAACAGTCCGCTCGGCGAGGCCGCCGCGAAGGGCGAGCCGCTAGCGTTCCCGGATCTCGCTACCAGAGCGTTTTCGAGCGAAGTGGATACCGGTTCGCGTGAAGAAAACGCGTCAAAACAAGAATCCCAGCCCGAGCACCCGCTGCGCGATGTCGTGGTCGGCGCCGGCTTCCACTCGGTGCTTGTGGTGCCGCTGGTCGATCAGCAGGGCGTGCTCGGCGCGCTGGTGGTGCTGCGCAAGGCGGCCGGCGATTTCCCCGCGGGCCTGATCGGCCTGATGAAGACCTTCGCGCACCAGGCGGTGCTGGCGATGCGCAACGCGCGGCTGTTCACCGAGGTCGACCAGAAGAGCCACGCGCTGGAAGCAGCCAATTCCACTGTGCGCGAGCAGGCCGACAAGCTCAAGCAGCAGACCGAGCAGCTCACCGACTGGAACAAGTCGCTGGAGGCCCGGGTCGAGACCCAGCTCGGCGAGATCGAGCGCATCCGCAAGCTCGAGCGTTTCCTGGCGCCGCAGGTGGCGCAGCTGATCGCCTCGTCGGACAATCCCGAGGGCCTGCTCGAGAGCCACCGCCGCGAAGTCACGGTGGTGTTCTGCGATCTGCGCGGCTTTACGGCCTTCACCGAGGCGACCGAGCCGGAAGAGGCCATGAACGTGCTGCGCGAATATCACGCGGCGCTCGGCCAGCTGATCTTCAAATATGAGGGCACGCTCGACAAATATGCCGGTGACGGCGTGATGATCCTGTTCAACGCGCCGATCCAGCTCGCCGACCACACCGCGCGCGCCGTGCGGATGGCGGTGGAGATGCGCGACACCGTCGGCCCGCTGACCGAGAAATGGCGCAACCGCGGGCATAGTCTGGGGTTCGGCATCGGCATCGCGCTCGGCTATGCCACGCTCGGCCAGGTCGGCTTCGAGCAGCGGCTGGAATATGCCGCGATCGGCAGCGTCACCAACCTCGCCTCCCGCCTGTGCGGCGAAGCCAAGGCGGGCCAGATCGTGGTGAGCCGCCGCGTCTACGGCATGGTCGAGGCTTTCGTCGAAGGCCGCGCCATCGACGACCTCGTGGTGAAGGGCTTCAACCACCCGATCCTGGCGGCGGAGATCCTCAGCTGGAAAGGCGAGCCGTCAGCGGAAGCGGCGGCGGAGTGAGGCGCGTCACGGAACCGCTCCCGTGCCCGCCTTGTTTTCGCGCCAAACGGGTATATATTACCGCCGTTCGATTAGCCGTTGCGCCTTGTTGAATGGTCCCATCGGCCTTCCTCCAAAGACATCGCCAGTTGAATTGGTGACGCGTCCATCACGCGAAACGTCTGCTTTGGAGAAGAGACATGGCAACAGGTACTGTGAAGTGGTTCAACGGCCAGAAGGGCTTTGGTTTCATTCAGCCGGATGACGGCAGCAAGGATGTGTTCGTTCACATCAGCGCCGTCGAGCGCGCCGGTCTGTCGGGCCTCGCCGAAGGCCAGAAGGTGTCGTTCGAGCTGAAGACCGACAAGATGCGTGGCAAGACCAGCGCCGAGAATCTTCAGCTGGCCTGAGTTCGCATTCGCGCATGATGTTCGCATCAGCGCTCCGCGCTTGTCGCAGCAATCATGCCGCAGCGTCATTCCACGGATGTACTGGAGTGACTGCCAGGCCCGCTCGATCTGCACAGGTTGGGCGGGCCTTGGCGTATTTGAAGCAAGGATGACCATGGCCACCCGAACGTCGCCTGCTCCCACCCCCGAAAGCCGGGCGCGCGCCGAACGCCAGCGGCTTGCGGCCGAAGAGGGCGCCCGCGCCATGGCCGATGTCGAGCGCGAGGCAATCGCCGTGCGCCGGAACATGGAGCGCCTGCGCGCGCTGCGCGAAGCCCGCGATGCCGATGCCGATGCCGCGGCGCAGATCGAAACACCGACAGCCGCCAAGCCAACGCCCACACGACGCGTCAAGCGCATCGTGCGCTGACGGACTGCCGCGCGTGGCGGCGGCGGCGGAGTAAGCGGCACTCTCTCCCCACGTCGTCCTGGCGAAAGCCGGGACCCATAATCACCGCTATTCGTGCCGAGAGGGATCGTGGCCCCAGCCACGCGCCGCAACCACCATTCGGGGCAATGGGTCCTGGCCTGCGCCAGGACGACAGCGAATATGCGGCCCCGATTCTGATTTGACCCATCTCACACAGAAGAGGGCGCAGGAGAAGGCCGATGCGGCGCAGCCGGCTGGTTCGCCAGCGCCGCATCTGGTATTCAGGAGGCCCTCATTTTGGGAATAGTTTGCCGATGATTTCGTGCCTCAAGCAGTGGATGGGTTTCGCTTCCGTCTTCGCTCTTCGAGCTACGACGGACACATCGCTCTACCCATCCTACGGACTGCGCGCTTCGGTGGTGGCCGCCTCCGCGCTGCTTCTGCTAGCGGCCGCTCCCGCATCCGCCGCGGGCGAAGCCGACACGTTGCCGAAGGGCGCGGCGGTGACGGTGCTGAAGGCCTCGAAATACTGCTTCGGCAATATTGTCGAGGTCTCGGGTATCGTGCTGCCGCGCGACGAGCAGCAGGTGCGGCCGGATCGCTTCGGCTTGAAGGTTGCGGAGGTGAAGGCCGATCCCGGCGACACCGTCACCGCGGGCCAGGTGCTGGCGCGGCTGACCGACGGCACGAACGCGATCAACCTCACGGCGCCGGTGGCGGGCACGATCTCGGGCTCAACGGCGATCGTCGGCGCGCCGGCCTCGGGCAAGGACGCGCTGTTCTCGATCATCGCCAAGAGCGAATACGACCTGGTCGGCATGGTGCCGACCCGCGACATCGCCAAGCTGAAGACCGAGCAGACCGCGCGGCTGAAGATATCAGGCGCCGGCGAGATGGATGGCAAGGTGCGGTTGATCGCGCCGACCATCGAGCCGAACAGCCAGCTCGGCCAGGTGTTGGTGGCGATCGGCTCGAACCAGCGGCTGCTGGTGAATTCGTCCGGCCGCGCCCAGATCAAGACCGGGCAGAGCTGCGGCGTCGCCGTGCCGCTGACCGCGATCCTCTATTCCACCGCCGGCACCGTGGTGCAGGTGGTGCGCGGCGGCCGCGTCGAGACGCGGCGGGTCGAGACCGGGTTGATGTCGGCCGGCCAGGTCGAGATCCGCGACGGCATCCAGGAAGGCGACATCGTCGTCGCCCGCGCCGGCGCGCTGCTGCGCGAGGGCGATCCGGTGCGGCCGGTGGGCGCCAGCGCCGACGCGAAGTGAGTGGGCACCGGATAAACGGTGTCGTCCCGGGCAAGCGAAGCGCGACCCGGGACCCATAACCACCAATGTGAATTGTCTTGAAGCGCTGTGGCCTCAGCGCGCTTCAACAACGCAGCCCTGTGGTTATGGGTCCCGGCTTTCGCCGGGACGACGTGGGGAAAGAGCCCGACCTCAGCCGCCGAGCTTGATGTCTTCCAGGAGCGAGGACGACACGCTCGGCACCTGCTCGCCTTCGCTCGCGCGCGAGATCGCGACGCGGGTCTTGTTGAAGGCGGTCTCTGCGCCGGCCTGGGCGTTGAGGTTGTTGATCAGCTCCGAGACCAGCACGCTGTTGGCGCCCTTGCCGTCGTCGGCGACCTTGCCCGGCGTCGCCGAGGTCAGCACGATGGTGTTCTCCGGCGGGCTGATCGGCGCGAGGCCGTGCGAGAAGGCGCGGAAGCGGCGTTCATAGGGATTGCGGCGCGACGCATCGAGCACCACGAGTTTTGCTTTGGCGCCGCGCTCCTTCATCGCATCGAGCACGGACTCGACGCTGACGCCGGTGCGCCTGACGTCGGCTTCCTTCCAGATCGTGGCATCGACCGGGATCATGTAGCTCTCGCGGCCGACCTGCACACCATAGCCGCCGAAGAACAGCATCACGACGGTGTCGGGGCGGATCTTGGCTTTCATGCGCTCGACCGCGCGGAACATGTCGTCCTTGGTGGCATCCTCGACCACGTCGACGTCAAAGCCCTCGTGGCGCAGCGCGGACGACAAGGTGCGGGCATCGTTGATCGGCTGGGCCAGCGGCGCCGATGCGTCCGGGTAATGGCCGTTGCCGATGATCAGTGCGAGGCGGGAGGCACCGGACGGGATGCTGCCGGTGGTGCCGGCGGCGACGGCGCCCTTGGGCGACTCGAACATGCGCTTGTTGAGCGCGGCATGGGCGCCGATCGCCAGCGACACCGTGCCGGCCACCGCCACACAGACGGCGATGCTGCGCCGGGAAAGTTGAAGCTGCCTAAGGTTCATAGCGTTCCTAGTCCCAATCTTTATCCCGATGGCGTTCGAGCGAAATCGCGCCAGTTAGTCGCGTCAGTGACGATCAGGTGTAATGGGGTTGAGGTGTCTGTGCCGTTGAATTGAGCTCAATTTGCGGCGCCGCAACAAACACTCCCTTAACCCGGACGGGCGGCCGGGGCAACCCGGTTTGCCGCACCCTGCCGCCCGGCACAGGCCATTGACGCCGTTAAAATCCCGTTACGTGATCTCCGTCACATTTGTGTTCTGTATGGATTCATGTAGCTTTCCAAAGGCTTGCGAGTTTGGGGGAGAACCGGAGGAAACACCGTCGGGGACGCCGGCGTTAACCGGTTCCGCGGGAAAGGGATTCATGAGCCTTCACGAGATCGCCGGAGCCGTGTGCCGGTCGCTGGCCGTCAGGAAGGACGGCCCGTCGCTTTACGACGTTTGCGACCCCGTATTGCAGGCCTATCGCGGCGGCGATCCCCATCTCGGAAAGTTCTACCGGACGGCGCTCGGCAATCCGCCGCTGCGCGCGCTGCTCCGCCGCACCGGGCTGCCCGCGCTGCAGGACCCCGACCGCCTCGCCGGGCTGCGCGCGGCGCTCACGCAGGCTCGCGACGCCGTGGCGCCGGACTGGGCCGCGATCGGCGCCCCGGTCGCTGCCCTGATGGACGGCATCGCCGTGCGCCACCCTGCCCCGCCGGCCGCCGCCGCGCCGGCACGCCCGCCTGCGATCGCCGAGATCGATCGCGCGATCCGCAGGACGGCTGCGCATCTGCTCGGATCGTTCGCGACAAACGGCTTCATCCCGACCTACGCCGCGTTCAACCTGATCGGCGATGCCGACATCGGCGGACGCGAGATGCTGATGGCGCTGACCGGGCTGAACGCGCGCGGCTACAAGAACTCGACCTTGCTGTTCAGCCTGGCGCGGATCTTCATCGCGCATTCGCCGGCGCGCGCGCTGATCAACCCGCCATGGCGCGGCATCGCCGAGCCGATGTGGGAGCCGGTGCAGATCCGCCACCGATCGGCCTATTACGACGCATTCTTCACCGAAGCGCTGCTCAGCTTTGTCGAGACCGGGCTGGCGTCGCCGGATGAAGCCGGCGCGGCGCGGCGCGCGATCGCCGAGATGGTGGACTTCTGCCTGAAGACCAGCGCCGAGGAGGTGCCATCGCATGACGGCTCGAACGTGCGCGTCATCACCGCGCTGGCACCGGGCCGGCATCCGCGCTTCTCGCGCTTCTTTGCCCAGATCAAGCAGGACCTCGGCTTCGGCGTCTACGTGCCCGACTGCGACACCACGGCGTGCGCGTTCTCGGCCGCCACGCAAGCCGGCTGCGACGATCCGATCCTCGCGCAGCCGCTCGTGGATTTCTACCGCGGCTACCAGGTGCGATCGGGCGCCAACGAGCCTGTCGTCACCGTGCCGCTGAACGACAACATCGACTATGAGGGCGGCGTCGTCACCTGGATCGACAACCTTAGGGGCGAGCGGCCCTATGGCAACGACCTCGACCCGACGCTGAACCTCGACATCCTCGAGGTCTCGTTCCGCAACCTTGCCCGTTGGCAGATCATCGAGACGCCGCAGCGGCTGGAGACGGTGCATCGCATCATCGCCTTCCAGGAGAGGTTGGTCGAAAGCGGCGCGTTCAGGAATCCGCGCTCGCACATCTATTATCTGCCCGAGCTCTACTCGGCCTATTTCGGCCGCTGCTATGCCGCGTTCATCGCGCTGCCGCTGGCGGCGCAGCGCGTGATCGATCCCGGCAACGTGTTCGCGCTGATCCGCGCCCGCGTGCTCGGCTATGTCCAGGGCGAGCTGATCACCCATGAGATGAACCCGTTCGATGCCGCGCTGGCGCTGATGGCGCTGGCGCATCTTGGCGCCGAGGTCGCGAGCTTCACGCCGGCGCTGCACTGCATCGTGCAGGGCCTCGGCGAGGGTGGCAGAAAGGGACCCTACAAGGCCTATGAATGGAACAAGATGAAGACGCCGACACGGATACTGGTCGGCGGGCCGGAGGTGACGTCAGCGTTCGTGCTGATGGCGCTGGCGCTGGCGAGGAAGCGGATGGCTCATTCATAATCGGATGACGCGAAGTTGAGACTGGCGGAAACACGACAGCACTGGCACGGTTGCCCAATTGCCCGCACAATCGTTGGGCACTGAACGCCAAGAACCTGGCCGGGAAACGCCGATGCTGAAGACGCTGCTCACTGCTGGCCTGTTGCTGTCGCTGCCGACGCTGGCGGTCGCCGCCGACATCACCGGCGTGCCGAAGATCCGCGACGGCGACCAGCTCATGATCGGCAGCGTCAAGATTCGGCTCGGCGGCATCGACGCGCCGTCGACCGACCAGCTCTGCCTCAATACCAAGGGCGAGCGCTGGACCTGCGGCGTCGCCGCGCGCGACGAGCTGATCAAGCATGCCGGCAACAAGAGCTGGACCTGCCATGCCCGCACGGTCGATCGCCGCGGCCGCACCATCGCGCGCTGCGAGGTCGATGGCGAGGACATCCAGAAGTGGATGGTCAGCAATGGCTGGGCGCTGGCCTTCACCCGCATCTCGCGTGACTACGAGCCGGATGAGAAGGAGGCGCGCGAGGCCAAGGCCGGAATGTGGCAGGGCGCGTTCATTGCGCCGTGGGACTGGCGCGTGCGCAACAAGAAGACCCCCGTGCTCGGCGCCGCGAAAGTGCCGGAGAGTGCACACTCGATCCTGCTCGCCTCCGCTTCCGGTCCGGTCGCGCCCTCGCCCGACTGCACCATCAAGGGCAACGTCAACCGTTCCGGCGAGTGCATCTTCCACCAGCCGAGCAGCCGCTGGTACGCCAAGATCGAGATGAAGATCTCCAAGGGCACGCGCTGGTTCTGCTCGGTCGAGGAAGCCGAGGCCGCCGGCTGCCGCGAGACGCGGCGTTAGGGCGCTGACTGAGGCTCGACTTCGACAGAATGAGACTCGAACGCAACCGCATTGGCAGTGCGCACCCTCTCCCGCTTGCGGGGGAGGGCTGGGGTGGGGGTCTTGCCACGAGCGATACTCATCGCGTGGAGACAGCCCCCACCCGGATTGCATCTTCGATGCAATCCGACCTCCCCCGCAAGCGGGAGAGGTGAAGGACCACGGCATGACCGATCTCGAGATCAACCTGCTTGCGCCGCGCCGTCGCAAGCGCCTGCGCTATCTGCAGCTGCTGCTGTTCGTGCTCGCCACCTATTTGATCGCGGCCTATCTGGTGCTGCCGGCGCTGTGGACGCATCACGAGCATCAGAAGGGCCTCGCCAATTTGCCGATGGTGACCCGCACCGCGCAGGGAATTCCCGGCGACCCGATGAATGTCGGGCTGATCGGCGACGTCAGGGACGTCGTCTGCGCGATGCACGAGGCCGGCTGGTTTCCGGCCGATCCGGTGACGCTGAAATCCTCGATCGAAATCGTGGGTTCCGTGCTGCTCGATCGGCCCTACAGGGATGCGCCGGTGAGCAATCTGTTCTATCTCGGCCGCCGCGAAGACCTCGCCTTCGAGCGCCCGGTCGGATCGAGCGCGGATCGCCGCAACCATGTCCGGTTCTGGAGGGTGCTAGACCAGGGCCAGGAGAAGCGCCCGGTGTGGCTGGGCGCTGCGACGCTCGACCGCGGCGTCGGCATCAGCCACTACACCGGCGCGGTGACCCATCACATCGCACCCGATCTCGACGCCGAACGCGCCCTGCTCGTCGCCGACCTCGAGTCCGCCGGCATGGTCACCGCGAAATACCAGGTCACCGGCATCGGCCCGACCTTCAACGGGCATAATGGCGGCGGCGACCTCTATTACACCGACGGCGAAATCTGGGTGCTGCGGCTGGTCGAAGCCTGCAGCAAGAACCACGGCGCCGTCGCACAGATCCCGAGCCCCGCCGCGACCGAGTTCAAGGACCAGATCTGGCGCGCGGTGATGGAATCGATCGGCAAATAGGACGCGTGCCCCGCGGTTTTGGAAACGCTGGATTGCTTCGCCCGGCTCGCAATCCGCAGTGCGATGGAATATCCTCTCCGCTTGACCCCTCAGACGCATGATTTGCGTTGCTTTACCCAAAAGGAACAGGACGATGACCGTTCGCGCGGGCCGGGAATTTCTGGCCATCCCCGGGCCCACAACGATGCCTGATCAGGTGCTGCAGGCGATGCACCGCCCGGCGCTCGACATCTACTCCAGCGAGATGGTCGAACTGACCGAGAGCCTGCTGCGTGATCTCTCGAACCTGTTCGCCACCGCGGGCAAATCCTACATCTACATCTCCAACGGCCATGGCGCCTGGGAGGCGACGCTCTCCAACGTGCTGTCGCGCGGCGACAAGGTGCTTGTGCTGGAGAGCGGGCGCTTCGCGATCGGCTGGGGCATGGCGGCTGCCGCGATGGGCGCGGAGGTCGAGGTGCTGAAGGGCGACTGGCGCCGCGCGATCCGCCCGGCCGAGGTCGAGGAGCGGCTCAAGCGCGACAAGGAACACAAGATCAAGGCAATCCTCGCGGTGCAGATCGACACCGCCTCCGGTGCGGTGAACGACATCGAGGCAATCGGCAGGGCGATCAAGGCGGCCGGCCACCCCGCATTGTTCATGGTCGACACCGTCGCCTCGCTCGGCTGCATGCCGTTCGAGATGGACAAATGGTATGTCGACGTCGCAATGAGCGGGTCGCAGAAGGGCCTGATGACGCCGCCCGGCCTCGGCTTCGTCGCCGCCAGCGATCGCGCCTGGGATGCGCACAAGAAAGCCAATCTGCGCACGCCCTATTGGGACTGGACCGAGCGCGAGGGAAGCGAGCACTACCGCAAATATGCCGGCACCGCGCCGGTGCACCTGTTGTTCGCGCTGCGCGAGGCGATCAACATGCTGCACGCCGAAGGCCTGCAGAACGCCTTCGAGCGGCACCGGCTGCTCGGCGAGGCGGTGCGCCGTGCGGTTGCGGTCTGGGCGGAGGGACAGGTGCTCGGCTTCAACATCGCCGAACCCACCGAGCGCTCCAACACCGTGACGACCGTGACCGTGAAGGGCGCCGATCCCGCCGCGATCCAGCGCTATGCCAAGGAGAAATGCGGCGTGGTGCTCGGCACCGGCATCGGCGATCTGCAAGGCCAGGCCTTCCGCATCGCGCATATGGGCCACGTCAATGCGCCGATGATCCTCGGCACGCTCGGCGTCGTCGAGGTCGCGCTGACCGCGTTGAATATCCCGCACGGCAAGGCCGGCGCCGACGCCGCCATCCAGTGGCTCGGCGAGAACGTGAAGGCGTAGGCCGAGCGCAGGCAGCCGGTATCCTGAGGCACCGGCGGGGCCACACGCTCCGCTGTCGTCCCGGCGAAAGCCGGGACGACACTGAGTGTTTGGCGTCGCTGGTGAATGATCCGCTCACAAGGACGACGGGATGCCGTGCATGCAACGCATTGCTAAGGCCCCAACACTTTTCGTCGTCATCGTTTTCCGCTTTACTGCCGGCAACAGCCGGGCACGGATCCCTGCGACAAAACAAAATGGAGGGATCGCTTGGCATCGGTGGAATTGCGCGGCCTGGTCAAGCGGTTTGGTTCGTTTGTCGCGGTTGACGACGTCTCCCTCACGATCGATCACGGCCGGCTGGTCTGCCTGCTCGGGCCGTCCGGCTGCGGCAAGACCACGACACTGCGGCTGATCGCAGGCTTCCTTGAACCGTCCGACGGCGAGATCCGTGTCGGCGACCGCGTGGTGTCGTCGAAGGCGCGCACGCTGCCGCCCGAGCAGCGCAACATGTCGATGATCTTCCAGAGCTACGCGCTGTGGCCGCATATGACGGTGGCCGAGAACATCGTCTATGGCCTCCGTTTGCGCAAAATGGACCGCGACACGATCGCGAAGAAACTCGCCGCGATCCTGGCGACCACCAAGCTGGAACCGCTGGCGCAGCGCTATCCGGGCGAGTTGTCCGGCGGCCAGCAGCAGCGCGTCGCGCTGGCACGGGCGCTGATCGTCGGCCCCGAGACGCTGCTGCTCGACGAACCCTTGTCCAATCTCGACGCCAATCTGCGCGAGGAGATGCGGTTCGAGATCCGCCGCCTGCACGACGAATATCGCTACACCACGGTCTATGTCACCCACGATCAGTCCGAAGCAATGACGACCGCCGACCTCATCGCTGTCATGAATGCCGGCAAGATCGACCAGCTCGGCAGCCCGGAGGACATCTACGCGCGGCCGGAATCCGAATTCGTCGCGCGCTTCATCGGCGCGGCCAATGTGATCAAGGGCACCGCACGCGATGCGACCCATGTCGAGTTCGGCGGCACGATACTGGAAGTGGTCGGGGCGAGGCTCACCGCCGGCCAGGGTGCGCCGGTCGCGATCCGCCAGCATGAGATCCAGCTCTCGACCCGGCCGCCCGCCGCAACGCAGAACACGCTCAAGGCCATCGTGACGCGGCAGGTCTATCTCGGCATGAACCGCGACTACATGGTGGAAACACCAGACGGCACCTCGCTGCGGGTGACCACGCCGACCGAGACCGCGGTCGAGAAGGGGCGCGAGGTCTGGCTGAACTTGCCGCCCGAGCGCTGCCGGGCGCTCAGCCGATAACGAGAAAGAAACCGAGGGACGCGATGCGGAAGCAAATCTCCAGACGCCAAGTCCCGAAAAGTTCTGCGGCGCTTGCACTCGGCAGGATATTCGCGTCGCACGCGATGACCGAAGAGATCAAGACGCGCTATGCGCGGCTGTTTCGGGTGTGAGGATGCCATGTAACTTTCACGATCGTCATTCCGGGGCGCGCGCAGCGCGAGCCCGGAATCCATTTCTCCACCTGCGCCTGCGGCCCGATGGATTCCGGGCTCGCCGCTTCGCGGCGCCCCCAGGTGCGCAATTGCGCACCGAGAATGACCGGGAGAGAGGCTTCACATGACAACCGTCACCACCTCCCCCTCCGCAAAACCGCGCATCGACTGGACGCGCCCCGTGCTGTGGCTGTTCGCTGCGCTCCTCGTCCTGCTGATCCTGCTGCCGTTGTCGTGGCTCGCGGTGTTCGCCTTCACCGACAAGAACCGTCATCCAACGCTTGCGAATTTCGTCACGCTGTTCAGCAATCCCGACTTCCTCGATCCGCTGCTGACCACCGCGATCATCGCCACGACATCGGCAGTGATCTGCTGCATCGTCGCGGCGCCGATCAGCTGGCTGGTGTCGCGCACCGACATGCCGGGGCGGCAGATCATCCGCGCGCTGGTGACGGCCTCGTTCGTGACGCCGCCGTTCCTCGGTGCGGTCGCCTGGGAGTTGCTGGCGGCGCCGAATTCGGGGTTGCTCAACCAGCTCTATCGGCTGTTCGCCGGCGAAGACGCCGATGCGCTGTTCAATATCTATTCGATGACCGGGATCATCTTCGTGATCTCCTGCTACACCTTTCCGTTCGTGTTCGTGCTGGTGGCCAATGCGCTCGACACCATGCCGGGCGAACTGGAAGACGCCTCCGCGATCCTCGGCGGCAACGCCTGGACCACGGCACGGCGGGTGACCATCCCGCTCGCGCTGCCGGCGCTCGTCGCGGGCGCGTTGATCGCCTTCCTGCAGGCGATGACGCTGTTCGGCTCGCCGGCGATCCTGGCGCTGCCGGCCGGCTTCCACACCATGACGACCAAGATCTGGAGCCTGTTCCAGTATCCGCCGAAGCTCGAGCTCGCAGCCGCCGCCGCGGTGCCGCTGCTGGTGCTGACCATCCTGCTGCTGCAGGGCCAAAAGGCGCTGCTCGGCCGCCGCGGCTATTCGGTGATCGGCGGCAAATATGGCGCGCCGCGCCGGGTCGAGTTGCGCGGCTGGCGCTGGGCTGCACTCGGCTTCTGCCTCGTGGTGCTGCTCAATCCAGTCTTCCTACCCTATCTCGCGCTGCTCAACGCCGCGTTCTCGCCGAACGCGACCACGCTGGTGACGCCGTCGACGGCCACCCTGCACAACATCGTCTTCGTGTTCACCGAGCTGTCGTCGACCCAACTCGCGCTGAAGAACACCGTGATCCTCGGCACCGCAACGGCGACGATCGGCACCATCCTGGCGCTCGTCATCGCCTATGTCACGACACGCAAGGTGATCGCCGGCCACCGCCTGCTCGGCTTCCTCGCCACCGCGCCGGTCGCGGTCCCCGGCATCGTGCTCGGCGTCGGCCTGTTCCTGAGCTACACGCGGCGGCCCTTCGTGCTCTACGGCACGCTGTGGATCCTGCTGCTGGCGTTCCTCACCATCAATCTGCCTTCGGCCTACCAGCAATTGCAGGCGGCGTTCGCGACCATCCATCCCGAACTCGAGGAAGCGAGCCGCATCCTCGGCGCGACCCGGTTGCAGGCGCTGCGCCAGATCACCGCCCCCTTGCTCCGCACCGGCGTGATCGCGACCTGGTGCTTCATCTTCATCGGCGTGATGCGGGAACTGTCGGCCGCGATCGTGCTGTTCACCTCACAGACCAAGGTGCTGTCGGTCCTGATCTTCGATCTCAACGAAGGCGGCGACCTCGCTGCGATCGCGGTGCTCGGCATCGCGATGCTGGTGATCACCTTCGCCGTGGTGCTGGCGGTGAACCAGATCCCGATGTCCGGCGGCAATGCGGGCGCGAAGCTGCGGAACGGGTAGGACGCCCAGTCCGCGTGCGCGCGGACGGGCGCACCATCTGGCAATCGCCACATTCATCCCGATATAAAGCGGAACCCCGCACCATGAGGATCTTGTGACCCAATCGACCAAGCCATCGCCCCCCGTTGCGCCGCGCCGGCCGCATTCCTTCACCACCCACGGCATCACGGTGACCGACGACTATGCGTGGATCAAGGATCCGAAATGGCAGGAGGTGCTGCGCGATCCCTTGATCCTCGATCCTGATATCAGGACCTATCTCGAAGCCGAGAACGGCTACACCGAGAGCCTGCTCGGCCATACCGACGGCTTGCAGAAGCAACTGGTCAAGGAGATGCGCGGACGGATCAAGGAGGATGATTCCAGCGTGCCGTCGCCGGACGGCCCGTTCGCCTATTTCAGGAAATTCCGCGAAGGCGGCCAACATGAGCTGTTCGCCCGCACGCCGCGCGACGGCGGCGAGGCGCATGTCGTGCTGGACGGCGACGCGCTGGCGAAGGACCATAAATATTTCAAGTTCGGCAGCAGCCGGCATTCCAATGACCACCGCCTGCACGCCTGGAGTGCCGATACCAAGGGTTCGGAGTATTTTTCGATCCGCGTGCGCGACTGGGCGACCGGTGGCGATCTCGACGATCTCGTCGAGGAGACCGACGGCGGCGTGGTCTGGGCCGCGGATTCCAAGAGCTTCTTCTACGTCAAGCTCGACGACAATCACCGCCCGATGCAGGTGTGGCGGCACAGGCTCGGCACCAAGCAGGCCGACGACATCCTGATCTATGAGGAGCAGGATGCCGGCTGGTTCACCCATCTGCACGAGAGCGCCAGCGGCCGCTTCTGCGTGATCGCCGGGGGCGACCACGAGACCTCGGAGCAGCGGCTGATCGATCTCGCCAATCCCGACGCGCCGCCGCGCCTCGTCGCGGCGCGCGAGGAAGGCGTGCAATATTCGATCGCCGACCGCGGCGACGAGCTGTTCATCCTGACCAATGCCGACGACGCCATCGACTTCAAGGTCGTCACCGCGCCGCTCGCCGCGCCCGCGCGTGCCAACTGGCGCGACCTGATCCCGTATCGCGAGGGCGTCTATGTGCTCGACGTCGAGCTCTATGCCGGCCACATGGTGCGCTTGGAGCGCGCCAACGCGCTGCCGGCGATCATCATCCGCGACCTCAGGAGCGGCGAAGAGCACGCGATCGCCTTCGATGAGGCGGCTTATTCGCTCGACACCATGGGCGGCTACGAGTTCGAGACCACGAATCTGCGCTTCGCCTATTCATCGATGACGACGCCGTCGGAGGTCTATGACTACGACATGGCGACGCGGACCCGTGTCTTGCGCAAGCGCCAGGAGATTCCGTCCGGCCACAACCCGGCTGACTACGTCACCACGCGCATCATGGCGACCTCGCATGACGGCGCGCAGGTGCCGGTGTCGATCCTGCATCGCAAGGATTTCGTGCGCGACGGCAAGGCGCCGCTGCTGCTCTATGGCTACGGCTCCTACGGCATGGCGATGCCGGCCTCGTTCGCGGCCAACCGGCTGTCGCTGGTCGACCGCGGCTTCGTCTATGCGATCGCTCATATCCGCGGCGGCGCCGACAAGGGCTGGGGCTGGTATCTCGACGGCAAGCGCGAGAAGAAGACCAACACGTTCGACGATTTTGCCGCGGCCGGCCGGGCGCTGATCGAGACGAAATATACGGGCGAAAAAACGCATCGTCGGCCATGGCGGCTCGGCGGGCGGCATGTTGATGGGCGCCGTCGCCAACCGCGCCGGCGAGCTGTTCGCCGGCATCGTCGCCGAAGTGCCGTTCGTCGACGTGCTCAACACCATGCTCGACGACACCTTGCCGCTGACGCCGCCGGAATGGCCGGAATGGGGCAACCCGATCGAGAGCGCGAAGGATTTCCGCACCATCCTGTCCTATTCGCCCTATGACAACGTCGCGGCCAAGGACTATCCGGCGATCCTCGCGATGGGCGGGCTCACCGATCCGCGCGTGACCTACTGGGAACCGGCGAAATGGATCGCCCGGCTGCGCGCCACGATGCGCGGCGGCGGCCCGGTGCTGCTGCGCACCAACATGGGCGCCGGCCACGGCGGCGCCTCCGGCCGCTTCAACCGCCTCGACGAAGTCGCGATCGTCTATGCGTTTGCGTTGTGGGCGGTGGGGATGGCTGAGAAGGCGGAGGTGTAAGGCACCTTAGCCCGGCTACCCCCCCATCGTCGTCCTGGCGAAAGCCAGGACCCATACCGCGTGATCTTTCGAGCAAGGAAGTCGCAGTACCACGGCACATCCGGTCTTCGCCAAACTTCTCCCTGTGCTTATGGGTCCCGGCCTTCGCCGGGACGACGGCGGAATGCGCGGCGATCGCTCGTCGACAGCGACGGGGAATGTGGGGTGAGACCTACCGCCCCTTCGCCTTCCGCCAGACCGCAAAATCCTGCAGCGTCTGCTCGTCCGTCGCGGGATAAAGACCGAAGATGCCGCGGCCGTTCTGGACCTGCTCGGTGACGAAATCCTCGAACGCGGTCATCTCGAAGGTCTCGTCCGCGATCTCGTCGGCGAGGTGGGCCGGGATCACGATGACGCCGTCGCTATCACCGAGAATCACGTCACCGGGAAACACTGGCGCGTCGCCGCAGCCGATCGGAACGTTGATCTCGATCGCCTGATGCAAGGTGAGATTGGTCGGCGCGCTCGGCCGGTGATGAAACGCCGGGAAGCCGAGCCGCGCGATCTCGGCCGAGTCGCGGAAGCCGCCGTCGGTGACGACGCCGGCGCAGCCGCGCTTCATCAGCCGCGTCACCAGGATCGCACCGGCCGACGCCGCGCGCGCATCCTTGCGGCTGTCCATCACCAGCACCGCGCCCACGGGACAATCCTCGATCGCCTTGCGCTGCGGATGCGCACGATCGCGGAATACCTCGATCGTGTTGAGATCCTCCCGCGCCGGCATGTAGCGCAGCGTGAAGGCCTCGCCGACCATGGTCGGCTGATCCGCGCTCAGGGGATGCACATCCTGGATCATCTGGATGCGGAAGCCGCGCTTGAACAGCGCGGTGGCAACGGTGGCGGTGGAGACGGATTTCAGCTTGTTGCGGGTGGTGTCGCTGAGTTTGGGCATGGCTACGTTGCTCTCTCTTCTTTCGTCATTCCGGGATGGCCCGCAGGGCCAGGCCCGGAATCCATCAGGCCGCATAGCTTGAGGAGAAATGGATTCCGGGCTCGCGCTTCGCGCGCCCCGGAATGACAGGGACTAGTAAATCGACGGCTCGCCCACCGGCTTGCCGAAACCGGTCTCGAGGAAATCGAAGTCGCAGCCTTCATTGGCCTGCTTGATGTGCTTCGAGAACATCCAGCCATAGCCGCGCTCGAAGCGCTTTTCGGGCTGCTTCCATTCGGCACGGCGCTTCACCAATTCCGCCTCCGGCACATCGAGATCGATGGTGCGCGCGGCGACGTCGAGCGTGATGCGGTCGCCGTTCCGAACCAGCGCCAGCGGGCCGCCGATAAAGGATTCCGGCGAGACGTGCAGGATGCAGGCGCCGTAGCTGGTGCCGCTCATCCGCGCATCCGACAGCCGCACCATGTCGCGCACGCCCTGCTTCACGAGCTTGGTCGGGATCGGCAGCATACCCCATTCCGGCATGCCCGGGCCGCCCTGCGGGCCGGCATTGCGCAGGATCAGCACATGATCGGCGGTGACGTCGAGATCGGGATCGTCGACTGCCTTCTTCATCGACGGATAATCGTCGAACACCAGCGCAGGCCCGGTGTGCTTGAGGAAGCGCGGATCGCAGGCTGACGGCTTGATCACGCAGCCGTCGGGCGCGAGATTGCCCTTCAGCACGGCCAGCGCGCCTTCCCTGTAGATCGGGTTGTCGACGGTGCGGATGACGTCGTCATTGTGGACTTCGGCGCCCGCGATGTTCTCGCCGAGCGTCCTGC